>CALRIM020000256.1:0-3023 GCA_943360385.1 Rhizobium sp. Q54 | reverse complement strand
TTTTTCAAGCCTAAATCAACAATAATATTTCTTAAGCTTTGCTCCATTGCACCTCTACCATATAATACAAGATGTACATCAGGATTAGTTATTTTAGAAAACAAATTTAAAAAAACATCTAAATTTTGTAAGCGTCCAAAATTGCCAGCATATTGAATTACAATTTTATTATAAAAGGAATTAGGATAAATCGAGTTGTCAGTCATCTTTACAGGAAAAACATTGTCTAGATCTGCCCAATTCTCAATTATCACCACATCTTCATCATTGAACTTTGTTTTTTCTAACATTAATTTTTTCATGTCTCTCCCAAGCACTATTATTTTTGTAGCACTCTTATAACTTGCATCATATATATACTTTATTGTTTTGTAAATTATATTTTTAGTTTTAAAAATATTTATTGGGATTAAGTTTTCTGGAAAAACATCATGAATTAAAAAGTATAATTCAAATTTTATAAATTTATTCAAAAAAGCGTATAAGGGAATTATTGTAGCAGGATTTGTAACTATTAGTACTTTTTGTTTTTTGCTAATTTTAATTAAACCAATAAAAAACATTGTTACAGACAGAAGCAATAATCTAAAAGTTCTAGTTATAAGTTTATTCTTATTAAAATTAAATCTATTTATTCTATGAATTTGAATTTCTTTTAACCTAGTATAGTCTACATCTTTTAGCTCTTTTTCGTATGATTCAGGTCCGCAGATAACGTTTACTTCAAAATCATTAGATAATGAAATTGCAATTTCTGTTAATATATAACTAGTCGCTACTTCTTCTGGGAAGAAGACTTCAGTAACTATCCATAATTTTTCTTTTTTGATATTTGTCTTATTCACTCCAAACTACTCTTTTAATATAATCAACATAAGAAATAATGATACGGACCATTTTCTCTGAAACATTTGGCATGGAATAATCAGCTACTCTCCTAAACTCGCGTTTGTCTCCTCTTGTTTGTATAGATACTTGCTCTAATGCTTGCATAATACGTTCTGGATTTAAACCGACCATCATTACGGAAGCTTCTTCCATTGCTTCAGGACGTTCATGAGCTTGTCTAATATTTAGAGCTGGGAAATTTAATATAGAAGACTCTTCTGATATAGTGCCACTATCAGATAAAACTGCATAAGAATTCAATTGCAATGCATTATAATCGTTGAACCCTAGAGGTTTTAATAACTGAATGTTTTTATGTAGTACAATTCCTTTCGCATCAATCATTTTTCGAGTACGAGGGTGAGTACTTACTATTATTGGAAAATTATATTGTTCTGCAATTAGGTTTAAGCTTTCTATTAAACCTAAGAAATTTTTCTCACTACTAATATTTTCTTCACGGTGTGCAGATACTACAAAATATTTATATGCTTCTAAATCCAACCGCTTTAATACTTCTGATTGCATAATAGAAGGTAAATAATGATTTAAGACTTCAAACATAGGTGAACCTGTTTTGATAATTCTATCTGCAGGCAAGCCTTCTCTTAACAAATATTCACGCGCAATATCACTGTATGTTAAATTAATATCTGAAATGTGATCTACAATTTTACGGTTCGATTCTTCAGGTACTCTTTGGTCAAAGCATCTATTTCCAGCTTCCATATGAAAAATCGGAATATGCCTTTTCTTTGCAGGTATAGCACATAGACAGCTATTTGTATCTCCAAGCACTAAAAATGCATCAGGTTTTAATTCTTCTAACAATGGATCAATTTTTATTAAGATTTGCCCTACGGTTTCTGTAGCAGTTGCACCGGCAGCATCTAAGAAATAATCAGGTTTACGAATACCCATATCATCAAAGAATATTTGATTTAGTTCGTAATCATAATTCTGACCTGTATGAACAATGATATGCTCTATAGCTGATGATTCATCTAATTTTGCCATCACTCTAGCCAAACGTATAATTTCAGGACGAGTGCCAACAACTGTCATTACTTTTAATTTCATTTTCATATTTCTCATTAAACAGTTTCCATAAAAGTATCTGGATCTTCTGGATTATAAAATTCATTTATCCAGAAAATAGTATACAATTCTTCTTCTCCAATATTTTTAATGTTATGTGTAAACCAAATTGGCATATCTACATAAGATGGTTCTTCGCCATCTAAATAAAAATCCATTACATCATTGGTCCCAATTTGTCTAAGCTGAATTAACGCTTTCCCCTTTATCACAGCAAATCTTTCTATTTTTCGAGTATGGAAATGATTGCCTCGAGTAATGTCAGGAACAGTAGTAGAGAATGATACTTGGCCACCTACATTTAACCTAATAATTTCAACAAATGCTCCTCGAGGGTCTACATTCTTTTTGAATTTTACAGGAAAATGATTTCGAATATTCATATAGCACCTAAAGGTATTAAACAAATTCAGCTCAAAGGTATTATTAAATGTAGGAATAATACCAGCATCTGCATAATCAATTTTATAAGAATTTAATAACGTTAATATCTCTGATACTTTAATTTGATGTGTATGTTCTATTGATTTTCTATCTGAAGCATCAGTATGAATCGACTTTAATATTTCAGAAATTAATTCAGATACATAAATCAATTTCAATTCTCCATCTACTTCAATTTTTGGCTCTTCATTATGCGAAAGTTGATGACAAAAAGTTGCCACAACAGAATTGTAATATGGATTGCCAAATGGGCCAAATACATTTGGGATTATTAGTCCAGTAAATTTTGCTCCAACTTGGAAAGCCCAATTAGAAAGCAATTCACGTGCTTCTTTTTTTGCATTCCCATAAGGGTTATCTCTTTCTTCTTGGGTAGAAGATGAAAATATAACATGTGCTTTTGAATTTGTTCTTAATAATGAAGATCTTAATTTTTCTGCAAGTTCAATATTAGTTTTGTGAATTTTACTCGGATCTGTATGTCTATTTACTGCAGCTAAATGTATAATTACATCACAATTAGAAACAAATTCATCTAATAATTGATCATTCTCAAAATATTGTCTTTCAAATGAAATTCTTTCATAAACTTC
>CALRIM020000255.1:0-3033 GCA_943360385.1 Rhizobium sp. Q54 | reverse complement strand
GAAAAACGACATGGCAGTAATGTTTCCAGTAGATTTTCGGATTATTGTTTTACTGACAACTGCGTTTGGTAGGTATTCTATAATTTCAACTATAATGTGAGCAGTGCCTTTGTCTAATTCTAAATAATCCATAATAGCTTATAAGTACTTCAAGCAAGGTAGTTATTTTTAATGGGCTTTTAGATTTTATTGCTTAATACCAAAAAGTCTAGTAGTACAAGTGCTGCCATTGCCTCCACAATAGGAACTGCACGTGGTAACACACATGGGTCATGTCTGCCTTCGTTTTGTAGTGTTATTTCTTCTCCTTTATTGTTTACACTTTGTTGTTCTTTTAATATGGTTGCAATGGGTTTAAATGCAACATTAAAATAGATATCTTCACCAGTACTAATGCCACCAAGTATACCACCTGCATTATTAGTTTTAGTTTTAATAGTTCCATTATCGTTATAAAACTCGTCGTTATTTTCAGAACCTTTTTTACTTGCACCCTCAAATCCAGATCCATATTCGAATCCATGAGCGGCATTAATGCTTAGCATAGCATGTGCAAGTACTGCATGAAGTTTATCGAACACAGGTTCTCCTAAACCCACCGGTGTGTTTTGAATTACACATTGTATGGTTCCTCCAAGTGTGTCGCCTTGTTTTTTTACTTCTTCAATAGCAGAAATCATTTGTTGCGCAATGTTTTCATCAGGACATCTAACAATATTACTTTCAATTAAATTAAAATCTAAAGTTGAATAGTGTTGATGTATTTTGATGTTGCCCACTTGATTTACAAAGGCACTTATAGTGATGCCTTTTTTTTCTAAAATTTGTTTTGCAATTGCCCCAGCTGCAACACGTGCAACCGTTTCACGTGCAGATGATCTCCCACCTCCTCTGTAATCTCTAATGCCATATTTCTGTTCATAGGTATAATCCGCATGCGACGGACGATAAGAGTCTTTTAAATAATCATAGTCTTTCGATTTTGCATCATTGTTTCTAATTAATATTGCAATTGGTGTTCCTAATGTTTTCCCTTCAAAAATTCCAGAAAGTATTTCAAATTCATCTTCTTCTTTTCGTGCCGAACTTATTTTACTTTGTCCTGGTTTTCTTCTATCTAATTCATGTTGAATTTTATCGGTATTAATTTCAATCCCAGCAGGGCAACCGTCTATTACCACACCAATTCCTGCACCATGCGATTCGCCAAATGTTGTTATTCTGAATAATTGCCCGAATGAATTACCTGCCATTTTTTAGTATTTAGATTTTAGATATTAGAATTTAGATTTAAAATTAAAAATTACCCACTACTCAAAGAAAAACCCAGTGCTCTCATATCATTCCAAAAATTCGGATATGACTTAGAGACCACTTTTTCATCCTTTATTTCTACCTCGTTAAATACCATACTTAACATACTAAATGCCATCGCCATGCGGTGATCGTGATAAGTATCAATACTAATTTGTTTGTCCAGCGTCCCATGTCCCATGTCCGATATCTCAAGCCTGTTGTCCATTGTCCATTGTCCCAGGTCCATTGTCCATTGTCCAGCATCTAGCTTAGCCAGTTCATTTTGCAAAGCAACAATTCTATCCGTTTCTTTATGAGCTAAACTTTCGATACCTGTAAATTTTAAGGGATGTTTTTTTAATGCTGCAAGTGTTATAATTGTTTGTGCTAGGTCTGGGCAGTTAATAAAATCGTACAGTTCTTTGGGTTGAAATCGATTTGTTCTTTTTAATAATATTCCTTCATCTGTAAAAGTTGTTTCTACATTCCAATCGCTCATCCAATCAGAAATAATAGCATCTCCTTGAACACTTTTTTCTTTAAATCCTGTTAAAAATAATTCATCAATTCCCATCGAAACGAACCCATACCAATAGGATGCAGCACTCCAGTCGGGCTCTATTGTATATGTTGTAGATTCGTATTCTTGCTCAGGTATAATAATGCTCTCATTACTTAAAATGAGATGAACTTTTGCTTGATGCATCATTTCCATCGTCATGTTTAAATAAGGAGCAGAAATTATTTTGTTTTCTAAATGTAATTGCAATCCGTTTTTAATTTTTGGAGCAATCATTATTAAGGCAGAAATAAACTGACTGCTTACATCTGCTTGAATAGTAATAGGAGAATGAGAGATTAATTCTTTGCCAATAATTTTAATAGGCGCATATCCTGTTTTCTCCAGATATTCTATATGTGCTCCTAATTCTTTAAGTGCATCAACCAATATTTTTAATGGTCGTTCTTTTAATCGTTGAGACCCTGTAAGTATTACCTCTCTATTCTGTTGAAGAGAAAAGTAAGCACACAAAAATCGCAATGCAGCACCAGATTGTTCACAATCCACAATCATATCATTGCTTTGTACTGCCTGTCTTATAATATTGGTATCATCAGCGTTTGAACAATTTTCGATGGTTGTTTTTTCTGAAGATAAAGCCTGAATAATTAGTGCTCTGTTCGATTCACTTTTCGAACCGGGCAATTGTAATTTGCATTTTTGAAATATTTCGGGCCTATGAATATTCATTAATAAGGTTCGTTAAAATAATGAATACATTTTACTAATGCATTTGATATTTGGTCTTCAGTACAACCCTTGTTTATACTGGGTTCCCCGATAGCACTGAGTAGTGTAAATTTTATCTCCGAAGATTCATTTTTCTTATCTTTTTTCATGAAGTCGATAAGGTCTAATATCATATCGTCGGTAACTTTTGCTGGCTCTAAATGCTTTGGAATTATTTCTAAAATATATTTTAAATCTTCAATTTTTAAATTGTTGTACTCATTGCTTAAAAATGCTTCTGCCATCATTCCATAAGCAATTGCACTTCCATGCATTATTAATTTCCCTTTATTTAAATAATAGGTTTCTATCGCATGGCCAACAGTATGTCCGAAGTTCAATGCCTTGCGAATGCCCTGTTCTGTTGGGTCTTGTTCAACAATATTCAATTTTATTTTTACACTTTGTGGTATTAACGTATCTAGTCCTGGCAATCCATTTTCTAA
>CALRIM020000254.1:0-3087 GCA_943360385.1 Rhizobium sp. Q54 | reverse complement strand
TAAATTTGCTAAATCGCATCCAAAAATGTATTCAGAACTATCTTCTGATAATCCAATTGATTTATGTCGTTACCAAGTTTTAAATTGCTACCTAGGAAGAATTGGGTTAATTAATTCTGGTGGGGAGTCTAAAGGAGCAACAGACTTTGCAGAAGCAATTAGAACTGCTGTTATTAATAAACGTGCCGGCGGACAAGGGTTAATATTAGGACGAAAAGCGTTCCAAAAACCAATGAATGAAGGAGTTCAACTATTGAATTCTGTTCAGGACATTTATTTATCAAAAGATATTACAATTGCTTAATAAACAGCTATGGCTTGGTTTAAAAGAAATAAAGAGGGAATTTTAACTAGTACTGAAGAGAAATTAGATGTACCAGAGGGCTTGTGGACGAAATGTCACTCGTGTAAAAAACCATTGTACGCTCCAGATTTGGAAGCTCATCAATACGTTTGTCAACATTGTAATTATCACTTAAGAATTGGATCTAAGGAATATTTCCAAATTTTGTTTGATGATAATGAATACAAAGAGCTATTTGCAAACTTAGTTTCGGGTGACCCTTTAGAATTTGAAGACACTAAAAAATATCCAGATCGTTTAAAAGAAACAATTAAGAAAACTGGGTTAAATGATGCATTGAAATCTGCTCATGGAAAAATTAATGGCAAAGATTTAGTTATTTGCTGTATGGATTTTAATTTCATTGGTGGATCTATGGGTTCAGTGGTAGGTGAGAAAATTTCTAGAAGTATTGATTATTGCATTAAGCACCGTTACCCTTTTATGATTATCTCCAAATCTGGAGGTGCTCGTATGATGGAAGCAGCGTTTTCGCTAATGCAAATGGCCAAAACTTCCGCAAAATTAGCCCTTCTATCGCAACATAAATTACCATACATCTCTTTGTGTACCGACCCCACTACTGGTGGTGTAACGGCTTCCTATGCAATGCTTGGTGATATTATAATTGCAGAACCAGGTGCAATGATTGGTTTTGCCGGACCAAGGGTTATTAAAGAAACCATTAAGAAAGATTTACCGAAAGGTTTTCAAACTGCTGAGTTTGTTCAGGAACACGGATTCCTTGATTTCATAGTAGATCGTAAAGAAATGAAAGCTAAACTCTCTAGCTTTATAAAAATGTTAATGGTCGATCATAAATAATCGACCATTAATTTCTTATTTTATATCACATAATTTTTGTTTCGATTTAACCGAAACTACTTGTTTCCCCTTTAATAAACTAGATATACTATTCTCTAGTATAGAAACTTGTTTCCCATTATTTATATCTAATACAGAACCATTATACACCAATTTTATAAACTCCCCTTCCACTTTCAATATAACAGCAGATGGTACTTGCTTAACCGAAAATTGTGCAGCAATATCCTGACTTAAATCTACTAAATATGGAATTTGTTGAATCCTCTGTTTCTCGAAAAACAATTTCATATGCTCCTCATCTTCATTTGGATTTAAATTATGATTAAATGAGTTTACTGCCCAAATTTCTATGTCTTGATTGTAGTTTATTTGGATAGATTTAATATTTGAAATTACACTTTCTAAATAAGGACATTCATTAGAAAGAAATACTAATACAATTAGCTTTTTTTCTTTGACATTTTTGGTTGCAAACTTTTTGCTATTAAAATCGAACATACTAAAATGGTCGACTTTTTGTCCAACTTTATACACTTTAATAGATTGTGCCGTTGTGGTAAAATAGCAAATACAGAGAAACAGCATTGGTACTAAACCATGCTTTTTGAGAGAGAGAGCCATACGTTGAGATCTGTAAATTAAATTATTATAACGTAAAATTAGGCAATTATTGTTTCACCTTCAAAATATAAATAGACATATTATATTATATTTGAAAATATGATTCGAAAGGTTATCCTGCTGTTTATTGCGCTTTTTATACATCAAGTTAGTTTCTCTCAATCTAAGCAAACCTATTTCTTTTCAACAGAATTAGGAATTGGCACTATGATTATTCCGGAAAACAAATCCTTACTAAATGATTACATTCCAAATATTGAACTAAGCATTGCAAAATCAATGCAAGGCAAAAATGATGAATGGATAAGAAGAATGCATGTTTCATACCAGCTTCTCACTTTTACATATATGAATCAATCTGATTTAAACGGATTGGAAATAAACCCCATTTATATTAATGCTCCGCAAACACATAGCTTCGGAAATGTTTACATGCTCACCTATTCGTTAATGATTAACTTGCTTGGGAAGGGGAAAAACCACTTATATTTAATTCCTGGTTGGGGCGTCGCTTATGATAGTAAGACTTATTACGATGATATTTATAACATCTATATAGGTAGTCATTTTAATTACGCTATTAGGTTGGAAGGCACTTACGCGCGAAATTTATCGGAAAAATTCACCCTCCTTTCTGGGTTAAAATATATGCATTACTCAAATGGTTCATTTGTTTTACCCAATAGAGGAATTAATTCTGCAACCTTTAAACTTGGTTTAGCTTATCAGTTTTCGAGATGATTAAAAAAATTATATTCATATTACTTTTTATAACTCTTGGCTATAATTCTCAAGCACAAGTGAGCTTAAATCGTAGTCATGCCGAAATAAACCTTGGTTTGGGTAGACGAGCTTTTATCAACACCAGAAAAGCCCAACTGCGTGGAATGTTTTCTGCAAATTATGTGCAAAAAATAAACAATGTATTTTATTTAAAAACTGGTCTCGATATCAATTATTGGGATCATGTATACGATGGAAACTACAACGGGCCAGGGTATCAATTAACAGCTACTTCTTATGAACACCTAGCCTATGCTTGGTTTTTGGGTGGTGAAATTGTAATGAATAAAGTTATTTTTCAGGGAGGTGTAGCAAGGTATATTTATTTCAAACACTTACCTCAATACGATGTAAATTATTATACCAAAATTGGATTCAAGTATTTAATTACCAAACATGTTTATGCTGGCTTTTTCCTCAAAGCCCATTCCTATGAAGCGGATTATATGGATTTTGGATTGGGGTACAAATTTTGAGTATCGGGTATCGGGTATCAGGTATCGGGTATCGGG
>CALRIM020000253.1:0-3117 GCA_943360385.1 Rhizobium sp. Q54 | reverse complement strand
AATGTTGCCGATGTAGTTTCTATGATGACTGGTATTCCAATTCAACGAGTAGGTACTACCGATAGTCAACGACTTTTGCAAATGGCTGATGAGTTGAAAGGGAAAATTATAGGACAAGATGATGCGATTCTGAAATTATCAAAAGCAATTCGTAGAACTCGTGCTGGATTAAAAGACCCGAAAAAACCGATAGGTTCCTTTATTTTCCTAGGTCCTACAGGAGTTGGTAAAACAGAATTAGCAAAAACACTTGCTCGTTTTATGTTCGAAAGCGAAGATTCTTTAATTAGAATTGATATGAGTGAGTACATGGAAAAATTTGCGATCTCTCGTTTAGTAGGTGCGCCTCCGGGATATGTGGGTTATGAAGAAGGTGGTCAACTAACCGAAAAAGTTCGTAGAAAACCATATTCCGTTATACTATTAGATGAAATTGAAAAAGCTCATCCAGATGTATTCAATATTTTATTGCAAGTATTGGATGATGGTATTTTAACAGATAGTTTAGGCAGAAAAGTAGATTTTAGAAATACCATCATTATTATGACTTCTAATATTGGTTCACGCCAGTTGAAAGAATTTGGTCAGGGTGTTGGTTTTACTACTAATGCAAAAGTAGAACAAGCAGAAGGGAATGCTCGAAGTGTAATAGAAACTGCTTTGAAAAGAGCCTTTGCTCCCGAATTCCTAAATCGTATTGATGATGTAATTGTATTTAATTCATTGAAGAGAGAGGATATATTCCAAATTATTGATATCGAATTAAAAGAATTATTCGGCAGATTAAGTAAAATGGGTTATCAAATAAGGTTAACAGATGCTGCTAAAGATTACATTGCTGATAAAGGATTTGATGCCAATTTTGGAGCTCGCCCATTAAATAGAGCAATTCAAAAATACCTCGAAGATCCTATTGCGGAAGAGATATTAAAAGGTGAATTAGTAGAGGGCGATACCTTGGAAGTGGACTTTAATAAGGAAACAGACGAGATTGTAGTGAAAATTGCAAAGCCCGAAAAACCCAAACGTAAGAAAAAAGAAGAAGACGAAAATCCCGCTTCTTAATACCAAAACAAAAGAATCTCGAATTATTTCGAGATTTTTTTGTTTTATACCCAACCTCAGTCAAAATACCTACGTTTATACAATTGAAACTAATTTTATAAATTCACTTGAATATGAAAAAACTAATACTCTCGCTTATCCTGCTAATAGCTGCTAGTTATGGATTCGCACAAAACAACGTAACTGTTTCTGGTACATTTACCAATAATGGTCTACCTAAGGCTTTTGAATTAATGCATGTATCGTATCATAGCATAGATTCAACTACTTCTGCTGTAGTAGAAGATAGCCTATTTACAGATGTTAATGGATTTTATACTCTTACAAAAAACCTACCTTTTATTTTTTCTCAAGGGTATGTAAAAGTAAGTACTACAGATTGTAAAGGTTCAGTACAAACGAAGGCAGATTATTTCAATCCAATTAAAAGTGCATGTGTAATTAATTTTACCTGTCCAATTGCTAATTGTAATAACAGTTTCTACCATAACATTGATTCTGTAAATGGAAGTGTACTTAATGTTAATTTTAGTAGTGTAAATAATTTTGGCCCGAATGCATCTTATTCTTGGACTTATGGTGATGGTACTGTAGGTACAGGTTTGTACAACTCACATACTTATGCTCAACCAGGAACATATAATGTGTGCTTAACTACTACCGATTCAACTAATAATTGTACAAGTGTTTATTGTGACTCTATTTTTGTATTTAACTATAATTTTAATTGCAATGTAAGCTTTAGTGCTTTACAAAATCCATCTTCTCTAACTGTAGATTTTACTAGCTACACATCAGGAAGCACATCAGCAATGTTGGTTTGGGATTTCGGAGATAATACTATTGGTACAGGAAGTACAGTTACACATACATATGCAAATTCTGGTTTTTATAATGTGTGTTTAACAATGATAGATTCTATGAAAAGATGTGTAAGTACATTCTGTAATTTAGTACAAGCTGGTACAGTTGTATTCGATCCTTGTTCAGCACAATTCAAAATGTTCTTATTGCCAGATACACTTGCACCTGGTTCGTCGTCTATTTACTTCTCTTTGGTGAATAATAACCCAGGAGCTAATGGATACTGGTCATTTGGAGATGGTACAACAGGAGTAGGACAATCTATAGTGCACTCATATGCAACTGCTGGAACTTATACTGTAATGGTAGTTGTTGTCGACACTTCTTTCCAATGTACTGATACTGTTTACAAACAAATTTTAATTGACGGTGGTATAATGAAAATTTTAGGAGTAAATGATACTAAAAGTAGCATCGAAATTAGCTCAGCATATCCAAATCCAGTGAATGATAAATTAACATTAACTGTTAACTCAATAGAATCTCAATACTTAACAGTAAATGTAATGGACATAACAGGAAGAGTTTTATCTTCAGAAAAAGTTATCTCTTTCATCGGCAAAAATGAAATTGAAATACCAACCACTGAACTAAATTCTGGAATGTATATTGTAGAGTTAATATCTGCTACAGGTAAATCTGCTACAAAATTTATAAAAAATTAGTAAAGTAAAAATAAATGTGCTGAGACTTGGGTTTTTCTGGGTCTCAGTTTTTTCTATTTATGCCAATTAACAAAGAGCTTATAAAGTCTTGTATAGAAAAAGACCGAAGAGCACAGCATTTGTTGTATAAAGAATGTTTCTCGTTTTTAATGAGGGTTGGCTACCGCTATGCACAAAATAAAGAAGATGCTGTATCTCTATTAAATATAGCTTTTCTTAAAATTCTTACCTCTCTGGAAAAATATAATGAAGAAATTCAATTTGAATATTGGGCGAAGAAAATTATGATTAATACTGTAATAGATGAATACAGGAAGAAAAAAAAGTACGATGAAACATTTGTTGCTAAGGATTGGACGGAAGATGCAGACCAACATTATTTCATTGATAAAGACAGAGCTGATAAAAAATATGATGTAGAGGAGATATTAAACCTGATAAAAACATTGCCACAAGCGACTCAAAATATATTTAACCTTTTTGTAATTGATGGGTATTCGCATAAGGAAATTGCAGAAAAGAT
>CALRIM020000252.1:0-3175 GCA_943360385.1 Rhizobium sp. Q54 | reverse complement strand
TGTAACCAATACACTAGGAATTACATTATAACACAATCCTATAGCACTGTCTACAGTAGAAACTGCATTTGTCCAAGTATAAGTATAAGGAGCCGAACCACCAGTAGCTATTACCTTAGCAACACCAGTGCAAGTTCCACCATTACAACTATTATCATTTTTCAATACTCCAGATAAACTTAGTGCCGAAGGTTGAGATAAAGTAAAACTATCAGTTGCAGAACAACCATTTGCATCGGTTACTGTGTAAAAGAAAGTACCTGCTTTTTCATAATAAGTACCAGTGCCCGCATAAGGAAGCGTACCACCAGTTGCAGAAACAATTATCATTGCTGAATCTCCATTACAAAGAATACTGCTAGCATCAATTTGAGCAACTAATAATTCTGGTTCTGTAACTGTAATTACTGTTGTAGAAATACATCCGTTAGAATCTGTAACTACATAAGAATAAGTACCTGCATTCACTGCAAAAGTTCCTATTCCTGTATACGGAGCTACACCTCCTTCTGCTTCTATGGTAATGGTAGAACTTCCACCTTTACACAAAATACTTGTAGAGCTCGCACCAGCTACTAATTGAGTTGGTTCCGTAACCGTAATTGTTGTTAAAGATATGCATCCATTTGCATCTGTAACTGTATAAGAATGTGTGCCAGCAGTAACAGTAAAATCACCAATTCCAGAATATGGAGCAACTCCACCTTCTGCTGTAATACTTACTGTTGAATTACCGCCCTTACATAAAATTTTTGTAGCTGTAGAATTAGATACCAATTTTGTTGGCTCTGTTACTATAACTGATGTTGAAGTAGAACATCCATTACTATCTGTAACGGTATAAGCATAGGTTCCAGCTGGAACTTTATAAACACCAGTTCCAACATATGGAGTAGTACCTCCAACTGCAGTGATGGTTACTGTAGTAGAATCACCTTTGCAAAGAATAGGTAACGTAGCAGAACTTGCTACTAATAATTCTGGTTCTGTTATAACAATAGTTTTTATAACGTTAATACCTTTTTTATCTGTTATAGTTACTGTGTATGTACCTGCTGATAAACTAGAGATTGTATTTGTTCTATTACCATTAGACCATAAAATAGTGTAACGATTATCTCTTCCTCCAGTAATATTTGTTATAGAGACACTACCATTATTTCCACCCTTACACGAAACATTCGTTAGGTTTGATGAGAAAATAATTGGACATACTAAATTAGATTCACTATGCTCATCGTCTTCATCATTCTCACAATCATGTCCTTTTTCATTTTCATTATATGAATCGTTTATATTTTGAATAGCATTTGCTAATTTACTAAGTGAATAAGTACTTACTCCACCACCTAAGGCATTATTTGCCTCTTTTACTAATTGTTCAACTGTCCAGTTTTTAAAAGTTCCTTTTCCTATTTTTAAATCTTTGAAATTCTGGGTTGGACTAGCGTATGAAGGCAATTTTAAATCCATCTCAATATTTAAAGTAGCTGTAACTAATTCTGCAGCTAATTTATTTGAATACGTAGATTTCGTAGGATTTGTTAATAATGTAGAAGTTAAAACCTTCGAACCACCAGATTGATTTAGGAAATTTCTCACCGCAGTGTATGTGGTAAATACAATCTTCTTAGAATTTCCTACTGTTAATCCAGCTGGAAAAACTGCAGAAAAATTTGTAGCTAATATTGTAGAGGCTACTTGTTTACTTGATGTTGATGCCCATTTTTCTTGAGTAAAAGTTTTAAAGCCTGAACAGGGAGCAATATGGTGAGATTTATCACCATCTTTATCATCATTTTTCCCGTCAGCAAAAACATGTTGAGTTAATAATGTTGTTAGAATCGTTAGGTAAAGAATTCTAAAGCTTAAATTGAGTACATTTTTTTTCATTAACGTTTGTTGTTTAGTTTATACTGAAATATTTTATTCTGGATACTACTAAACGATATCTATGCCACAAACAAAAAACGCCTTTAAAATATATTTAAAGGCGTTTTTCAAGAATATTATATTCTAAAATAAAATTATAAATGGAAGATAATTCCAAGATTGGAATTGAAAAAAGACGACTATTTATTTAAGTATTACTAGTTTAAGTAATAGACACTCCAATTAGTTTTCCGATACCAAAAGTGATTGCTGCAGCGGCTAAACCAAAAATTACTTGCCTAAATCCAGAATACCAAACATTCTTACCTGTAAACAACGTAATAGCTGCCCCTATTAGAAATAATCCAATTGCACTAAATCCAACACTAAAATAAACGGCTTTCATACCTGTCATAAATATGAATGGTGAAACAGGAATAATGGCACCAATAGCAAAAAGTATAAAGGAATATATTGCAGCTTCAACAGCAGATCCCTCTAAGTCTTCTGCATTTATTCCAAGTTCTTCTTTTACTAGCATTTCATGGGCTTTTGTTTTATCCTGCATAATTTCATTGGCCATTTCATGTGCTTGTGCTTCTGGAATTCCTTTTGCAATATATATTAATGCTATCTCTCTTTTCTCTCCTTCTGGATTTGTCTCCAATTCTTCCATTTCCAATTGCATCTGATTTTCATAAAGCTCCTGAGAACTTTTCACAGAAATCCACTCCCCTAACGACATTGATAATGCTCCTGCTAGCAACCCAGCTGAGCCCGCTAATAACACTCCAGAATTACCTGCCGTAGCACCTGCCACCCCCATTACTAAACTAAAATTAGAAACCAAACCATCATTCCCTCCAAGAACAGCTGCCCTTATAGCATTTCCTCCAACAGAGCGGTGACGTTTTTCAAATCTTGATAAATGCTTACCACTAACATTTACCTCTTTTTCTAAAATGGTTCTTAATATTTTTACGTGATTCGTTTCCGTTCCTGTTATTTCTAAGTTATTTTTCTTCTTTGCATTTAACACCTGATTGGATAGTGTTTTTTCCGTATCCATTAATACACCTAAAACATAGTCATACCCAAAAGTCCTTCCAATTAAATTCAATGTTAGTGCTCTCCACGAGGGCCTCATTAAATTTTCGGTAGAAATATTAGCTTTCTCTGCAAAAGCAATGGCATGACTTGCCTCTATTTCACTCATCTGCCTAAATACATTGGCTATTGTTTCATCAGACTCATGATCTGCTAGTTTTCCATATAGGTAGGATGCATCGATTTCGGTTTGAAT
>CALRIM020000251.1:0-3192 GCA_943360385.1 Rhizobium sp. Q54 | reverse complement strand
TATGTTACACTAGGCTATGAATCATTGTTATTTAAAAGGTACCAAGTAGGTGTTTCAGCCCAATTACCATTGATAAATCCTATAGTGAATTCTATAAAAAACAATGGAAATTCAGCAAGTGGTTATACAGAAATGAGAGTATACATGTTGTATAATTTTATAAAAATTAGATGATTATGAGAGTTATTTGGACTATACTTATTTGCTGCATCGTATTTTCTTCTTGTAAAGAATTAGAAGACCCTATATCTACCAAAACAGAACCTGTATTTTCACTAAAAGGTAAATTAAATGCAGATAGTCTTAAATTAATTGCGGGTGAAAATGGTTATTATCATTATACTAGACATCAATTAGATCCATTAAATGTGTTTGAATTTAGCTCTGAATTTAAACGTAATGATTGCGAAAATTGTGATGATAAATTAAAAGTCACGATTCGAGCACATGAAAAAAGTGTTAACAACTCCATAAATATTTTTGATGCGTTGGCATCAGAAAATTACGATTACATAGAAAACGTAGTGTTGCCTCGTCATCGATTTATTAAGTTTGAAGTAGATACTTCATTTAATCCGATAGGCTCTTCTTCTATTCTGAAGTGGGATTTTGGAGATGGAAATACAAGTATTGAAAAAGCTCCCGTACATTATTTTAACACAGACGGAAAGTATAAAGTAAAATTGGATTATTCAATTAATTCATGTGTTGGCACCGTAACGAAAGATGTTGCTATACAATCAGATACAGTTAATTACAATTGTAAATTTGATTTCAAATATTCAGTGGTCAATCTAACAGATGTGTTATTTTTTGGTGTTGATTCTACCACACCTTCTTCATATTTATGGGATTTTGGTGATGGAAATACATCAGTAGAAAAAACTCCTTCCCATAATTATGCTGAAGTTAGGGCGTATGTTGTTACACTAACAGTAAATAGATTAGCTTTTGGTTGTATCACCACTGTGAGTAAAGTACTCGATTTAACTCAGTTGAATTGTCCAGTTACGTTTACATATGGTTTTACTAATAATCCAAGTTTCGATACGGTTAATTATTCAAAAGTATTAATTGAATACACAACTCCTTCTGGCAATTATTATAGATCTGATAAAATGACACAAATTCTTCCCGAATTTAAGTTGTCGGAGTTAGAGCCGTATGAAAATAATGAGTTAAATAATAAGACAGTAAAATTCAAAGTGAACTTTACTTGCGATTTAATAAATGAAACAGGGCAAACAATAAAGTTGAAATCAATGCAAGGTGAAATTGGAGTTTCTTATCCTTAATTTAATAGCACTAAAAATAGCCTTTGAATAGTTTTAACCTAAAGGCTATTTTTAGTACTATTTAAAAACTATTTACAAGCTTGGAATTTTTTGAAATCAGATTCTCGAATATTGAAATCGTTAAATTCTCCCATTTTTGTCCCTATGCATCCTAATATTGCCCCGGTCGAAGATTCAACTACTACTCTAATAGCTGTAATTCTGGATCCCGTTATAGGACCTAATGAACCTTTTACAATTGTAACAGGTATAGCTGCTATGTATGCTTCATCTGGGTTGGCTTCAAGAACACTAGTGTTTATTCCATTCTGATCAACAATTTCGAATTTTCCTTGATAAACTCCAGAAATATCTGATTTATTTACTTTAGGATGAAGTAATGTTTTATCTACAAGTAATTTCTTACCTGCTAATTTGCTACAATTCTCTTTTGATATCTTTTCAGCAAATTGAGTAGCAGTATTTTTTTTGTTTTTTGATTTATTGTATTCAAGATTTGCTTGCATTAATTGAAATGCAAAAATTAAATCAAATTCACTAAAATTTTCATGTTTAGTGTCTTTTACGGGTAAGAAAAAACTATAATCAGGTTTGACTTTCTTGTTTTCAGCTCTATTGTAGTTAAAGGTTGGTATTGTAAGACTAGATCTATACACCATTGGACTACTATAATCGGTGCTTAATTTAGATTCGGTATAATACAAACAAACATATTTCAAAGATTTCGATTTTTGAATTTTTGTTATTTCAGTACTGGACTTAAATTCAATTGTAGCGTTTAAGTTCCAATATTTTGGAGCTATTTCCTGAATCATTTTATTGTACTTAGCAATAAAATTCTTGTACTTTGCTAATTCACCTGGATTTTTCTTTTCAGATTTCTGAAGGTTAGCAACAATTTTTGGATTTTCTTCTAAAAGCTCAATTACTAGAACTCTACTAAAGATTTTATCGTAATCTTTTGGTTTGGCATAAGTAACTTGTGCTATCGAATTGCTGTATAAGAACAGAACAAGCATCAATAATAATAGGATTCTTTTCATATGTATGGTTTTGTTAATTCAAATTAAGCAATTCCTTTGCATTTTCCAAAGCCCCAGCTGTTGGATTATCTCCACTAAGCATTTTAGCAATCTCTATAATACGCTCATTTGGGTCTAATTCCTTTATTTTTGTGGCTGTTTCCTTGGCAGAATGATCTTTGTACACATAATAGTGATATTTGCCTAAGCCCGCAATTTGTGGTAAATGAGTAATGCTAATTACTTGGATACTTTCAGATAGGTTTCTCATAATTGCTCCCATTTTTAGGGCAACTTCTCCAGAAACACCCGTATCTATTTCATCAAAAATAATGGTAGGTAGTTTTTCTTTCTTGGCTAATAACGATTTAATACATAACATTAATCTCGAAAGTTCCCCGCCAGATGCAACTTTACTTATACTCTCTGGTTGCTGCCCCTTGTTCGCTGAGAATAAAATTTTAATATCATCGTATCCATCTTTATCTAGTTGTTCCCCGTGAGTGCTGTGTTCTATTTGAAGTTGAGCATTGGGAATTCCTAGTTCTTTTAAGTTTGATAAAATGTCTTTTATAACGAGATTGAAACTCTTAATTCTATTTGCAGATAACTCTTTAGCCATCTTTATTAAATCCTTTTCTATACCAGCAATTTCAATTTTAAATCGTTGTATTTGCTCGTCCTGGTGATCGAAGTTTTGCAGCTTGTTATCTAATCCATTTAGAATTTCTAAAAGCGCTTCGATACTTTCTACGCGATGTTTATGTTCTAAACGATAGATTAAGTCTAGCCGCTCTTGTATTATTTGTAAGCGATCAGGGTTTATTAGGGTTTGTTGTGCAACAGATTCTATTTCTGAAGTAATATCTTTTACT
>CALRIM020000250.1:0-3206 GCA_943360385.1 Rhizobium sp. Q54 | reverse complement strand
TGGATTGAAACCTGTTCAGCGTCGCATTCTTCAGTCCTTAAAAGAAATGGATGATGGACGATTTAACAAGGCTGCCAACGTAATTGGTAACACTATGAAATATCACCCACACGGTGATGCTTCCATTGGTGATGCCATGGTACAAATTGGACAGAAAAATTTATTGATAGATTGCCAAGGTAACTGGGGTGATCCTATAACTGGAGATAGTGCCGCTGCTCCTCGTTATATTGAAGCACGCCTTTCTAAGTTTGCATTAGATGTGGTATTTAACCCTCAAACAACTAATTGGCAATTATCTTATGATGGTAGAAATAAGGAGCCAATTATTTTACCAGTAAAATTTCCATTGCTTTTAGCGCAAGGTGCAGATGGTATTGCCGTAGGTTTAGCGACTAAAGTTTTGCCTCATAATTTCATTGAATTAATAGATGCTTCCATCGAAATATTAAAAGGCATTCGACCTAATATTATGCCCGATTTTATAACGGGTGGATTTGCAGATTTTACCAATTATAATGAAGGACAACGTGGCGGAAGAGTTCGTGTGAGAGCAAAGATTATTGAAAAAGATAAGAAAACATTAGCCATTACAGAGGTCCCATTTTCTACCACCACTGGTGGATTAATTGATAGCATTATTGCTGCTAATGATAAGGGTAAAATAAAAATTAAAAAGATTGAAGACAATACTGCAAAGGATGTAGAAATTGTAATTCATTTGGCACCAGGTATTTCTCCTGATGTTACCATCGATGCCTTGTATGCTTTTACCGATTGTGAAGTTTCGGTTTCTCCGAACACTTGTGTAATTAAAAACGATAAGCCATACTTTATGAGTGTGAACGATATTCTGGTAGAAAGTACCCAGAATACAAAGAGCTTATTGAAGCAAGAACTTCAAATCCGTTTAGATGAATTAAATGAGAAATGGCATTTTTCATCACTCGAAAAAATATTTATTGAAAATAAAATTTACCGCGACATTGAAGATTCAGAAACATTTGAGTCGGTAATTGAAATGATTGATAAAGGCTTAGAACCTCATAAAGACAAGCTTCTAAGAGAGGTAACGCAAGATGATATTATTGCGCTTACGGAAATAAAAATTAAACGTATTTCTAAATTTGATGCTTTTAAAGCAGATGAAATTTTAAGAGGAATTGAAAAAGAAATAAAAGAAGTAAAGCATAATTTAAAACATATTACCGATTATGCTATTGCTTATTTCGAACGATTAAAAGACAAATACGGAAAAGGTAGAGAGCGTAAAACTGAAATAAAATTATTCGATAAAGTTCAAGCTTCTCAAGTTGCATTAGCCAACCAAAAACTATATATCAATCGCGCCGACGGCTTTGTAGGCTTAGGGTTGAAGAAGGACGAATACATTTGCGATTGTTCAGATATCGATGATATTATTGTGTTCTGCGAGGATGGAAAATTCAAAGTAATTAAAGTAGCTGATAAAACATTTGTTGGTAAAGACATTATTCATGCTGCAGTGTTTAAGAAAAACGACGACAGAGCGGTTTACCATATGATTTACAAAGATGGAACATCTGGTAAATCATTTGTAAAACGTTTTTCGGTAGGCGGAGTAACTCGCGATAAAGATTACGATTTAACACAAGGCTCAAAAGGCTCATCTGTATTATACTTTACTGCCAATCCAAATGGAGAATCGGAAGTGGTTACCGTGAACTTAAAACCAATGTCGAAAATTCGTAAACTTAGTATCGACATCGATTTTGCAGAGTTAGCCATTAAAGGAAGAAATTCTATTGGAAATATTGTTACCAAATTCCCAGTTAAAAAAGTAATACAAAAAAGCAAAGGTGTATCTACACTTGGTGGTAGAGCTATTTGGTTTGATGATATTGTTAGAAGATTGAATACAGATGGAAGAGGTAGGTATTTAGGTACTTTCCAAGGGGAAGATAAAATTTTGGTGATCTACCAAGATGGTACATATGAGCTTACAAATTTCGATTTAACCAATCACTTCGACGATAAATATTTCGTATTAGAGAAGTTCGATTCTGAACGAGTAGTGAATGCAATTCATTTAGATGGTTCAAGCAAATCTACTTTTGTTAAACGCTTTGTTGTAGAAAACACATCCATCAATAAAAAGTTTAGTTTCATTTCGGAAGCACCCGGTTCTAAGTGTTGGTTCGCTAGTACCCTAATAGAACCAATGGTCCGCGTAAGCTTTACTAAAGATGGTAAAACACAACCAGCCGATTTAGAATTAAATATTGCCGCATTCATTGAAGTAAAAGGAATGAAAGCAATTGGCAATAAAATGGGTAAACATAACGTGAAAGAGGTAGTTGATATTTCGGAAAGAAGTAATATCGACGAGGTTGATGAAGACGATTTAGAAGCTGTTCAAAAAGCACTGGAAGATATAAAAGCAAAAAAGAATCCAACCGCCGAACCATCAAAGCCTAAAAATAATATAGAATTTACGATTACCAATCCAGATGATATTGATATGGATGGTGAAGGGCAAACGAAGCTTTTTTAATATGTTAATGGGATAATATGTTAATGTGTTAATTGGATATCATTAACATATTATCCCATTAACACATTAACATATTAGATTACGCTCCGAATTGAGATAAATGATGATTCAAATGTTTGTAAAACATGTTATTCCATTCGGTAGTAGATAACTTTCCAAAAGATAATGATTCTTTTCCATTAAAGGATTCAGCACCTTCTGCTTGAACTTGTTTTATAAAACCGATTAATCGCGCTTTTTCGTCGTTGAAAATTCGTTCATCTGTAATGATAAAAGCAGGTGCAGTTTGAGAACTTTTCTTGTAGGGTTTCTCGTTGGTTACAATAGGCTTTACCATTAATTTCAAAATAACTTTAAGAAATGCTCCCGGTTTTGGGTGTTTGTTTTCGTATATCATTTCGTAAGTAACATTGCAATGTGCAAGCATTTGTGCAACATTCATTTTACCCCACAATGCAGTTGTGCTAGGAGTTAATTTATTAATTCTGCTGATTAATTCATCAGCTACTTCTGGGTGGAAAATGTTAGGTAACATATTTTTTTTAATTATGAATTTATTAATCACTTTTATTAGCATACTAGCATATCAGCATATTGTGCGAAAGGTTAAATTTACTCTTGGGTTGAAAGCTCTCTTTGTTGGAGGTAACATATGTAACCAATAGGTTTGTGT
>CALRIM020000249.1:0-3216 GCA_943360385.1 Rhizobium sp. Q54 | reverse complement strand
AATGCAATTTAATTGTCAATGACAGGGCATTAAACCAATAAAGCCGCCCTACTAAAGCTCTCCTCTAGTGAGATTAAGGTTTCTGTTCTCTCTATGCCTTGTACCTTCTGTAAATCATCATGTAATACCTTTCTAAGCTGATCGATGTCTTTACAAACTATCTCTATAAACATACTGTAACTTCCAGTGGTGTAATTTAACCGAACAACCTGTGGTATTTTTTTCAATTGTTTAGCAACAGAATCATACAACGAACTTTTCTCCAAATAAACCCCAATAAAAGCTACAACATCAAAACCAACTTTCTTTAAATCTACTTTTATAATTTTATTTTTAATGACACCCATTTCGGTGAGCTTTTTTATACGAACATGTATTGTTCCAGGCGAAACATGCATTTCTTCCCCTAATTCAGCATAAGAACTATCTGCATTTGCCATCATTCTTTGAATTAGCTTCAAATCTAATTCGTCAATATTTAATTCTGAGCTCATAAATTCAATAATTTTAATAAATATCTAATTAAATATAAAAATATTAAACAAAATCTATATTTTAAAATATATTATTGAATAATTTGCAATAAAAAATCGTTTTACTACATTTGAATATGCGAAAGCAACATACTGTGGGGTGATGAAACAGGCAGACATGCCCTCTTGTCTCGAGGGTGGGGATAACAGGATAAACTAGCAATAGCTAACTGCCCTGTGGAGGTTCGAATCCTTCTCCTACAGCAAGTTCGTGTGCTCGTGTGCTCATTTGCTCGTGTGCTCATAAAAAGGTACTATTGAAAAAAGTGGGTAGTGGAAGATCGTAATTCGTAATTCGTAATTCGTAATTCGTAATTCGTAACTCGAAATTAAAAATTAGTAAAAGTTGTTTTAAGTAATTGTAATTGGTTTTTTTAGTAGAATGTATTAAGTATTATGTATTAAGACTAAATTTCTAATCTTAATACATTTTACTTAGTACCTATTACATAAATGTGCGAATGAGTATATGTGCAAATGAGTAAATTTCATTTGCACATTTGCATATTTACGCATTTACAAATTGATACATCTCTTCTCTCTTCGCTTTCAGTGCATCATCATTTATGTATTCATCATACGTCATTACCTTATCGATAATTCCGTTTGGTGTAATTTCTATGATTCTGTTGGCTACTGTTTGAATGAACTCATGGTCATGTGAACTGAACATTGCAGTTCCTTTGTAGTCTTTTAGCGAATTGTTGAATGCTGTGATCGACTCTAAATCCAAGTGATTGGTTGGTTCGTCTAATAACAATACGTTTCCGTTCATCATCATCATTCTAGAAACCATGCAACGAACTTTCTCTCCTCCCGATAATACTTTACAGCTTTTTAAGGTTTCTTCTCCGGAGAATAACATTCTTCCTAAAAATCCACGAATAAAGGTTTCGTCTTTTTCTACTGAATACTGACGTAACCAATCGATTAAGTTAATATCATCATGAAAAAATGGATAATTGTTAGATGGTAAATATGATTTTGTGATGGTAACACCCCATTTAATTTCACCTATTTTTGTTTCTAAGTTCCCCATCAACATTTCGTAGAACGTAGCAGCGCTAATACTATCGCGAGATAACAAAGCAACTTTATCACCTTTGTTTAAGGTGAAGTTGATGTCTTTGAATAAACAATTTCCTTCATCAGTATAAAAAGCTAAATTTTCTACACTTAAAATTTGATCACCTGCTTCACGCTCTGGTTTAAAAAATATTGCTGGGTATTTTCTGCTCGATGGTTTTATTTCATCAACATTTAATTTCTCTAATAATTTTTTACGAGAAGTAGCTTGCTTAGATTTAGAAGCATTTGCAGAAAATCGTTCAATAAATTCTTGTAATTCCTTACGCTTCTCTTCTGTCTTTTTATTTTGATCTGATCTTTGTTTTAAAGCCAATTGAGAACTTTCATACCAATACGTATAGTTACCAGAATACACATTCATTTTTCCGAAATCGATATCGGCAATATGTGTACAAACCGTGTCTAAAAAGTGACGATCATGGGAAACCACAATCACTGTATTTGGGAAGTCGGCTAAGAAATTTTCTAACCAAGAAATGGTGTCAATATCCAAATCGTTGGTAGGCTCATCCAGTAAAAGAATATCTGGATTACCGAATAATGCTTGCGCTAATAACACACGAACTTTTTCGTTACCCGATAGTTCGTTCATCAATTTATAATGTAAATCTTCTTTAATTCCTAAACCACTCAATAACGAAGCAGCATCACTCTCTACGTTCCAACCGTTCATTTCGGCGAAGTGACCTTCTAATTCCGAAACGCGCTCACCATCTGCATCACTGAAATCTGGTTTCGCATACAAAGCCTCTTTCTCCACCATAATGTCCCATAATTTCTTATGACCCATTATTACGGTTTGTAAGACCTGACTTTGGTCAAATTCAAAGTGATTTTGTTTTAATACCGCTAAACGGTCACCTGGAGTCATTGATACATTTCCAGTTGTCGAGTCAATTTCACCCGAAAGAATTTTTAAGAAGGTAGATTTTCCAGCGCCATTTGCTCCAATTACACCATAGCAGTTGCCAGGGGTAAATTTCACGTTTACATCTTCAAATAATACTCTTTTGCCGTATTTCAGCGATAAATTAGATACAGAAATCATTGATTTTTAAATTTCTGCAAAAATACACATTAATATGTTAATATGTTAATGGGATAATATGTTAATGCTGATTATAATTAACATATTATCCCATTAACATATTAACACATTAAAAAATAAGGTGTTTAACGGTGAGTCCGTTGTTAATAAGCTGCTCTAGCGATTGGATTCCGATGTTTAGGTGCTTTTCTACGAACATAGAACTTACTTTTTTGTCGCTCTCTGTGGTTTTAACGCCTTCTGGAATCATTGGTTGGTCGGAAACGAGTAATAATGCTCCAGTAGGAATTTCATTCTTAAAGCCCGTTACAAAAATAGTTGCCGTTTCCATATCAATGGCCATTGCACGCACTTTTTGAAGGTATTCTTTGAACTCTTCATCGTGCTCCCAAATTCTGCGATTGGTAGTATATACAGTTCCTGTCCAATAATCTTCGTTATTATCTCTGATGGTAGTAGAAATCGCTTTCTGCAAGGCAAATGAAGGTAATGCCGGAACTTCTGCAGGGAAATAATCGTTTGATGTTCCTTCGCCCCTAATGGCTG
>CALRIM020000248.1:0-3233 GCA_943360385.1 Rhizobium sp. Q54 | reverse complement strand
AATACGTAATCCGACCATTTATTTTTATCATCCATCACATTGATAAAAAGGTAAACAATATCATTCCTGTTAGCATATTTAGCTTTTAATGTAGGATAATCTTTTAAATAAACTTTACAAGGGTAGCACCAAGAGGCCCATAAATCAATATAAATATATTTGCCTTTAAGCGAATGTAGACTTACTTTTTCACCATATATATTTTGAAAGGTGTAGTTGGGGATAATACTTCCGTTTTGTTTAGAAATTTTGGTGTTTAAATCTCGAATATATTTTACATATTCTTTATTTGTACAAGTTGAATAATAATCTGCTAAAATTGATTTTACGAAAGCGCTATCTGTTTTAACATCTTGTAGGTTAAATTTTACGTAGTCGCTAAGCATTAAATCCCTTACTTCATTCTTTAATTTTGTTTTGCGAATAGTGTAGATATTAAGAATAACTTCTCTTTTACCTTCTTTACTCAAATTATCGAAGTTTTTTGAATTGGGAATAAACCTTCCATATTTAATATATAAGTACAAATTTATGCTCGATAAATAGTAACTATTGTTGAATAAAAGAGTTGTATTAAAATCTATTGAATCTAAAAAATTGAAATAGTCTTTAGGGATGGAAGATTCGTCTTTATTGTTAGCTATATAAATTGATTTATAATAGATATACTTATGTTTTAATTCTTCTCTTTTATAATCCTTGAAATAGGAATCCTTAAATGAATTCACATACTTATTATATAATGCGATGTTTTCAGATTCAATTTTTTCAACTTGTAATTTATATAAAATCGCAGTTTTAAAGGTTTTAGGAGGTTTGATTTTGTCGGAAAAGTTAAGTTCATCCTCTTTCAATATATAATCTTGCTCAGCCTGATATTTACTTTTTAAATCAAGTGTTTCATCAAAATTATTATACTCAGAGAAGAATGTTATGGTGTCACCAGGACAAAGAAAAATATTTTCAAAATGATCTCCAATTTTAATGTACCCAAAAGTTCTCTGTTTTAGCTCAGCATGATAATCAAATATTCCACTTTCGTCGAGCAATGAATTTCCAATAACTTTTACTTCTGTTCGAATTATATCGTTGAAGTAATAAATCAACACCTCTGTAGAATCAGGTGCATACTTTATTTGTCCCGAAATACTGATTTGAGCTTGGAGTTTCTGAAATGATACTAGAAAGAATAGGAGTAAGCTTGTAATTCTCATCAATACAAGATAAGAAATTGTAAATAAGTTGCATATATGCAGGATTAAATAAAATCCCGCATATATGCAGTAAACTAGTGGCACGACTTAAGTGGTGGCACTAGTTTGGTATAAACAAAAAAGCCACTCGATTGAGTGGCTTTTTGTGATCCCGCTGGGACTCGAACCCAGGACCCCAACATTAAAAGTGTTATGCTCTACCAGCTGAGCTACGAAATCATTTCCTTCCTTAAAAGGTCTGCAAATGTACAATTTTAATTATACAATGCAAATGCAAGTGTGTAAAATATGTAAACTTCGTGTTAATATATTAGTTATCAAGCCGTTTTTTTTAACGGAAGCTCGATGCATGAAGCGGGAAGCGCATAGTTTGAAGACAAAAATTACAAGTTACAAGCTACTAGCTACAAAAAACGAATTACGAGATACGAATTACCAACTACGAGATACGAGTTACGAGCTCCTTAGTATCCCGTGCAATAATTGTCGATCGCTTAAATTCCTTCGTATCTGTAAATAAACACCGATAGGTTAAATGTTTCTTGCCTAAGGTTGCTCCAGTAGATTCGTGTAAGGCGCGCATCTTCGGATTAAAATCGCCTACCCAAGAGAGTTCTACTTCTTTGTAGTGCTTCATGGGTTGCACAATATTGTGAGCACTCATAATTAAAGCCGATTCTAGCCCTAATTTCTGGTAAGCTGGCTTCACACCCATAATTACTACTCGAAGTCTGTTTATGGTGCCTCTCCAGCGGTGATACGCGAATTTAAGTTTTGCCCAGAGATTTGTTTTCCCATGCATGTGCTTGATAATTTGATTTACATCTGGAATGCAAACCATAAATGCCGCTGGATCTTCGTTCACATATCCAAACCAAATGAAGCGTTCGTCGAGGAAATCTTTCATCTTCGCAAGGCTTTCTTGTACGGTAATATCGTCCATCGGACTAAAATTCTCGTGGAATTGCCATGCGTTGTTGTATATATTCTGAAAATCTTTTGAATACTTTTCTAATTGATTTAGTTTGAAATGCTCAAATCGGTATCCTTCTTTCTTAGAAACCCAATCGGCAATTTTTGCAAATCGCTCGGGCATTGGTTTCGTTAAATCTAGATGATTGGATACTTGTTCGAAATAGGTATTAAAGCCGTACGACTCAAAAAAGTCCTGATAATAGGGTGGATTGTAATTCATCCCAATAGCTGGATGTGTAAATCCGAATACTAATAATCCCCAAAAATTATCGTTCTCTCCGAAATTAATCGGTCCATCCATTGCTTCCATGCCATTCGCTTGTAGCCAATTCCTACAGGTGTCCATCAATAGGATAGAAGCAGCCTTATCATTTATCACCTCAAAAAATCCCATTCCTCCAGTTGGCTGGTCGAATGTAAAAGCTTTCTTTTCGTTTATAAATGCTGCAACCCTTCCAATGGTTTTACCCGCATCATTTTGTAAAATCCAACGTATAGCTTTTCCATGAGAATGGAATGAATTGGTGGTAGGATTGAAAATGGTTTCTATTTCAACATCGAGCGGACGAACATAATTGGTATCGTTTTTATAAATATCATCTACTACATCCAAAAATAACCTTACTGTAGCGGGGGTATTTACTTCAATAATTTTCATAGGTCGAAAATATCAATTAAAATTTTCTTTTATAATCGATAAACTGAAAATCGTATTGGTGCTTCTCGTCCTTAGGGTGCACTTCCGAATGAATGACTTGCCATTTATCATCTTCAATTTTAGGGAAATGAGTATCGGCATCTAATTCTACATCCACCAAAGTCAAGTAAATCATATCCGCAATTTCCATGGCTTGTTCATAAATAGACCCTCCGCCAATTATATAGGAATCCTTTCCTTCACAAGCAACAATAGCTTCCTTCAAACTGTAAACGATTACACATCCATCAATATTTAAACCTTTATTATTAGTGATGATGATATTCGTGCGACCAGGTAGCGGTCTGCCTATAGACTCAAATGTTTTACGACCCATAATGATCGGG
>CALRIM020000247.1:0-3274 GCA_943360385.1 Rhizobium sp. Q54 | reverse complement strand
AAAGAAGCAAAAATTAAGATCATTTTTTAAAGAAAAAATAATTGAATTAATATGAATAACATCAATTTAATCGATTCTTTCCAGGAGTTCAAAGACTTCAAAAACATCGATCGTCCGACGATGATGAGTGTTTTGGAAGATGTATTTAGAAGCATGTTACGTAAGAAATATGGCACAGATGAAAACTGTGACATCATTGTGAATACGGATAATGGTGACTTGGAAATTTGGAGAACTCGTAGGGTAATGGAAGACGGATTTTCTGAAGACGATGCGTTAGAAGTAGAGATTGCTGAAGCAAAGACAATCGATCCAGACTTAGAAGTTGGAGATGATGCAATTGAACAAGTAACGTTAGAGAGTTTTGGAAGAAGAGCAATTTTAGCTGCTCGTCAAACCCTAGTTTCAAAAATTATTGAATTAGAGAAAGACGAAGTTTACAAAAAATATAAAGATAGAATTGGTGAGATTGTAACTGGTGAGGTTTACCAAGTTTGGAAAAAAGAAATGTTGGTAATGGATGATGATGGTAATGAATTAATTTTACCAAAAACAGAGCAAATTCCTGCAGACTTTTTCAAAAAAGGTGACAATGTTAAAGCAGTAGTATTGAGAGTTGACATGCAAAATAACAACCCTCGTATTATTATTTCTAGAACAGCACCATCATTCTTAGAAAGATTATTTGAACAAGAAGTTCCAGAAGTATTTGATGGTTTAATTACCATTAAGAATATTGTACGCGAACCAGGAGAAAGAGCTAAAGTAGCAGTAGAATCATACGATGATCGTATTGACCCTGTTGGTGCTTGTGTGGGTATGAAAGGTTCACGTATTCATGGAATTGTTAGAGAATTGAAAAACGAGAACATCGATGTAATTAATTATACTAACAATTTATCATTATACATTCAAAGGGCTTTATCTCCTGCAAAAATTACGTCTATTAAATTAGATGATGAAACAAAACGTGCATCTGTTTATTTAAAATCAGATCAAGTTTCGTTAGCAATTGGTAAAGGTGGATATAATATTAAATTGGCTGGTAAATTAACTGGTTACGAAATTGATGTTTACCGTGAGTCGGAAGAAAACGAGGAGGATGTGGACTTAGACGAGTTTACAGATGAGATTGAAGATTGGATTATAGATGAGTTAAAATCTATTGGTTGTGATACAGCTAAGAGTGTTTTAAATTTATCTGTTGAAGATTTAGTAAAACGTACAGATCTTGAAGAAGAAACGATTAAGGATGTGATAAACATTTTGAAATCGGAATTCGAATAAGAAATATAATAACGCATTAAATTGCATAAACAATAATAGATGTCAGACGACAAAAAAATTAATTTATTAAAAGCCGCTAAGGAATTCAACGTTAGTATTGGAACGATTGTAGAGCATCTTGGGAAACAGGGTGTAAACATCGATAACAAGCCAGCTACTAAATTGACCGAGGAGCAATATGGAATCTTAATGAAAGATTTCCAATCGGATAAAACTATTCGCGAAGAAGCGAAGAGTATTGCCATTGGAAAATTAAGAAGAGAAGAAGTTGTGCCTGCTGCTGAAGTAACTCCTGCTGTTAAAGGCAAAGCTGATACTGAGGTTGAGGAAGAGATTCTTATTAAGAATGTTGTTGCTACACCGGAAATTGTTGAAACTAAACCTGTAGTAAAAGAAGAGCCTGCAAAAGCAATTGAGAAAGAAGAGAACACTGCTCCTAGTTTAAAAATATTAGGCAAGATAGATCTTGATTCTGTTTCTGGAAAAGGGAAGTCGGATAAAAAAGCAAAAGAAGCAAAAGCAAAAGAAGCAGAGGTAAAAGCTGAACCTAAAGTTGAAGCTAAGCCTGTAGAAGTTGAAAAAGTAGTGGAGACTCCTGCAGAAGCGCCTAAAGCAAAAGAAGTTGCTCCAGAAGTTGTAGTAGAGAAAAAAGAAATTCCTGCAGAGCAACCAAAAGAAGTAATAGCAGAGAAGAAAGCTACAGAAGAACCGGCTCCAAAAACTGAAAAGCCTGTAGTAACTGAAAAACCGAAGGAGAAAGAAAAAGAGAAGGTTCAGGAAAAAGCTCCAGAAAAACCAAAGGCTCCAAATTCAGAAGATCCTGTAAAACCAGAAGATGTAATTCGTGCTAAAGCACAAAAATTATCAGGACCAAACATTATTGGCTCGATAGATTTGTCGCAATTTGCTGCGAAGAAAAAAGCGACTCCAGTTGCTAGTTCATCTGGTAATGCAGCCGATCAAAAGAAAAAAAGAAAACGTAAAGAAAATAAACCAGTTAGTCCGAATACTCCAGGTGGGCAAAATCCACAAGGTCAAGGACAAGGTGGTGGTCAGGGACAAGGCCAAGGCGGAGGGAATAGAAACTTCCATCACGATAGAAATAAAAAACCGGGAGCAGGTTACCAAGGTAATCGCCCAAACACTCCAAAAGAAGAGCCTACTGAGAAAGAAATACAAGATCAAATTAAAGCAACACTTGCTCGTTTAAGTGGGGCTGGTAAATCTGGTAAGTTTGCTCAACGTGCAAAGCTTAGAAGAGCAAAACGTGATGATGTTGCAGCTACAGCAGATGAAGCAGCAAAAGAATTAGAATTACAATCTAAAATTTTAAAAGTAACTGAATTCGTTACTGCGAATGAACTTGCTAAAATGATGGATGTACCAGTAACGAAAGTTATTTCTACATGTATGAGTTTAGGTATGTTCGTTTCTATTAACCAACGTTTAGATGCAGAAACATTAACAATAGTTGCGGATGAGTTTGGTTATGAAATACAATTTGTATCTACAGAAGAACAAGAAGTTGATTTCGATAAAGAAGATAAACCAGAAGATTTAATTCCTCGTGCTCCAATTGTAACCGTAATGGGTCACGTGGATCATGGTAAAACATCTTTACTAGATTTTGTTCGTAATGCAAACGTAATTGCTGGTGAAGCCGGTGGTATTACCCAACATATTGGTGCATACGAAGTTCAATTAGAATCTGGTAAGAAAATAACGTTCTTAGATACACCAGGTCACGAGGCTTTTACAGCGATGCGTGCTCGTGGTGCTAAAGTAACCGACATTGTAATTATTGTAATTGCGGCAGACGATAGCGTGATGCCTCAAACGAAAGAAGCAATTAACCACGCTCAAGCAGCTGGTGTACCTATCATCTTCGCTTTAAATAAAATGGATAAGCCAGATGCTAATCCAGATAGAATTCGTGAGCAATTATCTGCCATGAATATTTTAGTAGAATAATGTGGTGGTAAATATC
>CALRIM020000246.1:0-3288 GCA_943360385.1 Rhizobium sp. Q54 | reverse complement strand
ATAGTAATTCCAATAAGTACCATTAAACCGAAAAAACTTGCCTCAATTCCAAATTCTCCACCGCTTAACCAAACGGGTACATTATTAAATATTGGGTGCAATATACTGGATTCTTTATTTCCACTTACTCCAAATCCAAGTAAGGTACCTTGCATAAAATTGGCCATAAAATGCAAACCAATTGGCATAAATAAACTTTTTGTTTTTAAATAGGTAATTCCGAAAAGGAGAGAAGCAATAAATATATTAATGGATGCCATTACTTTTACCATTCCACTCATACCAGGGTTGTTTATGTGGGTAAGAAGAAACAATGCTGCCATAAGTAACTGGGCTGGCCATTTTCCGAAAGATTGTATTAACCGTTGAAATACAAATCCTCTAAATAATAACTCTTCTGCAATGGCTACTGCAAGAAATAAATTAATTCCATCAAAAATAATAGAGAAATTAACATCATTAATGTTCCATTTTGCCAATCCGAAAAGTGTTAATAATAACGCTGGTAGAACCATTAACATAGCGCCTAAAATCATTCCATACATTAACTCTTTTAATCCTTTCAAATTAAACTGGCCACTTAATTCTGAAAGCGGTTTGCCTCTAAATAATTGAAACAAAATGGAAACAAATAAGATAAGCAATGCCTGATGAAGCATTGTTATTTCAAATGAATAACGATCTGATAATAGTATTAATGGAAATAAAAGGGAGGCAAGCCCTACAAAGAAAAATACCACCCAGAAAATTGGCCTTATTTCTTTATCAGTATTAAACAATATAGATTTTAACATTACAGTTTATTTAAAATGTTACAATGCATAAATTACGTTAAATTCTTTAATAATGATACATTTGATAAGCATTATATTGAAAAACATGACTACCTTAAAAAGAACAAACTCAGACGATTTAGATTTTCAGAAACTAGTAGTAGAATTAGACAAAGTGTTGGCCGTATTAGACGGCGACGATCATTCTTTTTATGCACAGTATAATAAATTGAATGCTATAAAACATGTTGTGGTAGTGTATGAAAATGAAGTAGCCATTGCTTGTGGCGCCATTAAAGAGTATAATGAACATACCATGGAAATAAAGAGAATGTTTGTGGACCCATTAAAAAGAGGAAAGGGATTAGCCACAACTGTTTTAATAGAACTAGAGAACTGGGCTAAAGAATTGGGGTATAAAAAATGTATTTTAGAGACAGGAAAAAAGCAAACAGATGCAGTTCGGTTATACGAGAAAAATAATTATCTATTAATGGAGAATTACGGACAATATGCAGGAGTGGACTATAGTTTGTGCTTTGAGAAAAACCTGTAATTAATTGTAAATTATGAGTTGTAAGTTATAAATGTAGTTGTGATAAGGTAATTTACATTATTTATCAGTATTATTATGTTTAATTATTTTACTTATTTGAGGTTGCTTATCCAATTCTATAGTTATTAAAATGGACTACACAGAAAAAAAATATCAAATTGACTTACTTCATGAAAAAATTACCTCACATGGGAAGTTGAGTGATGAAGATAGGAAGAAAATCAATTATAAATTTAGACTTGATTGGAACTATTATAGTAATAGTATGGAAGGTAATACTCTTACTATGGATGAAACCAGAAGTGTGATGGTTGGAAATCTTACAGTTGGAGGAAAACCGATTAAGGATGTTCTTGAGATGAAAGGACATGATGAGGTGGTAAAAGAAATATTAAGCATAGGAAAGGGAGAAGCAAGAATCTCAGAATCGAGAATTCGTAAAATACACTCAGGTATTATGCATGAAGAGGACGAGTTTCAGAAGAAAAAAATTGGTGCCTGGAAAACAGAACCTAATTATATTTATAATTACAATAAAGAACGATTTGATTTCGTATTACCAGAAGAAGTTCCTGAGCGAATGCACAAGCTCCTTAATAAAACAAATGCAGCTATAGATGCATTTGAACGAAAAATGAAAGATGCGCCACATCCAATAGATGTAGCCTTACAATTTCATTTGGATTATGTTCTAATTCATCCATTTTATGATGGCAATGGTAGAACTGCAAGAATTCTTACAAATCTAATTTTAATTTCCTTTGGATACCCACCATTTTGGGTCAAAACAAACGAAAGAGATATTTATAATCAATATATTGGTGATATACAATGTTATGGTGGTAATCCTGATTTGTTTTTTGATTTTTGTGCTGATAAGATTTTACGTTCTCAAGGATTAATACTAAATGTATTAGAAGGGAAAGATATTTCAGAACAAAATGATTTAGATAAGGAACTTGCATTGTTAAAGGCACAATTAAGTAGTGATAATGTATTATCATTATCTGCATCTTCAGAAAACATTTGTGATGCTATGGAACAAAATATTATTCCTTTATTTATACTTCTTGAGGATAAGTGCTCCGATTTAAAAGAATTCTTTTTCGATACGAACCGAGTTATGAACTTTGAAATGGAGGGAGGACATAGTAGAAGAAGCCTTGGTGCAAAAGAAAGTACTTGGGAGAATATGAAACAAAACTGGCTTACAAACCAAGTTAGAGCAAAGAATGAAAAAATAAAACAATTTAACTATTCGTATGAGTTAAAAGGGTTTAAAAAAGATATATCTGCAAGAAGTTTTTGGTTTAATATAGATGTGTATTTTAATGAATACAATTACTCCATCCAGACAAGTAATAATCGTCAACAACCACCTCATTTTCCTTACGGTAAGCAAATTAGCTCTGAAGAATTACAAAGTATAATTTTCCCAATAATTAAAGATGTTATCGAGGGTATTAAAAGGATTTAAAATGATAATAGGAATAGCGGGCCCTTATTCTGCTGATACTGCAGAGCAAAGGCAATTGAATTTAGATAAAATGAATAAAGTAGCAGGAATGCTATTGGAGCTTGGTCATATACCGCTAATTGGTATGAATGCGGCTTTACCTGTACTAGAACAATCGAATGTAAAAGATAAATACCAGAGCACAATGGATATTTCGCTCGCGGTAATTGAAGCATGCGATGCCTTGCTTTTAATTGCAGAAAGCCCTGGTGCAAACAAAGAAAGAGATTTAATGCTATCGCTGGGGAGACCCGTATATACAAGTATTGAAGAGGTAATTGAAGGATCCAAAGATTTTGAAATTGTAAGTACTCGAGTTTTTAATTATTCAAAAGCATTTTTGTTTACCGCTTGGTCTAATCCGGATTATTTAAAAAATTGGTGGGGCCCTAATGGCTTTACAAATACATTTAATGAATTTGATTTTAGAGTTGGGGGGAAAT
>CALRIM020000245.1:0-3309 GCA_943360385.1 Rhizobium sp. Q54 | reverse complement strand
TGCCAATAAAATTCTCACCGAAAACTCATCTAAATTTACAGAACAAAACAAAACAAACCTCGATGGAATTTTAAATCCATTACGTGAACGTATTAAAGATTTCGAAGAAAAAGTTGATAAGGCTTACAAGTCAGAGTCCGCAGAAAGAAATACACTAAAAGGAAGCATTGAAGAGTTGATGAAACTCAACAAACAAATTTCTGAAGAAGCAAACAATCTTACCAATGCATTAAAAGGTGATACAAAAAAACAAGGAAACTGGGGCGAGTTTGTATTAGAAAAAATATTAGAAAGTTCTGGCCTAGTAGAAAACGAAAACTATACGCTACAAGGAAAAGGAATGAGTTTGGTAGATGAAGATGGAAATAGATTTCAACCAGATGTGGTTATTAATTTACCAGATGAAAAACATTTAATTATCGACTCAAAGGTTTCTCTTGTTGCATATGAAAAATTATTAAGTGCAAACAGTGAAGAAGAGCGTGAAAAATATATTAAAGAGCATGTAACCTCTATTCGTGCTCACGTTCAGGGACTAAGTGCAAAAAACTACCAAGACTTATATGGTATACATTCTCCAGATTTTGTTTTATTATTTATCCCAATAGAATCATCTTTTAGTGTAGCCTCTCAATACGATAGAGACTTGTTTGAATTTGCTTGGACCAAGAGAATTGTGTTGGTAAGTCCGTCTACATTACTAGCAACATTAAAAACAGTTTCCTCTGTTTGGAAACAAGAAAAACACACCAAAAACGCTTTGGAAATTGCCAAAAAAGCGGGCTTACTTTATGATAAATTTGTTGGGTTTATAGACGATTTAAAGAAGATGGGCGACCAATTAGGTAAAGCTCAAGAAAGCTATAATTCAGCATTCGGAAAACTTCACGAAGGCAAAGGAAGCTTAACAAATAGTGTGGAATCTCTTCGTGTGTTAGGACTTAAAACCAAAAAGAAAATTGATAAGAATTTGTTGGAAGAGTCAACAGAAGAAGAGGTGGAAAACGAGGAAGATAATTAGCCAATGTGCCAATTAACCAATTGATTGAAGTTCGGAAGTTCCTTTCTAGTATATTAGCATATCAGCACACTAGCATATCAGCATATTAAAAAAGGGCTCCGAATTTCTCCGAAGCCCTTTCGATAATTTATATAGTTCAAACCTTCGATTATTCGAATTTTCGATTATTGATTGATCAATAATTTCTCAACTCTAGAATCGTTACCGTTGTAAATTTTTACAAAGTACAATCCGTTATTTAAAAATGAAGTTTCAATTACTTTTTTGTTATCAGCAATTGCTTTTTCTTCGAAAACAATTCTTCCCATTGCATCAATAATTACAACTGAATATTTCTCATTGTTTAAAGATGGAATTTCAATAGTTACATTAGATGATGCTGGGTTAGGATATAATTTTACGTTTTCTTTCTCTAAATTATTTACACCTGATTTTACATCAAATAAAATTCTCTTCATACGAGGAGTGAAAAATGCCTGAACGGTATCGATGTATAATAATGCTCTAGATTTAGACATTAATGGATTAGACGCTAAACCATTATTTGTAAATGGATCTGCAGCATCCCACCACTCCCATGGTCCAGAAGCATTTGCAGCACCGTTGAAACGGTACAAACCAGCTAAACCTTCAGCATATTTATTAGCTTCAATAGAAACAGCATCTGTAAATAAAGATGGCGCTAATGAAGCATGGTTACCTAATTGTGAAGCTCTGCGCTCTACATCTCTTGCACCACTTACTTCTACTACAAATAATGGCGGTTGAGTACCTGGTACATAAACACCACCTGTAGTATAAGGAGCAAATGGATCTAATTTACCTTGCATAGAAACAATTGGCATATCGCCAGCTTCTAACCAAGATGAATCTCCCATTGCACCACCAAAGTTAACTACCATGTTAAATTTAGATGAATAACCAACATGGTTATCGCCTTTATTTGCCACCGGGTTTCCAGCAAAGCCATCAAAATCTCCAGTGATTTGTTGGTTTACATATGGTGTGTTTGCACCACTAATAAATTTTTGTAATTGAATTTCAGAAACTTTATTTAAGCTTGCCGCTGCTAATGCAACATAACCACCCGAACCTTGTCCACACATTACAATTCTATTTGTATCTACTTTATAAGTAGCTGGACTTGTAGCACCCATAAAGCGGAAATAACGAACAGATGTTTTAGCATCTTGCATTGCACGATATACTGCATTTAAAATTGTACCTGTACGAGCGTCTTGATCTCCTTGTGGATTCCAACCTGTACGATATGCAACCGCTGCAACTACGTATCCTTTTTTTGCAAATTGCTTACACATTTCTACTGCTGTACTATCTAATTTAGATCCTGTAGGAAGTTGGTTAATACCCTTTGGTAAAAAACTACCCGTGTGCAAATAAATTACTAATGGACGAGAAGATGCTGTGTCGCCTGTTGGTTCGTATAAATCTAATTTTAAATCAGATAATACTGGTGATCCCGTTAATACCGAAAAGTTTTGCCCGAATACAATGTTAGAAGTAACAGTGACATCAGAAAAAATCGGAGTTACATAACGTTGTGCCATCGTGTTCGTTGCAAAGAACGAAGCCGCCAATAGCGTTAATAGTTGTAAACGTTTTCTCATAAAATTGGGTTTTAATAATTTATATAAATATAAAGGTTTTGATACAAAATGCAATGTAGTTCATTTATTTATTCTTAGCCAAGTCATACGTAACAGAGAAATAGGCTAGCCTTCCTACATATGGGCCTCCATATACCTGTAAACTCTTTTTATTGAATAAGTTAGATGCACCTAATTTAAATGAAGTGTTAATTTTTGGAACACTCTTGCTAATTTGTGCATCAAACAAGTCGTATGTTGGTACATAACCTGTAAATTGAGGTGATCCCTCAAATGTAAACCCTTGAATCCATTTATAGTTTAAGCTAAAACTCCAGTTCTTAATGTGTACTGGGCCAATATATCTGTCAATATCTCTTCCCGAAATACCTAAATTAAACTTATGCTCTGGTGTATTAAATGCAGGAATAATTGGATCTTTAGATCCTCTTAAATCTAAAACATTCCACGAATAATTTCCTGTAAGCGAATAAAAGTTCTTAAAGAAATAGGTTAATCCAACAGAAAAACCTTGGGTAAATACTACATCTTTTGCATTTGCTGAAACCCTATACGCCTGTGCTTTATACACTCTTTTTATAGCTGTATCTAAATCGAGATCCACTCCAATTTTATATCCAATAAAATCATTATAAATACTGAAATAATAACTTGCATCTA
>CALRIM020000244.1:0-3309 GCA_943360385.1 Rhizobium sp. Q54 | reverse complement strand
ATACTACTTACTTCCTGATCAGCTCGCTCAGTAAGAACCGATTTGTTAAGCGGATTTTTTATTTCTGTAATTGCTTCTTTGGTGCTTCCACTCCAGGACGCTGTGCGGCCATTGGTTCGAACAACAGTAATTTTAAATAGGATGATTCTCATAGTTTTAGTTTTTTATATTAGGCCAAAATTTATCTATTACGTTAATTATAAAATAAACTAGTTTTTTGTAGTTAAATGTCCAGTAAAGGGTATAAAACATTAGTATTAAAGTAATAATCATAGCATTACATTTTTAAGTAAATAATAGTCTTTTATCTTCCTGTACGATGGTTGTTGTAAATGGTAAATTGTCTTTTGTGATCTGATTAATTGCATTCATTAATATTCCTGATCCAGTGAAAACCACAAAGGTTTGACCGGATAATTCAATCTGAAGGGATAGGCACTGGCCATTACCTTTGTCTTTGAATTTTGATTCTCCTAGTCTATAGTCGACAACTGTTATTTCTCTATTTAATACTTTATACATTGGAATTTTATCTCCTATAAGTCCTTGTGATACTGGGGTTATATCGAAATCTTTAAAGTTTTTCATGCGTTAGTTTTTTCAATAAATTGGTACTGTTACAATGTTTGGCCCAACCCAAATAAGAGGGAATTGATTGCCTATTTTCATTCTGTTTTAGCTTCTTTGCAAAACTTTTTTTTATTCTTTTCCGTAGTAGGGTATGCGTATGAAAGTGAACATATCCGACAAAGTCAATTCCTCTCGAGGCTACAGGAAACACTTGGTAGTTTGGTTTTATAGATAAATTGAGATTTGATTGTAGGTATTCTCTAATCTCCGCTAGAAGTTGGTGCAAATACTCTTTGTTGTCCGCAAGTATTACAATATCATCTGCATACCTGAAGTAGTATTGAACTTGCTGACTTTCTTTAATCCAATGGTCAAAATAGGCTAGGTAGAAATTTGCAAAATATTGACTTAAATAATTTCCAATAGGAACACCTGGCGCACTGTCTATAATTTCATCCAGTAACCAAAGCAAATCCGCATCCTTTATTTTTCTGCGCAACAATGATTTTAAAATACTATGATCTATGCTTGGATAAAACTTTGTAATGTCAAGCTTCAGGCAATATTTTGTACCTGGAACATCGTTAGATAATTTAGACTTTAGGTTTCTAGATGCGGCATGAATTCCTTTGCCTTTAATACAACTATATGTATCTGAAGTAAACACCGGCACAAATAAACCTTCTAAATAATTCATTAAGGCATGGTGTACAATTCTATCCGGGAAATAGGGTAAACATGAAATTTCTCTAACCTTTGGATCCTTAATTGTAAATGTTTTATATTCTGAGGTGTTGTATTTTTTTTCGCTTAGTTGTTGATGCAAAAGCAAAATATTTTCATCCCGATTTTTATCGTGAATTTTTACACCATATTGTTTGAGTTTTCCTCTTCTTGCTTTTTTATCTGCAAGCTGAAGATTCTCTACACTGATGATTTTTTCAAATAGGTTAGTTTTTCTTTTCATGCCTTTGCTTTAAATGGTCGTTTTCATTTTCACTACCAACGCCCAAGTTTTTACTCTTTATTTTTTGCTATGTAAGCACGGTCTGTATCGTTTCAATTAATTCACAACATAGGTGCGAACTGACATTCGTATTCGTATTCCAGTTATCGTAATTCGTATTCGAGAAGCCAACGCCTGCAAACTGAACAGAAAGAACTACAGCTCTCACGATACACCACCTCAATGGTTACTTTATTAAAATAAATTCTTTGTATTCCTCGGCAAATTGTTTACCGGCATACAATGCAAGCTCTCGTGTTTCGTAGCAAAGGCGCGAACCGACACTCGCATACGTATTCCAGTAATCGTAATGCGTATCCGAGAAGCCAACGCCCGCAGTATTATCTTCAGCAGCTTCGATTTCAAACCATGGGAAATATTTACTCTCGTTGAAGTCATTCCAATTTGGTGTCCATACCTTACCTGTTTCTGCATTAGTGTTTAATGCCCTTGCAATGATTATTAATTTCTTATAAGCAACTTCATCCGATTCGGTAGAAGTAACTAATTCTGTATTCGCAAAGAATGCTTTTTCTTTTGTTGTACCCGATTTTTCAAGGGCTTGTTCGAATGTTTTAACTGCGTTTTCCATTGTTATTTTGTGTTAGGTAATACCATGATTTTTTTATAAATGTCTGCAAACTGAGTACCTGCATATTCTGCTAGTTCTCTAGATTTAAAGCAAAGGCGCGAACCGACAGTCGTAAGCGCAGTCCAGTGACCGTAATACGTAATCGAGAAGCCAACGCCCGCACTTTTCATATTGAAATACGGAAAGTATTTATACTCGTTGCTATCATTCCAATTTGGTTCCCAATCTCCATTTAATGCTTTTGCAATTCGCCACATTTTCCAGTTTGCATTTATTGCTTCCTGGTCTGCGTTGGAAGGCGATTTGAATGGTAGCTCATTAGGATCTACTCCTAAATGCTCACATGCATCGTTATAGGTTTTGATACACTCCATTGGATTGATTGGTGAATCAATAATACTTTTAAGTGCATCAACCCTTTCCTGGAGTGCAACTAATTCTTTTCTAGCATTTGCTTTGTCTATTGTTTTCATTTTTTTTGAGAATATGTTTAATAACATTTTTATAAAATAATATTCGTCCATGATGTTGGAATTCTAATCCTGGTGTGTTTGTTGATTAGAGCTAAACTTCCTATTCTGTGTTTTGGAAAGCTCCTTTTGTATGATAGCTATGGGATTTGCTTTTACTTTGATGTGCGTACCTGAAATAAGTTGCATTGAGCAAATGCCGGTACCTTGAAAAAATACATTGAAATCGTGTTTACTCTTATCGTGCCAATAGAATTCAACTTTAATTGGCTTACATCTTGGGTGCTTCAAATTAATCTCATCAATTTGTTTTATAAATTCTAGTTTGAATAATGAAATGGATTCAATTATTAGTATATGCCTATCCCATTTTCTGATCAGCTCATAAACTTCCTCTTCTAATTTGTTTTTTAATCGAAGAGCGTTTGATTTATAAATAATAAAATGTGTTGCTTTCATGCTAATTCAATTTTAATTGTCCTTTAATTTGAAGCCTTGGCGTAGCCTTGCTTTTAATCGTTTGTGCTAATTTGCTCTTGCGATTTTGTAGTCTTTGAATTTCATTCATTCAGGTCTCTCATTTATTATTTCTCCAAATAAATGTTTCGGGCCAAGTTTTAAGCTGTGTATTTTACTCATGATTGTTATGTGGTTATTAATTTTGTAGTAGG
>CALRIM020000243.1:0-3328 GCA_943360385.1 Rhizobium sp. Q54 | reverse complement strand
TAGTGGCGAAAAAGAAGAAACACCATCCTTAAAAAATATTTTTATTGATATTGGTTGCGTTACAAAAGATGAGGTTGAAAAAAAAGGAATACACGTTGGATGTGTAGTAACTTTTGAAGATGAGTTTATGCAATTAAACGACCGTTACTATGTAGGCAGAGCACTAGATAATCGTGCGGGTGGATTTATGATTGCCGAGGTTGCTCGATTACTAAAAGAAAACAAAAAGAAATTACCTTTTGGTTTATATGTGGTAAATTCTGTTCAAGAAGAAATAGGGTTACGCGGTGCCGAAATGATTGCTAATAAAATAAAACCAAACGTAGCGATTGTTACCGATGTTACCCATGATACCACCACCCCAATGATTAATAAAATAACTCAAGGAGATTTAGCGTGTGGTAGAGGCCCTGTCGTTTCTTATGCTCCTGCTGTTCAAATGAACTTAAATAAACTAATCATTAATACTGCAGAAAAAAATAAGATTCCTTTTCAACGTCAAGCTTCTTCTCGGTCTACAGGAACCGATACCGATGCGTTTGCATATTCAAATGATGGTGTTGTTTCTGCTCTTATTTCATTACCATTGCGCTATATGCATACCACAGTAGAAATGATTCATAAGGATGATGTGGAAAATGTGATCAAGCTTATTTATGAATCGTTATTAGTGATAAAAAACGGTCAAGATTTTAAATACATGAAATAGTCCTTAAACAAAAAGCTGGATTTCTCCAGCTTTTTGTTTATTTATGTTATGGTTTCTTTTTAAAGTTATCCTTATAAGTGGTGTACTTTATAAATTCATCATCTTTCAATTGATTTACTGAATTATATCCCATATTAGACAAGGCTGTATCTATTAAATTTGAATTGTCAATATCTGTCATTCCCAATCCAGATTCACCGAAATCAGTTGAATACAAAACAGTTTTATATCCTATATAAAGACCATTATTAACAATTCGGAAAAAGGGTATATAATTCGAATTTACAATTGGATTAGGACCAATAAAAACATATACAATGTTATTCTCAATCTTATATTTTGCAGAATCCATTTCATTATTAATAGAATCAACATAACTCAACATATTGTTTGGACCGAAATTATAGGTGATTCCATTAAATTCAACCCTTCCTTCTTCAACCAAGTTGGTGATGTCTGTATCTGCAGGATTAACTTCATTTCCTCCTGATATCCATTTTTTAATACTAATATTGGATCTTCCATCATAGTAATAAGTACCTGATAATGAAGTAATAGAGACTCCATTAGATTCCTCTTTTTTACAAGATGCGAACAAGAGAATTGTAAAAAGTAAAAGGTAGATTGATTTTCTCATTTTCAAAAATAACAAAATATATACTATATTTAGTTTTAACAGAATATAGTATTCCCCATACTATTTTATTATTCGTAAATAATTAAAAAATCAATTATGTCAACTAAGTGGGCATTATTAATTCTTAATTATTAATTCATAATTATATTAAGTGATAAAGCAGCTCTCTCTCCTCTTAATTTTAATTCTAATTGCATGCATTAGTTATGCTCAATTACAGCCTCCTCGTTATGTAAAATATAATGCTGATAATGGACTAGCCCAAAACTCGGTTTGGGATGTAATACAAGATTACAAAGGTTTTTTATGGATTGCCACTGCGGATGGAATAAACCGTTTCGATGGTAATAACATGAAACATTATAAGCATATAGATAATGATCCTCATAGTATTGCAGGTATAGAATACTTTTCTTTTGAAGAAGATAGTCTTCATCAACTATGGATAGCACATAGTCGTGGTGTAAGCATATACGATAGAATTCATGACAGATTTGACAACCTACTAATTTCCAACAATGGATTTAACAGAATTGCAAGTACCCCAAATGGTAAAATTTGGTTTGTAGAAGGTCAATTAAATTTATATGAGTTTGATATCCATACAAAAAAAATAACTAAGAAAATTTTTATCAACTCTACGGAAAGAAATTTACATGCCAATTCTACAAGAGATGGATTAATAATTGGAAATTACATTCTCTATACACTCAATTTCAATTACATCTTAAAAATAAATTACAAAACAAGCAAAGCTGAACTAGTAGATTTAAGGTTATATAAGAAATATGGGGTAAGTATAGGCAGAATAAATAAAGACACTTTATACACGATTAACGAAAAACTAGAACTTTTGAAATATTCTATTGATGGAGATAAATTGAAAATTAAAACTGAAAAATTTTCAGGTATAAAATATTACATACCCATTACTAAATACTCCATTTATAACAACAATCATTACATCTCTTTTAGAGGTGGGCTTATGAAAATAGATCTCAAAAAAAATAAAGTCATAGAAAAAATAGACAACTTCAACAATAACAATACCTCCTACAATTATGTACAAACAATGTATATAGACAAGTCTAATAACTTTTACATATGTACCAATGGACAAGGAATCTATTTTTACTCTCCTTATAAAAATAGATTCCCTCATATAAAATCGGAGAACGATAATCTAAATATGATTAAAAGTATCACTAAAACTTCTGACGGGAAAATTATCGCAGGCAGTTATAATAAGGGTATTTTGATTTTTGATTCAAAAAATAATTATCAATATACCCATTATTCAAATTTTATAAAAAACAAGTCTATTCAATCTGATTCTTCTGTACTAGGTATTTTTAATTATTCTAAAAACGAAGTGCTTTTCCCATATGCAGATAAACTAATATTATTCAATCATCAAACTAACACTTGGAAAAAATACAGCGATTTTTCATTAACAGTCTATCAATTATTTCCTCAATTTGTTAAACGAAATAAATCCCTATATATAAATAGTTATGATGGTACAAACAATTACATTTATAACATCAGTAACCCAAAGAATATATATTCCATTTACAAGTCAGACAGTAAGTACATTACCGATTTTGAATTCTATAATGATGAGTTATTAGTAATAGGAAAAAATTATAAAGCGATTGTTTATAATCTAAAAACAAAAAAAGAACTCAATTTTCCAATTAACTCATTTGTAAAATGTATATTAATTGACACAGATAAAAAAATTTATATTACCACAGTAGACGGTTTGTATGTATGTACTATAGATGGGAAAATACTTAATAAGTATGATGTGAGTAGTGGATTATCTGCTGATTTTATTTATTCAATAATAAAGGAAAAAAATGGAAAGTTCTGGCTTAGTCATAATAAAGGATTAAGTGTACTAGAAAATAATAAATTTAAAAACTACGATGTTTCTAGTGGCTTACAATCCAATGAATTCAATACTGGGGCTTATTATA
>CALRIM020000242.1:0-3440 GCA_943360385.1 Rhizobium sp. Q54 | reverse complement strand
CAAAAAGTTCTTTAAATGGTTCTATAATATCATAAACCTTAGGAGACTCATATTGCAATTGATTTAATGTACCAGCTCCAATCTCTAGCGTAATATTATTTGGATTTTGGATACAATCGGCCGCAACCTTTTTATGCATCCATGCTTCCATTTTACTTGAAAGTGAAGTAGCGACTGTTTTTCCTGATCTATTTTTTAAATAATGACTGGTATATATTTTTTGAAACTCTTCTGGAAGAGGTTTTCTTGTCTTTGGGTATCTACTTAAAATGTTATTCATATTTTTTTATTATATCGGCCAAGTATATGATTAATTTTCAATGAAAAAATATCTTTCAACATACGCGGGGCATGTTTCATTAAACTAACTGATGAATCTTCACTGTTTCTTAATTCAACAGGAATTCTTTTTATAATATATTTCCTTTTTAAGGCTATATAAAGAATTTCAACATCGAATGCGAAACTCTCTACACGACTAACAGAAAATAAATCCTTCGCAATATTATGTTTAAACCCTTTAAACCCACATTGTGTATCTGCTAATCCACCTGTAATAAATTTGGTTACAAAAAAGGTAAATACCTTACTTCCAAGTTTCCTAAAACCAGAAATAACCTCAAAATATTCAGATGTTTCTAAAGTTCTATCACCAATTACAATATCATACTTATCCTCTTTTAGAGTATTTAGCATTCTATCAAATGCTACTTCCTTAAATGGGATATCTGCATCAGTAAATACAATATATTTTCCAGTTGACTCAATTACACCTGTTTTAACTGCAAATCCTTTCCCTCTATTTTCACCATAAGATAAAAATTTACAATTGTAAGAATTTGCAACCATTTCAGTTTTACCATTATCTAAGGAGCCATCATCTACGACAATAACTTCATATGTAATATCGTGATTATCAAGTATATTAAATAATATTGGTAGATTATTATTTAATACATTTGAACCTTTATAGGAAGGAATGATAAAACTAATATCAATCATTGTAATTATTTATGTCTTCAAAAATATCAAATTATTGATATAAATAGATATACTTATCAAAATATACCCTCTTCATTTTGAAAAATGTATTATTTTTAAGGGTTAAATAAACATTATGTTAAAAAAATTAGATAAAGGTTTTTGGTATGCCATTTTAATTACAATTGCTTTTATAGTATCCTTTTATTGGAAATTATTATTAAATATTAATTCAATATACTTCGTTAGTAGCGGAGATGGAATGCAATCTTATTTTGGGGTTTATTATCAAGTGAAATACGGAACTTCGTTTTTGCATTTTAACGGAATGAACTACCCGTATGGAGAAAATATATTTTTTAGTGTAAATCCTCCGCTTCTAAGTATAATATTATATCCTTTAAACAAAGTGATAGATATTTCAAACTACATAATTGGGATTTTTAATCTATCAATATTGTTTTCGTTGATAATGTCTTCAGCTTTCCTATATTTAATATTTTGTCGTTTTATTAATAAGAAATGGCAAAGTATATTACTTGCGATTCTCATTACTTTTATCAATCCACAAATTTTAAGAATAGGTGGACACTATTCTTTAGCCTATTTATTTATTGTTCCTGGGATAATTTGGTTTCTTTTAAAATACAAAGAAAACCCTTCAAAAAAAATTATTCTATATACATCAATATATACATTTGTAATTTCAACACTGCATTTATATTTCTTTGCATTTTCAGCATTAATTTGGCTTTTATTTCATTTGTATAATTTTATTACTCTTAAAAACAAAACCTCTCGAATTTTAATATTAAAAGGATTACATTTTTTTATTCAAGTATTATTACCGTATTCTATTATTATGCTTTTAGTACGATCTGATAACTTTTTAACTGATCGAACTGCTACTCCATGGGGATTATTACATTATAATACAAATCTCACGGGATTGTTTTTCCCTTTTAACAAATGGTACGAACCCTTTTTTGCTCAATTCATAAATCCAGCAAATGTTGATTGGGAAGGAAAGGAATATCTGGGATTATTTACTGCAATTAGTTTTATATATATAGTTTTAAAACTCTTTATTTCTATTTTTACTTTAAATTTTAAAAAAATATTAGATCCATTTGGGGAACCAATAATTAGTTTTTTTGCATGGATTAGTTTCATTTCTACCCTGGTTGCATTTGCTTACCCCTTAAACACAAATTTTGGGTCTACTGTATTAGATCATGTTGGATTATTAAAACAATTTAGAGGAATTGCAAGATTTGCTTGGATTACATATATCTCAGCAAGTATTGTAGGTGTCTATTTCGTATTTAAAAGAATAAATAATAAATGGTTGAATATCCTGTGTTTAGTAATTCTATTTTTTGATGCATATCAATCCAATTACAAAGCTCAAAATAATTATAATAATAAGATCGAGGAAATATCTGATAAAGATAATTCTACTGATAATAATAAGTGGATTAAATCATTAAAGGTTAATGATTACCAAGCCATTTTAACTTTTCCATTTTATACAAATGGTTCTGAAAATATTTATGATGAAAGAGGGTCTTGGTGTTTGAGATATGGAATGATTACTTCTATGAAAACAGGATTACCTCTATACAATATACATATGAGTAGAACTTCTCGTTCGCAAGCATTCAGTAACTTTAATTTGATCCAAGAACCATATAGATACCCAGAAATTTTATCAAAATTCGATAATCAAAAAAAACTATTACTTATATGTTTGGAGAATGAAATAAATTCCAATGAAAGAGATTTTTTATCAAGTTGTACCAAAATCAGTTCAAATAATGAATATAGTTTTTATGAGGTTTCAATGGTCGAATTGCAAGAGAGGTATAATAACTTATTTGAAAAACAAGAAATTAAATCTAAAAAATATTTGCCTTTAAATGAAGCAAAAAACGTTTTTTTCAACAATTTCGAATACATGAATTCAAGTAAAGCATATTATTCTAAAGGCGCATTTTCGCACCCAGTCCAACATTATTTAACTTTTTTTAATGATACAATACCAAATGCAACATCAGGGGAGTATATTGTTTCATTTTGGGTTGGAAATTTTGATAGGGACTTAATACCTCGATCAAATATTGAAATAATTCTCATGGATAAATATGGTAGGCCATATGATGTTTTACAAACAAATATTGGCAAAAAGTTTGTTATTATTGATAAGAACTGGGCATTAATTGAATCGAAAATAGTTTTAAACAATTCAACTGATAAGATAAAATTGACTGTTTGGAGTGACGAGTTGAAAACGGATAGTAATGTAATTGATAGGCTGCTTATACGCCCTATTAATACTAATGTTTATGAGAATTCTGAGGGGAATATAATATTGAATAATCGATATTATTCAATATCTCTTAAATAATTATTTAAAAAATTAATGAAATATAGTAAACAGGTAATATTTTTTATTTTAT
>CALRIM020000241.1:0-3464 GCA_943360385.1 Rhizobium sp. Q54 | reverse complement strand
CTGTTACAGTATATCTACGTGTTTTGGTTTCTGCTTCCCATTCTGCTTTCGCTGTGTCTAATTGTTCTAATAATTGTTTCTCATTGTCGCGAAGTTTTGCCGCTTCCTCATATTTCTGAGAACGAACAACTTTATTTTTCTCCACTTTTATCTCTTCGATTTTTTGTTCGATATCGATAATATTTTGAGGAACATGAATATTAGTAATGTGTACACGAGAACCAGCTTCATCCAAGGCATCTATCGCTTTGTCTGGTAGAAAGCGATCGCTCATGTAACGAGTAGTTAAAAACACACACGCATCAATTGCTTCTTGTGTGTAAGTAACATTATGATGTTCTTCGTATTTTTCTTTAATATTATTTAAAATGATAACTGTTTCTTCTGGTGTTGCAGGATCTACTAACACTTTTTGGAAACGACGATCTAATGCGCCATCTTTTTCAATGTATTGACGGTATTCATCTAGAGTTGTAGCACCTATACATTGTATCTCTCCTCTTGCTAATGCAGGTTTGAACATGTTCGAAGCATCTAATGAACCTGAAGCTCCACCGGCACCAACAATGGTATGAATTTCATCAATAAATAAAATTACATCTGGCGATTTCTCTAATTCATTCATTACCGCTTTCATTCTCTCTTCAAATTGACCACGGTATTTTGTACCAGCAACTAATGAAGCAAGATCTAGGGTAACTACTCTTTTGTTAAATAAAACTCTTGAAACTTTACGTTGAACTATACGCAACGCTAATCCTTCGGCAATGGCTGATTTACCAACACCAGGCTCACCAATTAAAATTGGATTATTCTTTTTTCTACGAGATAAAATCTGAGAAACTCTTTCTATTTCCTTTTCTCTTCCAACAATTGGATCCAATTTCCCTTCTTCTGCAGCACGAGTTAAATCTCTACCAAAATTATCTAATACTGGGGTTTTAGATTTTGCATCCGTTGGTTTTTTCGGTGTAGAGTAATTTTCCTCTTCTTTGAACTCATCATCTCCTGCAGGGTTCTGCGGAGCTTCGGCACTAGGATTTAATTTGAAATTTTCTAGCTGTGCTTTAAAAACCTCATAATTAACATTGAACTGAGAAAGGATTTGAGAAGCAATGTTATCTTCATCACGTAATATTGATAACAATAAATGTTCGGTACCAATAACTTCGCTTTTGAATATTTTAGCTTCCAAATAAGTAATCTTCAAAACTTTTTCTGCTTGCTTAGTAAGAGGAATATTCCCAAGATTTACATTGGTTCCAGAAGTACCTCTAACAGCATCTTCTACAGATTTGCGTAAGCGTGCAGTATCAATTCCAAGTGACTTAATAACCTTTATAGCTACTCCGTCGCCTTCTCTAATTAAGCCTAATAATAAATGTTCGGCTCCTATATAATCGTGACCTAGTCGGAGGGCTTCCTCCCTACTGTATGATATCACGTCTTTTACCCGTGGTGAAAATTTAGCTTCCATAAATAAATTCCTTTCTGTGATGAGAACGTTCTAATATATTAATTTGTTCTAATCGCTTTAAAAATAATGTTATCAACAATGGTCAAAAACTAAGCCAAGAGTATAATATGCTAGTATGCTGATATGCTGATATGCTAATTTGACATTATTCTTACGAAGGACTTTGGACATTGGACTTTGGACTTATTTAACGATATTCGTTAAAAATTTTATAACAATGTCTGACGAGAAAATAATCTTTTCGATGGCGGGTGTAAATAAGATACATCCACCTCAAAAACAAGTACTTAAGAACATTTATCTTTCTTTTTTTTACGGAGCAAAAATTGGAGTTTTAGGTTTAAATGGTTCAGGAAAATCATCATTATTACGAATAATTGCAGGTGTAGATAAAGCATACCAAGGGGAAGTGGTGTTTTCGCCAGGCTATTCTGTAGGGTATTTAGAACAAGAGCCTCAGCTAGATGACAGTAAAACAGTACGTGAAATAGTAGAAGAAGGGGTAAAATCTATTACCGATATCATAAAAGAATACGAAGCAATAAACGAGGCTTTTGGTCTGCCAGAAAATTATGAGGATGCTGACAAAATGGACAAGTTGATGCAGCGACAAGGAGAATTGCAAGATCAAATAGATGCTGTTGGTGGATGGGAGTTGGATTCTAAATTAGAAAGAGCCATGGATGCACTTCGTTGTCCTGAATCTGATACACCAGTAAAGGTATTATCAGGAGGAGAACGCAGAAGAGTAGCTTTATGTAGATTATTATTGCAAGAACCTGATGTATTATTATTAGATGAACCTACCAACCACTTGGATGCTGAATCAATCGATTGGTTGGAACAACATTTACAACAATACAAAGGAACAGTAATAGCTGTAACTCACGATAGGTATTTCTTGGACAATGTGGCTGGGTGGATTTTAGAATTAGACAGAGGTGAAGGAATTCCGTGGAAAGGAAACTACTCATCGTGGTTAGATCAAAAAGCAAAACGCTTAGCGAGTGAAGAAAAACAAGAAACCAAACGTCAGAAAACTTTAGAAAGAGAATTAGAGTGGGTACGCATGGCTCCGAAAGCTCGCCACGCAAAATCGAAAGCTCGTTTATCTAATTACGATAAACTAGCAAGTGAAGAAACTGGAGAAAGAGAAGCTCGTTTAGAGCTATTTATTCCACCAGGACCACGTTTAGGAAATGTAGTTATTGAATCGAATAATATTTCCAAAGCTTATGGAGATAAATTATTGTATGAAAATTTAAGTTTCTCTTTACCACCTGCTGGAATAGTAGGAATTATTGGGCCTAACGGGGCAGGTAAAACAACTTTGTTCAAATTAATAACTGGAGAAGAAACTCCAGATTCGGGAACTTTTAAAATCGGTGAAACTGTAAAACTTGCTTATGTAGACCAAATGCATAAGGATATGGACAATGAAAAAACAGTTTTCGAAACCATTACTGGTGGAACTGATACGATGCTATTAGGCAATAAACAAATAAATTCCAGAGCTTATGTTTCAAGGTTTAACTTCAACGGTGCAGATCAACAAAAGAAAATAGCAAATTTATCTGGAGGTGAGCGAAACAGAGTTCATTTAGCCATGATGTTGAAACAAGGTGCGAATGTAATTTTACTCGATGAGCCATCAAATGATATTGATATAAATACCCTACGATCTTTAGAAGAAGCATTAGAGGAATTTGGCGGATGTGCTGTAATTATTAGTCACGACCGTTGGTTCTTAGATAGAATTTGTACTCATATTTTAGCATTCGAAGGCGACTCTCAAGTTTATTTCTTCGATGGAAATTATACTGAATATGAGGAAAACAGGAAGAAACGTTTAGGAGATATTGGACCGAAGAGAATTCGTTATAAGAAACTCAATTAATATGCTGGTATGCTAATTTGCTGATATGCTGATATGCTGATCTATTAATTTGATAAAGTGTCAATATTGAAAATATGAAATTATGAGAAT
>CALRIM020000240.1:0-3485 GCA_943360385.1 Rhizobium sp. Q54 | reverse complement strand
GGCAGGCAGAGTAACCTATACTCACTAGTATTAATTTGTTTTCTTTCTTTGCTTTTTCCAAGGCCTCCGATCCCCATGGGAACCAATCTACAGGGTTGTTTTTATGTTGAAGTAAATATGGAGATGTTTCTTTGTGGAGGCGGTTCATTCTTTTTAAGTAGTGAGTAATGTGTAGTGAGTATTGAGTATAATGTGTATTTTGCTATTAAATATGGTGAATTTAGAAATTTTTAACAAATTACACATTATACTCAATACTCACTACACACTACACAATACTCATGAAGTTTATAGACATCATTGAAATACTCGGCACTATTGCGTTTGCATTCTCTGGTGCATATTCTGCAATGCAAAAAAGACTAGATGTTTTTGGTGTATTGATAATTACTTTTATAACTGCAATTGGAGGTGGTACCATCCGCGATTTATTAATTGGAAGCTTACCAGTCGCATGGATTTTAGATCTTCAAATTATATCAACAATATTAATAACTTATTTGGTTGCGTTGTTCTTTTTACCAAAACTAATGCGATTATCTAAGTTACTTTTTTGGTTTGATACCATTGGTTTATCAGTGTTTTGTGTAGTAGCGATAGCAAAGGGTGTTGATTTTCATTTGCATCCAATTGTGTGCATTGCTTTGGGTACCATCACTGGTTGCTTCGGAGGTATTATTAGAGATGTTATTTTAAATGAAATTCCGTATATATTCCGGAAAGATATTTACGCTTCGGCCTGTATAGCGGGTGGTATTATTTATTTTATTTGTTTGTATGCAGGAATTGAAGAAGGAACCACAGGCTGGATAGCAGGTATTGTAGTGGGTCTGATACGAATTTGTGCTTTTTATTTTAAGTGGAGATTGCCTTTGATTTACGTAAAAGGGTAGCAGGAATCGAGTATCGGGTTAATTTTCTAATTAATAAATGACCCGATACTCGATACCTGTTACTCGATACTACTTAGATAGTTCAGCGAAGTACTTATGAAACAACGGAATTGTTTCTATCCCTTTGTAATAATTGAATAATCCGTAATGTTCGTTTGGCGAATGCAATGCATCTGAATCTAATCCGAATCCCATTAATACAGATTTCAATCCTAATTCTTTTTCAAATAAAGCTACAATTGGAATACTTCCACCACCGCGAGTTGGAATAGGTTTTTTACCATATGTTTGTTCCATTGCTTTGCTAGCTGCTTTAAAGGCTACAGAGTCTGTTGGTGTAAGAACTGCTTCACCACCATGATGAGGACGAACTTCTACTTTTACAGATTTAGGTGCAATGGATTCAAAATGTTTTTTGAACAATGCAGTAATATCATCCGATTTTTGGTTTGGCACTAAACGCATTGAGATTTTAGCAAATGCTTTAGAAGGCAATACTGTTTTAGCCCCTTCACCAGTGTAACCACCCCAAATTCCATTAACATCTAATGTTGGGCGAATACCCGTTCTTTCTATCGTTGAGAATCCTTTTTCTCCCCAATCTTCTTCAACACCTAAATCCTTTTTATATTCATTTAAATCGAAAGGAGTTTTAGCCATTTCTGCACGATCTTCAGCAGAAGTTTCTAACACACCATCATAAAACCCAGGAATAGTAATATGGTTATTCTCATCGTGCATAGATGCAATCATTTTTGCAAGAATATTAATTGGATTTGCTACTGCTCCACCATATACACCAGAGTGTAAATCTCTATTCGGACCTGTAACTTCCACTTCAACATAACTCAAGCCACGTAAACCGCAATCTATTGAAGGTACATCGTTTGCAAGAATTGATGTATCTGAAATTAATACAACATCTGCTTTTAGTCTTTCTTTATTAGCCTTTACGAAGATGCCTAAATTAGAAGAACCAACTTCTTCTTCACCTTCTATCATAAACTTAATGTTGCAAGCCATTGTATTAGTTTGCATCATTAATTCGAATGCCTTTACATGCATATATACCTGACCCTTATCATCGCAAGATCCACGTGCAAAAATTGCACCTTCTGGATGAATTGCTGTTTTACGAATGGTCGGTTCAAATGGAGGAGTTTCCCATAATTCTAAAGGAGTTGCCGGTTGAACATCATAATGACCATATACCAATACCGTTGGTAAAGAAGGGTCTATCATTTTTTCACCATAAACAATTGGATAACCCGCTGTTGGGCAAACTTCTACCTTATCAGCACCAGCTGCAATTAATTTATCTTTTACAAACTCTGCAGTTTTCATTACATCTGCACTATAGGCAGAATCTGCACTAATTGAAGGGATTCTTAAAAAGTCTAATAATTCGTTCAAAAAACGATCTTTATTAGTATTGATATAATTGTTGATATGTTCCATAATAAGGCAAATATATAAGAAAACTGTAGTTAAAATATCAAAATATATAATATTTTAGCAAACATTATGAATTTAAAAACCATGAAAAGCAGCCTATTCTTTTTTGTTGCATTTATAAGTTTATTACCTGCAAGTTTAAATGCCCAAACCATAGAAACCCAATTTGGAGAACCCTTTCAACTAGAAAACACCAATAGAATTAAAATTATTGGAAGTATAAACAATGAATATTATGTAAGTAGAATTGAATCAATAGAATTAACTAGGGTGCTAAAGGGGAATCAACCAAGTGGCTCCATAAATTTAGTTAATGCGCCAAGATTAATGACCTTTGATTCTAAGTTTAATCTTACTAAAGAAACAGCTATACCATCCTTAAAAGTAAATGGATCTAAGCATAAAGTACAAAATATAATACCAGGCAATAATTGTTTTTACATTAATAGTGTTTACGTTGATAAACAAACTGACAATAAAGTTCGTATTATACAAACATTAAAAGAGAATAATACTCTTTCTGAAACTCCAACTTATATAGACACCTTCGACAACAATTCTATCTTTATAAAGGATGAAATTGCCGATTTTGATTTCTCAGCAGATTCAAGTAAAATACTAGCAATCCATTCTAACCCTACCAAACGAAATGAGAATTATTCATTAAACGTAAAAGTGTATAATGATAGCTTTAATCTTATATGGTCGAAAAATGTGGTACTTCCATATGCGGATAAAAATTTTGAATTTAAATCTGCAACAATTTCTAACGATGGTAAAATTTATGTTTTAGGATTGGTTGATGATAAAAAGGATAAGAGAAAATCTATCTATAAGATAATATCCATTAACCAAAGGGAAGAAATAAAATTATTTGATTATGAAACTGACAAATTTCTTTACAATGCAAATATTAATTTAAACCACAAAAATGAATTACTATGCTTTGCATTTTATGCTGATAAAGAAAACAAAAAGCCAGTTTATAAATTCAATGGTATTTTTATCATGAAAATAGATGCCAATTCGAATACTATTATTGCCAAACAAGCTACCAAAGTTCCAGAGGAAGTGCTATTGAACTTGTATTTAGGAAAACAAAAAAATGTAAAATACGGTCTTAATGGATTTATATTA
>CALRIM020000239.1:0-3487 GCA_943360385.1 Rhizobium sp. Q54 | reverse complement strand
TTTTGGATAAAGATTGGGAACAATTTTTTATCCCAAGTTTTACTGAAGAATTTGTGGTAAAAAACCTAAGTAGTGAAACAAAAATTGACTTTGTTAGATGTTTATCTTTATTATCACAATACAAAAAAGACGACTCTGTAAATAGCATTGCACGTAGTTACAAACCGGAAATGGAAAAGTATTACGAAGAATATGTTTATTCTGTTGTTGCTGATACTGATGCTAAATATGGAAAATTCTCAACCATTTTTCCGAATAAACAATATGCTGACCGATTTTTAAATTTACAACAAGCCTTAAATTACTTAGAAATTAAAAAAGAATTTCCATCAATCATTGACTTAGATATGTATTTCTTTGGACTGACATATACAATAGTTTTTGAAAATAAGACAATAGACTTTGCAAGAAAGGAAGACCTTAAAATTGAAATTGATGATAAAATAGTAGAGTTTAAAGCAGGCTCTTCACATACGAAAGCACCAAGCAATTTGGGGCATTTAAGAGCAAGAATTAGTTCATCAATTGAAATCTACGAAAAATATGCGTCCTAACATTCACACAGATTTCATCTTATCCCCAATTACAGACATACTGAAAGATGTTGTGTCCGCAAGCACAGGAATTGGAAGTGGAATCGAAACTTACCCAATGTGTGATTACGTAATGCAGTCGGTTTTTCTAAAACTAACAGGTTTTCAAGAGCAAAAATTAAAATGTGTTTGTTGGGAGTTAGCAACTGTTGATTTTGAATATAGATATGACTATCACACAAAACCAGTTGGAGAACGTTCCTCATACAATGACAAACAAGCGATTTATAAAGATTTGGTTGAACAGATTATAAAACGTTCAGAAAATTTCAATGTTCAAAATAATATTGACAAAGATAATATTCTCACAACAACAACTAACGCAATAAATAACATTTTTGGCAAAACAAACTTATCAATTTGGACTCAAAAAAGTTTCAACGAATATGGAATTATTTGGGGCGAAATAGAAAAAAAACATTTCGCAAACGACAATACGAACCTGTTTACAGCTACCAAAGAAGATGAAATTTCTTTACAAAGAATATATAGAAATTTTTTATACAAGCATAGAAATAGAATTGCACACAATACGCAATCATATCAACAAAATTTACCGACTTTAAAAACATTGATAAATAAAGACTACAAATACGAGAACTACTTTATTTGGTTTTCGACACTTGTTCTTATAGATGAAATATTTAGAGCGTTATACGAAAAGTATTTAATGACATTTGATGACTATTAAAAAAAACGAACCGTTAACACGGGTTTGGCAAAAGTGGCGGTTCAGTGCTCCGAAGATACATTTGTGGTTAATTAAACATTGGTTCTCCGCATCAACATCGTGGTAAAAACACCACCTTCGCCAAGCCAGAAAACGTTAGTGGTAAGCTATAGGACGAATTACTAAATTTAAATTAACATATAAAATTATAATTATGGCAAAAGAATTACCTCCATACACGAGTTCGACAGGAATTTTAAAGGAATTATTTAAAAAGATTCAAGAAGCTCCTCCTCCTCCTAGGTTTAGTCAAGACTATCTTGTCTCTGGACTTAAGTTTAAAAAATCAGGGACGACAAATTCTTTCATTCCAATTTTAAAAAGACTTGGATTTTTGTCATCGGACGGAGCACCAACTGAGATATACAAAAAATTCAGAAATCCAAATGCAAAAGTGTCTGGATTAGCAATGGCTGAAGCAATTCGAATAGGTTATTCAGACCTTTATAGTAGAAATGAATATTGGCATAAACTTAATAAAAGTGAATTTAAAGATTTCCTAATAGAAGTTTTAGAACTAGAGCCCAAAAATTTGGCACTTAATTTTATTTCGGCTACCGTTGAGGCTTTGAAAGGGATGGCCAACTTTGAAACAAATGCTAATGAAGGCAGCAATGCGACTGAGGAGGCACCTAAAGTAACTGAAGATAAAAACGGAGAACAACAAAGCAAAACTGTTTTTACTAATCCAGGACTTAATTTATCGTACACAATCAACCTAAATCTTCCGGAAACGGCTGACATAAAAGTTTTTGACGCAATATTTAAAAGCTTGAAAGAAAATATTTTGAACAAATGATAAATATTTTAGAAGATAAATTGAAATTGTTTGGAATGAACAATCAATTTACAGAATTGAGCTTAGACAGAATTGAAGAAGAATTTAAAATTGATTTAGGAAGAAACAAAAATAAAGTTCTTAAAGACAATATTTATTATCCTCAATTTGAGTCTGAAATCCGAAATGAAGCCAAGCAAATGGCTAAACATTATGAAATATTTTATTGCCTAGAGAAATCAATTCGAGAATTAATTACAACTTCACTAGAATCTAGCTTCGGTGATAACTGGTGGAATGATAAGGTTCCGCAAAAAGTTAAAGACGATGTTAAAGGAAGAATACAAAGAGAATTAGATTCTGGAGTGACTCCACGTTCTGACGAAGAAATTGACTTTACAACATTTGGAGAGCTTGGCGATATTATAAAATCAAATTGGGATATTTTTGGAACTATGTTTAATAGCCAAAGAGCAGTTGAAAAAGTAATGAATAATTTAAATACACTTCGTGCACCAATTGCACATTGTTCTAAGTTAGCAGAAGACGAGGTTGTACGTTTGCGGTTAAGTGTTCGTGATTGGTTTAGACTTATGGAATAATCAAATGGAACAAAATCAAGAGAATTTCTATTGGCTTTTTAGTTCTTCAGCACAGACAATTTCTGCATTCGTTGCATTTCTTGTGACTGGTTTTGCTTTGGTTCTAAATATGTTGGACAGTTTGCAACAGAAAGATGAAACACTAGAGGACATTCATACAAAACTAAAAAGCGATTACTACAAAAAAATTAGTTTTCTCGCAATCATTACGGGACTTGCAATTATTTTTAGCCTATGGATGGTTTATCTTAATGGCGGGACTTCAGAGTATAAGTACTGGCTATTCATTTTAACATCATTTTTTAATATTATTGCTATTATTGTAGGAATATTTTTTGTTGTTTCAATAATTAACCCTGCCAAGTACAAAAAAGCAGCGCAAGAAATTATTAAAGAGGACCAAAAAGAGTTTCCAAATACAAGCAATACTATTGATCAAGCAACATTTATTACTGAGTTTATCAAACTTGAAAAAAGCATTAGAGATATTCTGCAACTAAGACAGCTTTATATTCCCTATGGCAATACTCCTAAAATGATTTATTCGTTCAGACAAATGATTGAAGCATTAAATCAAAACGAAATCATTGATCTCAAACAACTTTACGAATTATTGACTATTAATAAATATCGCAATCTTGTTTTTCACGGGCATCTAGACAAAGTTGACGAAGGAATGTTAGACAGAGTAAGAGCTGCACAAAAAGTCATTGACAAAATAAAATAGTCTACCACTAACAGCGGCTTGGTATTATATGTGCATTCAACCAAAATGGAGAGTGGG
>CALRIM020000238.1:0-3535 GCA_943360385.1 Rhizobium sp. Q54 | reverse complement strand
GGAAGAATAAAATTTGATGATTTTTCTAAAATAGTAAAGAAATTAAATATTTATAAAGTAGAAAGAAACAAAGATGACTGTGTAGCACTTTATAAATTATTTACAGATATTGATTTTAAGAAAATGACTGAATTCTTAAGTAATTCTTTAAATAAAGTATCTCTAATAAAAAGAAATAAAATATTGCAATTAATAGCAAATAATTTAAGGAAATCAGGTTTGCCATATGATTCAAAAGCAATTGCTGATATAAAGCATTGTTTTACAATTTCTGAATTAATTAATGACTTAATTAAAGGTTTAAATAAGCAAATTAATGAATCAGGACTAAACTCAAATGTTGAAATAGTAATTGATTCTTTAAGGAACCCATTAGAAATTATGTTTTTCAAACAAAGATTCTCAGCTTTTTATATAATGGCAGTGAATCGTGAGGATGAAATAAGAGAAAAAATAATTAAGAAGAGATTCAAAGGAACAAATTTAGAAGACATTAAAAAAATTTTAAAAGAGGAGCATTCAGGTGCAAAAGCCATTGAATTTTACAAGCAAAATGTGTCAATGTGTTTGCAAAATGCAGATATACATATCACATATCGTGACAAAAAGGAAGCAACTCAATTGAATAAAAACAGAAAAGACAATACCTCTCCATATTATTCTGTTGGGATGCAATTATTGAAATATATTTCATTAATTGATCATCCGGGGATTGTTACCCCATCTCCTGAAGAAAGGTGCATGCAGCTTGCATACACTGCTAAATATAACTCTGGATGTATTTCTAGGCAAGTAGGTGCAGCAATTACAGACCAAAACTATTCTATTAAAGCCATAGGGTGGAATAATACACCAGAAGGACAAGTCCCTTGTAATTTAAGGAGTGTTAATGATTTATTTGATGATAAAATTAACGCGGGATTTACACCATTTGAGCAAAAAGAAGAATTTAAAGAAATCTTGAAACCATTTTATAAAACTCAAATTAAAAACAAAAAGGCTGAATTGTGTGGAAGAAATGTGTGTTTTTGCTTTAAATCAGTTTACAATTCTAAGTTTGAGGGTAAAAATCAAGTTCATACTAGATCATTACATGCAGAAGAAAGTGCATTTTTACAGATTACCAAATATGGTGGTATGGGTATAAAAAACGGGAAATTGTTTACTACGGCAAGCCCTTGTGAGTTATGTTCTAAAAAAGCCTACCAATTAGGTATAGAAATTATCTATTACATTGACCCATATCCAGGTATATCAAATGATCAAATATTAAAAGGAGGAATTAACAATCCCAATGTAAGATTATTTAATGGTGCAATTGGAAATGCTTATCATTGGTTGTATGAACCTTTTATGCCATACAAAGACGAACTGGCATTGATTCTGGAACATGAAATACCAGATTTGACTAAAAAATACGAAAAGCAAAATAAAATTTTACTTAATAAAATAAAAGAATATGACTCGAATTTTGTTTTAAAAGATAAGTAATTACATATAAATTTTATATATGATTATTAAAGAAATAAAATTAAATTATAATTAATTTATTGGTTTATTTTTTGATAAATAATATTTGTCATTATATTTCAATTAATACATTTAAATATAATTTATTAATTGAAATAGTAGCTTTTTATGTATTTTAACCTCAAATATTTTTTTTCTATTTAATCACCTTGAAGAACGAAAAACAAACACGGAAAGAGATCATTGACAATCGCTTGAAACAAGCAGGTTGGAATGTTGGCGACCGTACTCAAGTAGTTGAAGAGTTTGACATTTTAGTGGATTCAAACATGGTTAAAGAAGCGGCAACACCATATGCTGGCAGACAATTTAGCGACTATGTATTATTAGGGAAAAATGGAAAACCACTTGCTGTTGTTGAAGCTAAGAAAACATTTGTTGACGCAGCAATTGGAAGAGAGCAAGCAAAACAATATTGTTATAACATTCAAAAAGAATCTGGTGGTGAATTACCTTTTTGTTTTTACACTAATGGTCATGAAATTTACTTTTGGGATTTAGGAAATTATCCGCCTAAAAAAGTTATCGGATTTCCAACAAGAGATGATTTAGAAAGATATGAATACATCAGAAGAAATAGAAAGCCATTAGCCGCAGAATTAATCAATACAAATATTGCAGGACGAGATTACCAAGTCCATGCAATCCGTTCGGTAATGGAAGGAGTTGAAAGAAAAAAGAGAACATTCCTTTTAGTAATGGCAACTGGAACTGGTAAAACTAGAACTACCATTGCTATGGTTGATGCATTGATGAGGGCTGGCTGGGTTGAAAGAGTTCTATTTTTAGTTGACCGTATTGCGTTAAGAAATCAAGCATTGGAAGCATTCAAAGAATATTTGCCTAACGAACCTACTTGGCCAAAAATCGGAGAAAAATCAATTGCAAAAGATAGAAGGATTTATACTTCAACCTATCCAACAATGTTGAATATAATTAGGGATGAAGAAAATTCTTTATCTCCACATTTTTTCGACTTGATTGTGGTAGATGAGAGTCATCGTTCTATTTACAACACCTATCAAGAAGTTTTAGACTACTTCAATACAGTTACACTTGGCTTGACTGCAACGCCTACAGATGTAATAGACCACAATACTTTTAAACTTTTTGAATGTGAAGATGGAATTCCAACATTTGCATATTCATATGAAGAAGCAGTTAATAATATTCCGCCTTACCTCTGCGATTTTCAGGTAATGAAAATCCAAACCAAGTTTCAAGAAGAAGGAATAAGTAAAAGAACCATAAGTCTAGAAGACCAAAAACAATTAATACTAGAAGGGAAAGAAGTTGCAGAAATAAATTTTGAAGGAACCGACTTAGAAAAAACGGTGATTAACAAAGGAACTAATGTTACCATTGTTAAGGAATTTATGGAAGAGTGCATTAAAGACCCTAACGGTGTTCTTCCAGGTAAAACAATATTCTTTTGTGCAACGAAAGCCCATGCAAGAAGAATTGAAGCAATAATTGATTCTCTTTATCCTGAATACACAGGTGAACTTGCAAAAGTAATGGTGTCAGACGACCCAAGAGTTTATGGCAAAGGAGGTTTGTTACATCAGTTTACGCACAATGACATGCCACGAATTGCAATAAGTGTGGACATGCTTGACACAGGAATTGACGTTCGTGAATTAGTAAATCTTGTTTTCGTTAAACCTGTTTTTTCATACACCAAGTTTTGGCAAATGATTGGACGAGGAACAAGGTTATTAGAAAAATCTAAAATTAAACCATGGTGTCCTGAGAAAGATACTTTCTTAATTATGGACTGTTGGGATAATTTTGAATATTTCAAGCTGAATCCAAAAGGTAAAGAATTAAAGGCTCAAATTCCTTTGCCAGTTCGTTTTGTAGGAATACGGATTGACAAAATTGAAAAGGCATTAGAAAAAGGTAAAAATGAAATTGCACAAAAAGAAGCTGAAAAACTAAGAATTCAAATTTCAGAACTACCTACAAAATCAGTAGTTATACAAGATTCAAAAACTGATTTAGC
>CALRIM020000237.1:0-3572 GCA_943360385.1 Rhizobium sp. Q54 | reverse complement strand
TATAGAACCATTTAAAGAACTTTTTGAAAATACAGAGGAGATAAAAAATGTAAGAAATATTTATAATGATATTTCAGAAATTAAAGAAGAAAAGGTATATGATAGAATTATAACCGTAGCTACTTTTGAACACATACTTAATTTACCTGAAGTTGTTGAAAAAAGTAAATCATTATTAAAAGATAATGGAGTATTAAGAGTTGCTGTACCTAATGAAGGAACTATATTATGGACTCTAGGCTGGAAGTTAACTACAGGAATAGAGTATAGATTGAAATATAATTTGGATTATAGTGTTTTAATGAAATATGAACACTGCAATACTGCCTCAGAAATTGAAGCAGTACTTAAACATTATTATAAAGATGTAAAACGTTCTGTTTTTGGTATTTCTAAAGGGTTAGGGTTTTATTGTTATTATGAATGTAGAAAATAATATTTTTAATTTTCTACATTCATAAATGCTTTTATTTTTTAACTATTTTTAAAACTTTGTTAATATTACCATCAATAGATATGTTTACAAAATAGATTCCATTATTTAGATGATTTAGATTCAATTTTATTTTTCTATTTATTATTGGAATTCTCTCACTCTTATACATATTTATTCCAAGTATATTATCAATACTAATATTTGCATAATCAGGAATCGAATTATTAGAAATTATATCAATATTTAGTTCATCATTAATTGGATTAGGATAATGTTTTAAAACTATATTCTCATTTTTCAGTTTGTATTTCTCGAATTTTGCAATGTTAATATTTTCATTTTTGACTCTATTAGATGTGTTTTCAGTACAAACATTCTTCCAATAATAATATTGCATTCTATTATCATCACCTATATAAAATATATGTCCCCTGCTATTAATTAAAATTGTTGAATTATTTTGTGATACTTTGTATTCCCCTGGAAAATCCCACCATGATCCTAACCCTGTTTGTACAAAACTATTCATTGATTGATTCCAAAAGCTACCCATATGTCCATAATTATTTGGATTATTATAATCTGTTGCATAAAAAATTTTACCATAACTATCTGCAGTAATACTACTTCCAACTTGCAAATTTAAATTTTCATTATCAGCATACTCATGTACCCAATCTTGACCATTATGAAAATAATATTGCATTTTACCATCAATTCCCTTATAAAAAATTTCATTATTTGTGGTAATCGCAATTTCAGTATTTAAATCTGCTTTATACAAATTACTATTAAAGGGAAGTTGAACAAAAACATAATCCTGAATTGAATTATCCCAAGATATCATCCCTAAAAAACCACTAACTTGCCTGTAAACTAAATTATCTCCAAAATATGAAATCGTTCCTTGAACAGTTTGGTTGGATATATTAATTAAATTATTGTTTAAACTTTTATGAACCCAATTGGAATTATTCCAATGAAAATATTGTAATGTTTTATAATTTGAAACATAAAAAACATCATTTATTTCATTAACTATAATTGGTGATTCAGGTGCAATTTTTTGCGAATAGGACAAATTACCTTTTGTAGCATAAATATATTCGGTTCCGTTCCAATAATAATGATCTAAATTACCATCTAGATTTGGATCTTGAGATGAAAGTCTAAAATGAATGTGTGAATTTTGCGTTGCATTAAATGAACCGGATAATTTAATAGTAGAATTGCTATTTGCAAATTTATGATTCCATACTGTTCCGTTCCAATGAAAATATTGCAAAGTATAATCATTTCCTATATAAAAAATATCATCTAGATTGTTAGCCATTATTTTGCTTTCAAATAAAACTTTTTCTGCTACACTATTTGATAATGTGGTTTTGTCATAATCATCTAATTTATCAACCCAGTAGAATTGTGACATATTTCCATTATTATCTCTATAAAAAACATGTCCGTTCATGTCTGTGCCCATATTACCTTCAACATAATGAAATTCGTTATTATAATCATCTGCATATTGATGTCTCCATTTACTATCATTATTTCCTTCAACATCCTTTAAGGTTAATTTGAATGCATAATCTTCTGCCCATGGTTCATTTGCTGCCGAGTAATTAAAAAATTGCAACATTGGTACATTTATAGTTGCTGATAGATTATCATCCACATGTACCTCTTCGTAAAATTGCATTATTTCGCCCCCATCTTCTAATGAATCATCTCCATCAATATTAATATTGTGATGAGTTGAATACCATCTTACAGAATACAATCCTCTACATTCTAAATTGTTTATTACAATTTGAGTTGGTAAATAATGTGAAATATTAGTATTGTCACTATTTAATTCATTAAAATCTTGTCTTGTTAGTAAATAGGTATTTTGAGGTGAACAATAAGGATTGTTATTACTGGTTGGATTTATTCCTCCTTCTTTTTCGCATTCGTTGAAATCATTTACAAAATGCTTTAAATTGTACCAATACGCATCCTTTAAATGAACCCATCCAATGACTTTTTTGTACTTTTTAAGGGCAAATACTTCTAATTTATCATCAAAGTTTGTCGAAATATCTTTAGAGAAATATTTTAAATCAAATAGGTAAGATGATGGTGAGTTAATATTTCCTAGGCTTGCTAATTTCGGTGTAAATCCTGCTCTATCAACAATTGGAACATCCGGAGGAGGGCAATTTTTGAGATTTGGATCATTATATAAATTATATGCATTTAAGGCATTACTTATTGGTTTATAATAATCTGGATATGTATTAAATTTCTCATCTTCTAAAAACAAACTCAAAGCTTTATATTTTTCAATATAATCGAGTCCATAAAATGGACTTTGGTGTGTAAATTCCGACCCGAAATTAAGTGAGTTAGTAAACGAACCATGAAATATTGATGACCAAAGTGAGTTGTGAAATTGCTGAAAATACCATACCGCCATACCACATTTTGATGGATCTAATCCAGATTCAGTTATATTAAAAGGCTTATTAAAATTCTTAGTGTTTTTGTTTGCTACATAAGCTCTTTGATATTCAATATTTTTATCCCAACCATATATATGGGTATTAGTAAAATCTATACAATCTTCATTTTCAATACTATTTGTATACTGATAAGCAAAATCTACGCTTATCAAATGTTTTGGATAGGCATCATTTTTTAAAAAGGAACTAATTTGTCTTACCCAATTATTAAAGTTGTTTTGATATGTTTCGGAATAATAATCTGAATATGGATCAGCAATATCTTTTAAAAATTCTGGTTCATTTATAACTCCGTAGGAAGCGATTGATGTTGAATACCCCCATCTTGAATGAATATATCGTAATCTATTTTTATATATCTTAATTGAATTTGCTGAACTAAAGAAATCACCAGTAGAATTATTTCCGTTTAAATTATTATATGGGTTATTTTCCCAATTTGCAAATGGATAAGTAGAACCATTATCTTTAAATTCTTGTTCATTTAATAATACTAAATGAATATATACACCTTTCAAAAACGCCTCTTCAATCAAAATATCAAAATCGCTCATTCTATCTTGACGATCATTATAATTATTTAACTTTTCCCATTCAATATCATAGGCATAAGGTTCGAGCCATAATCTAAT
>CALRIM020000236.1:0-3660 GCA_943360385.1 Rhizobium sp. Q54 | reverse complement strand
AAGATTTTTTCCTTCAGGATATCCTGCTTCTTTTAATAGCTTTTTCGCTTTCTCTGGTTGGTAGGAGTATCCAATTACTTTAGATTTATCATATCCCGGCATCCCCTCAGGTAAAAAGCCTGCATGCCCCGGTATTCCAATACTATTCTGCAAATATTGGATCATTTTTTTTCTATCAATTGCATAGTTAATTGCCTGACGAATCTTCTTGTTTTTAAGTGGTGAATTTTTAACGATACTTAAATTGGAGTCAACTAACATACCCAGGTACTCTGTATTTAAATAAGGAGATTTCACCAAGGTAAACCTGTTTTTGTATTTCTCTTTAAGAGTTCCATTTTTATACAATACGTCGTTTCTGTAGCTTCCATCTATACCAGAAAAGAAATCTAAATCGTTTTTTAAAAACGCTAAAAAAGCAGTTTGTTTATCACTTATAAAACTGATTTTAATGGCATCTAAATAGGGGAGTGAATTGCCATTTTCTTTTTCGAAATAATGTTCATTTTTCAGAAAAACCATCACTTCTCCTTCTTTCCAATACTTAAATTTAAAAGGGCCGGTTCCTACGGGGTGGTTTCTAAATTCTTTACCATAAAAATCACACACCTCTTTTGGAACAACAGAGCAATATTGCACTGTCATGAGCGATGGAAAGGCTGGAAATGGTTTTTGTAAATGAACAATAAAAGTAGTGTCATTTGGTGCTTCAAATGGAAGTGTAGAATCTATTTTATCGTTAAAAATCCATGCCCCGGAAGAAGCGAATTTTGGATCAATTATTCTATTAAATGAATAAACAAAGTCTTGCGCAGTAACTTTTCTTCCTTTTCCATTCGGAAATAATTCATGATTATGGAAGTACACATCGCTCCTTAAATGAAAAGTATAGGTTAATCCATCAGAAGAGTTTTCCCAAGTTTTGGCAATAGAGGGCTTTACTTGTAAGTTAGTATCCAATTGTGTTAAGCCATTGAACAAACTGTTAACACACCAAATATTCATTTGATTTCGAGCAAACGCTGGATCGAGAGAGGTTACTCCAACATCCATATTTAATTTAAATACTACTCTTTTATCCTCGTTCTTATTTGAACAGGATATTTCAATAAAAATTAAAATGATGAACAGGAATTTCGGTAGGCTTCTCATATTTTATTACTTTCGCAATGTAAAAGTTTAAGATGAGTTATAAAAGCGTATTTTCTATAAAGGACTTATTGTCCATTGCAGCAAAAGAGGATCACCTTCTGGCAGAAGGTTGGGAAGAACGATTAGAATTAATTAAACACAAAGTTAAGTTTGTAAAAAACCGACCAAATATAGTTTGTTTAGAAAGTGTTGACCCCTTGGTTATTACAGGTAAATGGATGCCTGAATTAATATACAATGCGGGTGGTTATGCCTTACTTTCCGAAGAAGGAAAGGATTCTGTAGAAGTTGATTTTTCTGTTTTATTAGAATCGGACCCCGATGGAATTATCATTGCTCCAATCGGTAAAACATTAAATGAGGCTAAGTTGCTTGTAGAGAATCTATTACTCTCAGAAAATTGGCAGAAATTAAAGGCTGTTCAAAAAGGTCATGTTTTTATATCCGATGGAAAAACCTATTTCAATACCCCAGGACCAGCGTTAATAGACACTGCAGAAATTATTGCAGAAATATTGCAAGTGAACCAATTCTATTATGGAATGGAAGGTGAGTTTTGGGAACAAATGTCCACACAGCTTTAAAATACTAGTTATCAGCATCTAAGCTTTTTGATTTTTGCCTCCTTTATGACAAAAAGATTCGTATTTTAGCAAATCTTTTTTCGAGATAAATACCATGGGAAAAATTATTGCATTAGCAAATCAAAAAGGTGGAGTAGGAAAGACCACATCCTCAATTAATTTAGCCGCTAGTTTAGCAGTTTTAGAGTTTAAAACCTTGTTAGTGGATGCAGATCCTCAAGCAAATGCAACTTCAGGCATTGGGTACGACCCACGTGAAATTAAATCGAGTATTTATGAGTGTATTATCAATGGAATAGACCCGAAAGAGGCTATTTTAGAAACAAGTACACCTAACCTCGACTTAATTCCTGCACATATAGATTTAGTAGGGGCGGAAATAGAGATGATTAATTTAACAGATCGCGAGCACAAAATGAAAGAAGTGTTTGCGAAGATTAAAGATCAATATGATTTTATTATTATCGATTGTTCTCCATCTTTAGGTTTAATTACCATTAACTCTTTAACTGCTGCAGATTCTGTAATTATTCCAGTGCAATGCGAGTATTTTGCGTTAGAAGGATTAGGGAAATTGTTAAATACGATAAAAATTGTACAAGCACGTTTAAATCCGGATTTACAAATTGAAGGAATTTTATTAACCATGTACGATGTACGTTTACGATTATCGAATCAAGTTGTGGAAGAGGTAAAAACTCATTTCCAAGATTTAGTGTTCGATACCATCATTCAACGTAATACAAGATTAAGTGAAGCACCAAGTTTTGGGGTATCTGTTATTATGCACGATGCAACAAGTAAAGGAGCCATCAATTATTTAAATTTAGCCAAAGAGATTTTGGTGAAGAATGGGTTAGCGAAAGAAGAAATTAAATCAGAATCAAACAATGAGTAGTGCTGTAAAAAGAAATGCCTTAGGTAAAGGCCTAGGAGCTTTATTAAGTGATAAAGATCAGGTAGAAAATAACGCGGAAAATGCAATAGGAAAAAATACTAGTGCTGCTCCCGCAGTTAATACTATTGCGGCAATTCCATTAGATCAAATAGAAGCAAATCCATTTCAACCTCGTGATCAGTTTGAAGAAGCTGCTTTAAATGAGCTTGCGGAATCAATAAAAACACAAGGTATTATTCAACCTCTAACGGTTAGAAGATTATCAGCAAAATCGTATCAATTAATTTCCGGAGAACGTAGATTACGTGCGAGTAAATTAGCAGGACTTACCGAAGTTCCAGCATACATTCGTACTGCCAATGACCAGGAAATGATTGAAATGGCATTGATTGAAAATATTCAACGAGAAAATTTAAATGCAATGGAAGTTGCTTTTAGTTTTCAAAGAATGATAGATGAGTGTAATTTAAAACAAGATGAACTAGGCGATCGTGTAGGTAAAAATAGAACAACTGTAACCAACTACTTACGTTTGTTGAAGTTACCACCTATGATTCAAGCTGCAATTCGCGATCAACAAATTTCTATGGGCCATGCAAGAGCAATGGTAAGTATGGAAAATGTCGACCAACAATTGTATGTATTCAAAGAAATTCTTACTAAAGATTTATCGGTTCGTAAAGTAGAGGAATTAGTTAGAGCAATGACTACTCCTAAAAAAGAAGTAAAAGAAAAAGAGAAGGCTAATGCTGGAAAATTCTTAACGAACAATTTCGAATATCAAAAAATACAAGACGACTTAAGTTCTAAATTCGGCAATAAAGTTTTAATTAAAGCAGACGATAAAGGCAAGGGAAATATTAATATTCCGTTTCTTTCTACAGATGATTTAAATAGGATTTTAGAAATGTTGGATTGGTAACATTCAGCAATGAAAACAATAATTCTTACTTGCTTTTTGTTTTTGCATTTTAATGCATTTGCCCAAAACGCAGATACCATAAGTGTTGTGCGGGTACCAATTCA
>CALRIM020000235.1:0-3697 GCA_943360385.1 Rhizobium sp. Q54 | reverse complement strand
ACTCAGCCTTTCTAAGTACATTTAATGTATTAGGCAATATTGCAGTATCATGTGCTGAATACTTCATCTCATCGTATATTGTATACCAATTCTCAAAATTATTTGTATCTGCTTCATTCCTTAAAACAAACCATTTTTCATCTGTACAGTGTTCTACATAATCATAAAAAAAAGGATTATGATTTATTGGGAAGTTTAGTTTAGATAATAATATTCTTAATTCCCCATTAACATCTCCAGATTGTACTTGCCCAAACCCTGCACTACAAAGCATCACAAGCACCAACACTACATAAATTTTTCTTGTTCTCATACCATACATTTTTGTATGGCATAAAACTCAATCAAATTTTAGTTTATCTTAATTACAACCAGTTATATTAAATTACATTTAGTTATATAAGAAATATTATAACTTTAATGACGTAATTTTACTTAAACTAAAATAAATTTATTAAATGTAATATTAGCAACTACCAACTCCAAAAAAAATAACCTATAGGAATATTTTAGTAGTAACTATAAAACGTATTGGAAATGGAGTTAGGGAAAAAATTAAAACTGCTTAGACTGCAGAAAAATTACACTCAAGATTATGTTGCATTTTGCTTAGATATTTCTCAACCTGCCTATCATAAAATTGAAAACGGAAAAACAAATATTAACTTGAAAAGACTCGAAGAACTCGCCGCCTTGTATGATGTGAGTGTGGTAGACATATTGAGTATTGGGTAGCGGGTATCGAGTATCGGGCAATTATAAAATTGGAAAATTACCCGATACTCGATACCTGATACTCGATACTCTTAAAGAGCTTTCGCGTAACGCTCTGCAACAGCATCCCAGTTAATTACATTGAAAAATGCTCCCATGTAATCTGGTCTTCTGTTTTGATATTTTAAATAATACGCATGCTCCCAAACATCCATTCCTAAAATTGGTGTTCCTTTAACTTCTGCAATATCCATTAATGGATTATCTTGGTTTGGAGTAGAACTTATTACTAATTTTTTATCTGCACCAACAAGTAACCATGCCCAACCCGACCCAAATCTGGTTGCTCCTGCTTGTGTGAATTTTGTTTTAAATTCTTCGAAGTTTCCAAATGCTGCATTAATAGCATCTGCTAAAGCTCCTTTAGGTAAACCTCCACCATTCGGACTCATAATCGACCAAAATAATGAGTGGTTGTAATGACCACCGCCGTTATTGCGAACTGGCATTGGGTGTTTCGAAATATTTTTGCATATCTCTTCAATACTCATTGTTTCTAGTGGTGTGCCCGCAACTGCATTGTTTAAATTAGTTACATAAGCTGCATGGTGTTTCCCATGATGAATTTCCATCGTCATTTTGTCGATGTGCGGTTCCAATGCATCAACTGCATATGGAAGTGCTGGTAGTGTAAAAGCCATATTTTTGTTTTTAATTTATTTAAACTTGTATTTATACGACAAATATATCAAATAAAGGTTTTCAATTCTTTTCTCTTTTCGTTTGAAAAAAACTTTGCATTAATTGCCTGCATTCTTCTTCTAAAACCCCCTTAACAACTTCTGTTTTTGGATGTAGAATATTGCCATTAATAGAACTGTACCCTCTTTTATTGTCGCTTGTACCAATAACAATACGCTGAATCTGACTCCAATAAGAGGCGCCTGCACACATAATACAAGGTTCTACCGTTACATACAAAGTTGCTTCTGGTAGATATTTCGAACCTAAGTTATTGGCAGCAGAGGTAAATGCCTGCATTTCTGCATGAGCTGTAACATCGTTCAGTTTTTCGGTGAGGTTGTGAGCCCGTGCGATAATTTTATTCTTCATTACAATTACAGCACCAATTGGAATTTCATCTTCTTCGAAGGCATATTTGGCTTCTTTCAAGGCCTCATTCATAAAGTACTCATCTGAATAGATTGTATAGCTCATAATTAAAAGATGTAACTTTGGTAAAAATATAAATAATGCAGAAAGTATTTCTTCTAAAAGGAAAAGAAAAGCCAGTATTACATCACCACAATTGGGTGTATTCGGGGGCAATAGCGAAACAAGATAAAGGGATACAAAAATCCGATATCGTACAAGTTTGTAATTCGGAAGGTAAATTTTTAGCCTATGGCTATTATAATGAGGACTCTAAAATTCGTGTTCGATTATTAGAGTGGGATGAAAACGTAGAAATAAATGAAGCTTGGTGGGAAGAAAAAATTCTGAAAGCTTACGCATTGAGAAAAGATCGTGTGGAAAATGAAGATACGAATGCCTATCGTTTAATTTTTTCGGAAGGAGATGCATTACCTGGTTTAATTGTAGATAAATATGATGAATACTTATCTGTTCAATTTCTAACAGCTGGTACAGATGCACGTAAAGAGTTGATAACGAAGATTCTTCAAAAGAATATTCCAGTTAAGGGAATTTACGAACGAAGTGATTCCAATGCTCGTAGTCAAGAAGGCTTACAAATGGTGGTTGGCAATCTTTTCGGGGAAAAGCCATCATCGAAATTATTAATTAAGGAAAATGGATTATTATTCAACACTCCTATTGTGGAAGGGCAAAAATCGGGTTATTTCTTAGATCAACGAGAAAATCGCAAAAAAGTAGCCGCTTATACAAAGGATAAAAAAGTGCTCGATTGCTTTAGTTACACGGGTGGGTTTAGTTTAAATGCTAAAAATGCAGGTGCAAGTGAAGTTTGGAGTATAGATTCCTCTGCAATTGCCACTGAGGCCATCAAAAACAACTATTTAAATAATAATTTATCTTTTGATGAAGATAAAATTATCACTTCGGATGTGTTTCAATACCTCCGAAATGCCCAAAACAATAACCAACATTGGGATGTAATTATTTTAGATCCGCCCAAATTGGCTCCAAACAGACAAAATTTACCTAAAGCAGAGCGCGCTTATAAGGATTTAAACCTACAAGCGATGCTTCTGATGAAACCTGGTGATATTTTAGCAACTTTTTCTTGCTCAGGAAGCCTTAGTTTAGAGCATTTTAAACAAATTTTGGCTTGGGCTGCCACAGATGCAGGGAAAGAATTACAGTTTTTAGAGGATTTAGGCCACCCTATAGACCACCCTGTTAGGGCTGCTTTCCCCGAATCTTCTTATTTAAAAGGGGTTATTGCACGTATAATTTAAGTAAAACGACTGCAAGACTTGACAAAAGCGAGAATTTTTGTATATTTGCGGTGGAAAATACTGAAAAAGAACGAGGGGACACTAGTCCCCTCATTTATTTTAAAAACATTACATGAGTGCAGTTGAAGCAAAAATTAAGTCGTTTATAGACGAAGCATTAGAAGGAACATCACTTTTTATTGTTGATTTTAAAATGCTTCCGAAAAGTAGAATTGTATTGTTGTTAGATGGCGACAATGGAATTGGGATAGACGAGGTTGCAAAAATCAGTAAACATATTTCTCATCGTATGGAAGAGGAAAATGTAATTGAAGGAGCTCATACCTTGGAAGTATCTTCACCAGGAGTGGATCATCCCTTAAAATTTCAACGTCAGTATCCACAACATATCGGGAGAACACTTGCAGTGAGAATGAATGATGGGAAAGAGTTAGAAGGAAAACTGTTAGGGATAAATGGAGATTTAATTTCTATTGAAGCACAAATAAAAGAAAAAGGAAAAAAAGCTCGATTTGAAGAGCAAAGTATTTCCTTGACAACTA
>CALRIM020000234.1:0-3785 GCA_943360385.1 Rhizobium sp. Q54 | reverse complement strand
TAGCTATATTTCTATTATTTTCTAAAAATATAAAAAAATATCGCAATTATATCTATTGACAACAATACATTTTTTTGCAAAAAAACTTCCCATTTTAAACTCCTATTTACAGAAATGAGACTAATTCCAAAATGTACACTTCTAATTCTTCCGTTTTATCGGAGGAATTATGTAATAATTTGACAAAATTCTTCAAAACTAAGCATGCATTATTCTTTATAATATTAAGGTAATCCATATAGGAATATGTAATGAATACAAACATCTTCCGCATGCTTTTTGCCAAACTAGAGGTATTGTTAAAACAATATCAGTATGTTCGGAATCCCTTATTTTAAAAAGTTATTTACATTAATACTCATTACTATTTTTATAAATAACAGCCAGTTCTCAAAAGCTGCAAGTATAACTTCTATTGCAAGCGGCAATTGGAGTGCCAGTGCCTGGCCGATTACTGCTAGAACAGGTAACATTACTACTTCTGTTGGAAGCTTAACTGTAACCGGCACCTCAACAAGCTTCACTACAGAAATTAGCATAGGAAACATGCTCTATGACGGATCAAATAATCTAATTGGAACGGTGGCTTCTATAGAGACGAATAATTCATTAACACTATTTTCGAATGCCAGTAGTACTAATACTAATATCTCTTTCAGTTCTAAAGGTATTGGACCTGGCGACAATGCTATAATAAGTAATGGATACACTGTAACAATAGATGGTGATTATAAATGTGTGGGTATTTCTATTGCGGCAACTAATACCACTACAAAAATAACATTTAGTAATGCTAGGGCTTACACTCTCACTGCAACAGGTACATTAAACATGGGAAATCCTACTGCAACTGGGGTAATGAATTTATTTGAAGTGGGTAGTAACAATGTAACTGTAAACGCAATTGTATTTAGTTCTTCGAGTTTTGCAAAACCAGATAAAATTTCCATTTCAACAGGTACTTTTAAATGTAAAGGAAATTTTCAAATCACAAATAGTGGTGGAAGCATCGTTGAATTAACAGGGGCTGGGACTGTTATTTTTTCAGGCACAGTAGCCAACATTATATTAAATCAATTTTCAGGAAGTACAATTATTTACAATTCACTTGGTAATCAAACTATACGTCCATCTACGTATACAAATTTAACAATAGGTGGAACTGGGATAAAAACTTGCACCTCTGTAACTGTAAATGGAGTACTTTCAATTGATAGTATATCGACACTTTCTACAGCTATATCCTATGGTAGTACTGCAAAACTAAAATACAATTGCGCTGTAAATAGAACTGTAAACGCTAACGAATGGCCTGCAAGCTTTAGCGCAACAGGTGGTATAGAAAATCCAGGTACTGGGATTATTACATTGAACGAATCTAAAACACTGGGAGATAATGTCCCACTCCATATAGCTTCTGGGGCAACTTTAAATACATCTCTTAATAATTATACTATTTCATTAGGAGGAAACTTTATTAACAAAGGTACATTTCAGGCAAACGCTTCGAGTATATCTATTTCTGGTACGGCAACATCACAATCTATAGATCAAATTACCACCACAGGAGCGCTAAATTTTACAAAAACTTCTGGTGAAGCTACTTGTACTGGAAACTTAAACATTGGTGCATTTACTTTAAATGGTGGAGGAGGTACATTCAATTTAGGAAGTTACACTCACCTAATAAACGGCACTTTTACCAGAACAGCAGGCACACTTAATTTCAATGGAAGCAACACAAAATTTATTACTTCTAGTACTGGAACAGGAGGTACCATAAATCCTGATACTAGCACCATAGAATGGAATGGGGCCAATCAAACAATAGCTGGAATGAACTATTACAACCTCGTTTTATCGGGTACTGGTACGGCTATAATTCCAAGTTCCGTTAATTCTATTTTAAATAATTTTACTTTATCGGGTACCATCACTACCACCATTAATTCGCCACTTTCTGTAAATAATAATGTAGCTATAAACGATAATAATTATCTTACCATAGGAGCCGTTGATTTTTATGTGGGTGGTCAATTAAACATTGGAAATGGTACAAGTGGTAAATTTAATTTAAGTTCCAATGTTGGCATAAAAACAATTGTTGGTAGATTAAACATAAATTCAAATGGTCTTTTTTTAAATACTAGTAATTCTAATTTTACAATCAATGGTGGTATTACTAACAATGGTAATTTCAATTCTGGATCTGGAAATATTACCTATTCTGGGACTAATGCTGACATTTCTGGAACAGCAACTATTTCTATAAAGAATTTAATTATAAATAATGGAACACTTAGAGTAACTAATATTTTAGAAATAACAAATACCCTAAGTGGCACTGGAACATTAGAAATATATTCTTGGGCAAATGTATATTTCAACACGTCAAATGCATCAACAATAAATGCAATTGTTGCAGATATTTCATCAACTGTAGTCTATAATTACCTGGGTGATCAACAAATATTTGCTACAAATTATTCTATTTTATATTTATCTAATACCGGAACAAAAAATTTACAATCTGGCACAACAACAATAGATCAAAATCTCATAATAAACGGGACTGTTAATACAAATTTAAATGGAAATATCACTATCAATGGTAACGTAACGCTATCGGATGCAGCCACCCTTAATGGAGGAAATTTCTTATTAGAAATTAATGGGAACATATATGTAGGCAATAATTGCACGTTTAATTATAACAATGCTACACTTTTTCTAAATGGCACATCTCAAACATTTTTAAATAACAATTCAAATCAAAATCAGTTAAATAATTTAGTAATAAAAGGAGGAGAAAAAATATTTAATTCGAATATTAAAATACTCACCATCTTAAGTATATTCTCAGGGGCAACACTTGCGTTGGGGGATAATATTACATTAGAAATTGCTGGTCAATTCACAAGCGAAAATAACACATCTTATATAAAAGCAAAATCTTGTGGGAATGCAACTAATACCCTAATAATTTCTGGGAATTCCACTTCTTTTTCTACAATTTATTTATATCCTACCTACAACCATTTCTTAAATTTCTATTTCACTAAAACTCAAGGTGATGTTTATTTTGGAAACGATATTGCATTTTGTGGTATAGTAAACTTTACTGGAAGCGTTACCAGCACGGTATTTATGAGTGAATTAAATTTATATGGAAATAATTTAGCGCTCACAAACACAGCAAATAAAATTGTTAATGGGGGTACTTCTTTTGTGTTGCGTATTGGGAATTATAGCAAATGTTCTATAAACATGACTAGTACCATTAATCTATCAGATATAATAACAACGCAAAGTAGTTATACCTTACCTAATCTTATTATTGACTGCAGTAGTTTAGGCACTACAACACTAGGAAACAAAACTATAAATGTTACTTCCAAACTCGAATTAATATCGGGTAAATTAATCACCAATGATAAGTTAAAATTAATTTCAAATAGTACGACTACTGCTCGTGTAAGTCCAATTCCTACTCAATTCGTCCTAGAAGGAAATGCAACTGTAGAAAGATTCATTCCAGGTGGACAAGGGAAAAGAAAATGGAGGTTTCTATCGTCCCCTATAAATAGGAATGGTTACACCGCATTGAGCCAATACCAAGATAATATTTTTGTAACTGGTACTGGTGGTACTACAAATGGTTTCGATGAGAATCCATTTAACTCAAACGCTTCTATTCGTACCTATGACGAAAGTATTAGTGGAGCTGCTAATTTAGGCTGGACTAATCCCAATAGTATAAATGATTCCATTAAAACTGGCGATGC
>CALRIM020000233.1:0-3789 GCA_943360385.1 Rhizobium sp. Q54 | reverse complement strand
ATAGATTTGGTAGCCAGTAATAACATTACGGAGGTAGTGGTTACAGATAAACGTTCGGAAAGAATTTCTGAACAACAACAAATGAGTGTAATGAATGTTTCTGTTGAACAAATTCAAGAGATTCCAGCCTTATTCGGAGAAAAAGATGTTTTAAAAGTATTGCAATTACTACCAGGTGTACAAAAAGGATCAGAAGGAAATTCTGGGTTATATGTTCGTGGTGGCGGTCCAGATCAGAATTTAATAATTCTGGATGATGCGCCTGTTTACAATGCATTCCATCTATTTGGGTTCTTCTCGTTATTCAATGGTGAAGCGTTAAAAAATGTAGAACTTACCAAGGGTGGTTTCCCAGCCAGGTATGGCGGTCGACTTTCTTCTGTGTTAGAAATGAATATGAAAGATGGAAGTAAAGAAGGCATTAAAGGTTCTGTGGGTATTGGACTAATTTCTTCGAGATTTACACTTGAGGGTCCATTGAAAAAAAACAAATCTTCTTTTCTAATTTCTGCTCGTAGAACATATATAGATGCGTTGATTTATCCATTTTTACCCGACGATGCAAAAGCCGGGTATTATTTTTATGATTTAAATGCAAAGGTTAATTATGAAATAAATCGTAAAAATAAAGTCTATGTAAGTGGCTATTTTGGGAGAGATAAAGTGTATGCAAAAAGCGACTATGATTTATCGAAATCGGAGTTTGGATTATATTGGGGAAATGGAACAGGAACAGTAAGATGGAACCATGTATACAATTCTAAATTATTTTCAAATACATCTGTAATATATAGCCAGTATAGGTTTAACACAGAAATAAAAGAAAATTTCAATGGCGATAATTTTCAAATTAGACTGTATTCAGGGATAAGAGATCTAAGTGTAAAGCATGATTTCGATTATGCATTAAATGAAAAACATTTATTAAAAGCTGGTGTGTTTATTCAACAACATTTATTTACACCAAGTGCTGCAACTGTTAAGAACTCACAATTTACCGAGGGCAATACAGATGTACGTAACGATATAAATGCACTGGAGTCTGCTGTTTATTTAGAAGACAGAGCGCAATTTGGAACGCGTTTTAAAACAAATACCGGAATTAGAATTTCACACTTTTATGTTGATAAAAAAAGCTATGCTGCGCTCGAACCAAGGGCAGGTGTAAGCTATCAACTAAAAGAAGACTTAGCATTAAAAGCTTCTTATGCTTATATGCAACAATACATTCATTTACTTTCGGGTACAGGTGTTGGTTTACCAACCGATTTATGGGTACCAGCTACTTCAAAGGTACCTCCTCAAAGTTCACAACAAGTTGCAATAGGAATCGCAAAAGATTTCATACCAAAAAATTACAACGTTAGTATCGAAGGATATTACAAAAAAATGGATAATGTAGTTGCTTATAAAGAAGGAGCTAGTTTTTTATCAATAGATGAAGTTGGTAGTGATGAAAAAATTTCTTGGGAAGATAATATTACTAGCGGACAAGGATGGAGCTATGGAACAGAGTTGTTAGTAAAGAAAATTGAAGGCAAATTCACCGGTTGGATTGGATACACACTATCATGGACACAACTGCAATTTGATGAATTGAATTTTGGAAAAAAATATTACGCAAGGTATGACAGGAGACACGATGTATCTGTAGTTGGTATTTATAAAGCTAGAGAAGATCTTACATTTTCATGTACTTGGGTGTATGGAACTGGTAATGCAATAACATTACCAAGAGCAGAATACGTAGTTCAAACACATTCACCTGGAGGAGGTAGTGGTTATAATTATCCTATTTATGTAAACGATTACAATGGTAAAAATAATTTCAGAATGGAAGCTTACCACCGAATGGATGTAAGTATGCAGTTTCACTCTAAATTAAAACGTTCCGAGCGAATTTTTGAGTTATCTGTTTATAATTTATACAATCGCAAGAATCCTTATTTCTATTACATCGGAACAAAATCTAATGGTGTAGATAAGGTGTTAAAAAGAGTTTCTCTCTTCCCTATTATGCCTTCAATTAGCTGGACTTATAAATTTTAAATTGCATGAAAAAGACACTATTCTATCTATTCATATTAATTGGAGTTTCATTTCAAATGGCCTGCGAAACAGATGCTGATATTGAAATTCCTGCACAAGACCCAAAATTCGTAGTTACTGCATTTATAAAGCCTGCCAGTGATACACAGCTATTAACTCTTACAATGAGCGACCCCATTTTTGATGGGATAAATTATAATAATTCGAACCCTATTACAACGGCTACCATCAAAATTAATGATGGAACAAAAACGGTTAAACTCCTATATCTTTTTAGTTTAAATGGATACGCATTGCTAAAAGATTCGATGATCATAGATTTTGATAAAACCTATACCGTAAGTGTTGATTATAATGGCAAATCAATATCTACTAACTTTAAAACAATTAGTAATACCCCGATTAATATTAATGAGGTAAAGATTGATAGTACTGTACAACAGGATCCATTTGGAGGAGAATTTAAAACTTATTATGCTTATTTGAAATGGCAGGACCCTGCTGCTGAAAAAAATTATTATTGTATAGAGCTGTATGGATTAGTGAAGGATGAAAATGGCGATACTGTTAGAGTTCCCATGACAGATTTCTATGGTAATTTATATTTGAATGATGATAACAATAATGGATCAGAAATGCATACAACCTTACAAATTGGTGCATCAAGTTTCGAGTCATTTTGGACAAATTACATCGGTTTCGACGCGGTTATTTCTAAAACCGATGAACATTATTACAAGTATTTTAAAAGCCTACAAAATTACAGCGGAGAGGACCCTTTTTCGGAGCCTACCCTAGTATATAGCAATATAAATAACGGATTAGGACTTATTGGAAGCTATCAACCCTATTTTTACAGAAAAGTATTATAGGCTTATTTGCATGATTTATAGGTATTTGTATGCCTTTAGGCTATTTTACTATTTCAAATCAGTGGTTTTTTCACTAGTATTGCAGAACTAAAAAATCTTTTCAAGATATGACAATTGATAAAATCACAGAATTATTGGGTGCAGATGCCCAAACATTATTAAATCATACTTCAAAAACTGTAAGCAAAGACATTATTCATTTACCAGGGGCTGATTTTATCGATCGTTCTTTTATTGGCAGCAATAGAAATCCACAAGTACTAAGAAGTTTAGCTTCAATGTATAATCATGGAAGATTATCAGGAACTGGATATTTATCCATTTTACCAGTAGATCAAGGAATTGAACATACAGCTGGAGCATCATTTTCTCCAAATCCGATTTATTTTGATCCAGAAAAAATTGTTGAATTAGCTATCGAAGGAGGTTGCAATGCTGTAGCTTCTACTTTTGGTGTGTTGGCAAGTGTATCTAGAAAATACGCACACAAAATTCCAATGATGGTAAAATTGAACCATAATGAATTAATGACCTACCCAAATAAATACGATCAAATTATGTTTGGTTCTGTAGAAGATGCATGGAATTTAGGTGCATGTGCTGTTGGTGCGACTATTTATTTTGGTTCAGAAAATTCAAATCGTCAGATTATTGAGGTGGCGCAAGCATTTGAGCGCGCACACGAATTAGGTATGGCAACTGTATTGTGGTGCTATACTCGTAACGATGCGTTTAAAAAAGATGGTGTTGATTACCATGTTGCAGCTGACTTAACAGCGCAAGCAAATCATTTAGGAGTAACTATTCAAGCAGATATTATTAAACAAAAACTACCTGAAAACAATGGAGGATTTACCAATATTAAATT
>CALRIM020000232.1:0-3831 GCA_943360385.1 Rhizobium sp. Q54 | reverse complement strand
TTGGAATAGAAGAAGGATTGATGACTACTATTCATGCAGTAACTGCGACTCAAAAAACAGTAGATGGGCCATCGGCAAAAGACTGGAGAGGTGGCAGAGGTGCTTATCAAAATGTTATTCCGTCATCTACAGGAGCTGCAAAAGCAGTTGGTTTAGTAATTCCAGAATTAAAAGGAAAACTTACAGGAATGAGTTTTAGGGTACCAGTGCCAAATGTATCTGTAGTGGATTTAACATGTAAATTAAAAACACCAACTACCTATGAAGCAATAAAAGAAGCTATGAAAGATGCATCTCTTAATGGATTAAAGGGAATAGTAGGTTACACCGAAGATGCTGTGGTTTCGAGCGATTTTATGGGCGATGCCCGTACCAGCATTTTTGATGCTGAAGCTGGAATAATGTTAAGTCCAACCTTTGTAAAACTAGTAGCGTGGTACGATAATGAGTGGGGATATTCTAACAAACTGGTTGACTTAATGCAATATATACACGAAATAGATAAAAAAGAGATTGTTCTTGAGGCATAATCAGGAATATAACAATGCTTAGTGTTTGTAGTATAGTAAGGGGATTAGAACAGGAGGTTCGTCCCCTTTTCTTATTCCTATAATTTAATCTTAACTTGCAAAAAAATAGAGAAATGTCAGTAGTCATTAAAGGAGTTGGGTCGTTTATACCTGAAAATAAAATTACCAATCAAGATTTTTTCAAACACGAATTTTATTCTGAGGAAGGAGAACCGTTACCACAGGGTACAGAAACAATTATTCGTAAATTCAAAGATATAACAGGGATAGATTCTAGGAGATACGCAGACGATTCGATGCTTAATTCCGAAATGGGAAGTATTGCAGCACGAAGAGCGGTAGCTGAAGCAAACATCAATGTAGAAGAAATAGATGCAATTATTTTTGCACATAACTTCGGGAATATTCCCAAAGACACTGTACAAACAGATGTATTACCTTGTTTAGCAACAAGAGTGAAGCACGATTTAGGAATTAAGAATCCAAATTGCGCAGCTTTCGACATTATTTTTGGCTGCCCTGGATGGGTACAAGGAGTTATACTAGCCAGGCAATACATTCTGTCGGGTGACGCAAGAAACGTTCTTGTAATAGGCTCAGAAGCGCTCTCGAGAGTAGTAGATCCATATGATAGAGATTCTATGATTTATTCTGATGGTGCAGGTGCAAATATTATTTCTTATGCTGATGAGAATAATAAAGGAATTTTAAGTGTAGCCAGTCAGACTTTTGCTAATGAAGAAGCTTATTATTTATTCTACGGACCATCTTATAAAAAAGGACATACAGAAGGAACGCGATATATAAAAATGCACGGCAGAAAAATTTACGAATTTGCATTGACTAATGTTCCACTTGCGATGAAAACTTGTTTAGATAAAGCGGGTATAGATATAAAAGATTTGAAAAAAGTTTTCATTCATCAAGCAAATGAAAAAATGGATGAAGCAATTATTCAGCGATTCTATAAATTATATGAAATAAAAGACATTCCCGAACATATTATGCCAATGAGCATACACGAACTAGGCAATAGTTCGGTAGCTACTGTACCAACCCTATTAGACCTTGTATTTAAAGGCAAAATAGAGAACCATGAAGTGAAGTCGGGAGATGTGATTTTATTGGCATCTGTAGGTGCTGGAATGAGCATTAATGCAATTACGTATCGAGTATAATAAAAAGGATTCGCTATAATTAAATAACGAACCCCTTGAGCAAAAAAAAATTGGTTTTATTATCGTTGAACTATTGTTGTACGAAGACTTTCTAGTATCGTACCCAGTTCAGAAACGATCGCTTGATCTGTTACTCCATTTTGAGCAGCGCCAGCAACTACATCAGCAATAAATTTATTGTAAGAATCATTATTTGCTTTCATTGCCATTCTGTTATTCTGAGCAGGATCATGTGCTGCTGCCATAGAAGCAATTCCGTTGTAAGTAAAATTCTTAGCCCCAGTTGCAACACAGAAAAAATCGGTTAAGTTTTTACTTAAAGCTGTAAATCCAGTTACATTACCAGAGCCTACTTCAGAAAGTAGAACTGCAAAATACGGATTCAATTCATTGTCGCCAGCAATAATAAATATAGTACTGTCAACCACGGAACGTAACCCCAATCTACCCTTTTCAATCATCTGAGAAGGATTAGCCGGATCGGCTACCATAGTAGTACCACCAAGCTTTTCATAAAGTGTAGGTGTAGCAGGTGTAACTGTTTTTTCATCTTCCTTACACGAAGTGAAAACGATTGTACTCATTAATAAAATGGTTCCAAAAAGTAAAGTTGTTTTTTTCATATTTTTAAATTGTTAATTGTTAATTCTTAATTATCCTTTGCACCATTGCTGTAACTTGATAAGCAATAGTAGACTTATCAATTATAGGGCAACCAGAAGCCAGAAGATTGTCGTTCACCCTAAATCGAACAGCTTTGTAATTTCCTTCTTTCATTACTTGTACAAATATTTTATCTGCGTTTTGCATCGCAGGATTAAAGGAATAGATAAAGGTCTTTTGTGAAATGTTAAAATATCCAGCATCAACCCCATCCATAGATAGTATCTTATTTTTAATGGAATTTGCAAAGGCAGAATCTATTTCTTGTTTGAAATCTATTCTTGCCAATTGACGAATTCGTTTATCGTCGTTTTTATTTCTGGTTACCATATAAATATGGACCAGAAGCACCAAGAATAATGTTATAACAATAGATCCAGTTATGAACAACCAACGTTTTAACTTACTTTTTCTCATCGTATATCGGTTAAATGGTAATAAAATAGGTATTTGTAGGAGATACGAAAAAAAGTTATGCTTGGATTTATTTTAATGAAAACCTTGAAAATGAATGTAATAAGGGTGTATTGAAGCCTTTCAAAAAGATTTTTAACACAATGTGAATAATTTTTTTGTGAAGTATGCTTGGTAATATGAGATTTTACTTCTTCTTTTATATAACAAAATAAGGCGTTTCAGAAGAAACAAATAAAAATCAAATATTAATTAACTATTTTATTATTGTACAATTATGAACAAAGCAGAATTAATCGAAGCAATCGCTTCAGGATCTAAGCTAACTAAAGCTGATTCAGGTAGAGCATTAGATGCATTTTTAGATGCAACTACTAAAGCATTAAAAAAAGGAGACAAATTAACATTAGTTGGTTTCGGAACTTTTTCAGTTACTAAAAGACCAGCACGTGTAGGTCGTAACCCAAAAACAGGTAAAGCAATTAAAATTGCTGCTAAGAAAGTTGCTAAATTTAAAGCAGGTGCTGCTTTAGCAAAAGTGGTTAATAAGTAATTTCAGAAGATCAAAAATTCAGAATTTCAGAATTTCAGAAAAGTCCTCCGTGAAAACGAGAGGACTTTTTTTTATTCTACTAGTATCTTTTCCGTATAATACCTTCCATCATCTAAGTGCATTCTTAAGAAATATAATCCAGCTGGATATAATGAAACTTCTATGGGCTCACGGTTATAATTTAATTCTTCCAATACTACTCTCCCCACTACATCTAGCAATTCTAATCTTGAAATGTTTATATCCGTTTCAATATTTATAATACCATTATTCGGATTAGGATATACCCTCATAAAAGGTTCGTTCTTTGTATTATTATCGATGCCCATCGACAAACAATTATCATACAAACAACCTGTGCTATCTACTTTCAAAAACCACACATCCTGATTCTTCAGGGTGTCTTTCGGATTATCACCAAATCCTATCATTGCAAAGCCCCCATCCAGGGTTGGTTTGGTTTCGTAAGTGATATATACACCTCTTTCATATA
>CALRIM020000231.1:0-3871 GCA_943360385.1 Rhizobium sp. Q54 | reverse complement strand
TACTTTCACAATTTGTTAATTTTTCAAATTCACTCTTAAAAGAATCAATTTCATTTTTATATATATGACCAGTTAAATTGTGATTTGCTCTATCAATATAAAATGTCTCATTTTTTGATATATGCTCATATAAACTGATATAATATGATTTAATTGATTCGATTAAAATCAAATCTACATAATTAACCTCACCCTTTAAAGACTGAAAAGGATAATGTAATGAATTCGAAACACGATATAGAGTTCTTAAATTCGATAGATTAGGGATAATAAACTTATCTGACCAAAATATTAATCTATATTTTTCCTCATCTGAAAGTTCAATAGAATAAAATTTAAACAATTTATCAATTTGTGAAAGAAAAATATTTCTAAAATCATTATTTCTTATTGAAGGAATTTTTATAGGGATTTGAATTATTTTGTCGAGATAATTTGTTTCAGTTTCATTTATCCTTCTTTCAATTTGTTTGGTAATTAAATTGAAATCAAAAGCAAGTATATATATTATATTAGGAAATGGTGCAACTAGCTTAATTAGTTTAAAAACCATTAAATTTTCTTCAATATCCAACCTATCCAAATCATCCAAAATAATAACAATTTTTTGATTTAATTTTTTTAAGCTCTCAAAGACCTTTTCTTTTCTATCTTCTATTGAATTTTCAAGTTGTTTTGTGATTTTCTCAATTGCCTCTAAGTCAAGTCCAATATGTTTAGTTGCTACACTAATTGCAACTTTATAGTCATTTAAAAAACCTTTTACCTTATCGACCTTTGAAAGGTCTTTCTTATCCAGTGCCTTAGATAATTCATTAAAAAACATTAATAATAATTGATCTTGATTATTATATAACCAAGGATTAAAATTAATTCTAATTATTGATGGGGCTTTAACAGAAAGATCTTTGTTTAATAAGTTTAATATCGAAGATTTGCCATCTCCCCATTTACCATCAAGGCCCAAAACTATTGAATTATTAGAACTATAATTAATTATCAATTGAGATATTGTGTTAACAATATTAGTTCTATTCAATAAATCCTCCGAGAACTCGTTTATAGGATTATCTCCAATAATTATTTCCATCGATTTTATATTTATCTAAATATAATAAATATTAAGGTTTAAAATTCAATAAATCCTTATATCCAACATTAATGCGTGAGCAATGGATGTGATTGAACTTAGAGTTAGATTAATTTCCCCCCTTTCGATGCGTCCTATTAGCGACAATCCTCTAATTTTTCTTCAAATCATCATTATGTTTCTAAAGAAAAATTCACACTACCCCCATTTACTTCCATAAAAAAAAGAAAATTATAGACCATTCCAAAATTCAGAAAAGCTAACCTACTAAATGATCACGGAATAAAAAAGCTTTTCAAATGCAAGTTTTTTTCTTGTCAATTGTAAGTACCCCCGAAAATCCGACAGTTTTAAATTATTATTTCCATTTTTTTCTCATAGTGTATTGTTATTTGTATAGAATAAAATATTCCTATTTTTTCTCCATTTTCTAATTCTAATTACATCTACACTAATTCTCATTTAACCAATGCATACTCTCATTATGTATAGAGTTTTTGTTTTAATGGAATAACTATTGAACGTTCAATAGTCAGTTGAATATTAAGAAAAATAATTTATTCGTCAATAATGCAATTTTTTAATTAACAATTTATTCAACAAAAACTATGAGAAATCAAGGCATTATTGGGAGCTGTTTTATTCTTCTATTCTTAATCAATTTGGTTAAAAGTAATGCACAATTTTATTTTAACGGATATGGAACATTGGCTAAGTGCTTGCATATTATCCTAGTCCATGAAAGTTAGATTTACCTAAAAAATATAAACAATATATATATGTATAAAAATAAATTACTCTTACTACTGGCATGGATGCTAGTTGTAAATGCGAATGCGCAAATACAATTAACCAAATGGCCTCTTTATGGGCAAAACGTAACTTTTTCAACGAATCCTGCAATTGCACCAATTGTTTCAAATGATGGCTTGCCAACAACATTTAAAGCCAAAAACAGTATTTACGATAGCAAAGGAAGAATGTTATTCTACGTTGGTGATTGGAATATTTATGATGGATTTGGAAAGGTTGTATCCACTTTTGACCCAATCAGCCCTGCAACTGAGCATTATCTAGAATTTAACTGCGAATATCCTATTGTTCCATGCATCGAAACTTCGAATTCTTGTATTAAAAACTATTACGTGTTTTACTCGGTGATGAAAAAAAATGGTATTAGTGGTCAGATGTCCCTTTTCGCAAAAATAGTTTCAGTAGATGGCGTAAATGGTAATGTTACAGTAATGGATGTTAAAGATGCATCAGGTAACAGGAGAACATTAGCAACTTCAATACCTTCTTCAATACCAGGATCTACAACTTCTTCTTTTGCTCATGGCGGACAAGCCGTTTCCAAATTGATAAATAATAAAAGGTACTTATATTGGGTAGCAGGTAAAGTGATGAAAATTACACTCACTGATCTGAACGGAAGTAATAATGGAATTTCTGCTCCTTCAACCATTTTTGATATCAGCAATAATTCACTTTTTGAATTTGGAACATTAGAAGCAGATTTGTCGCATGATGGAAGTAGATTAATTTGGGGTACTGTGGCATCAGGAAGTATACATAAATACTTTATGATTGGTTTAACTCCCAGTGATGGAAATTGGGATAATAGTATAAATTCAATATTTCAGCTTACAACAAATTCAGTCAACGCTACTCCTTTGAGAGGTGTTGAGTTTTCACAAGACGGGGCTTCTTTATACGTAACAACTGGTGGATCATCCGGAAATCATGGTATATACTGGAAATCAATAGGCTTAACCCCAGGTCCTTTCAACTACATAGCAGGTACAAGCATTTATGGAGCATCCCAATTAGAGTATGCCAAAAATGGGCTTATATACGCCACATCTGCATATGGTTGTATTGGTATTAATTTGACCACGCATTTAGCCGAACTTTCGGGTAATATACCGGTAGGAACAGCGCTGACATATGGGAACTACTATTGCCTACCCGACCAGATAGATGGGGAAAATTATGAAAACACACCCTTTGATTATTATGACATAAAAGACTTATCTATGGCCGAAACCCCATCACAAAGCCCCGTTAAATATAGTCAAACGGACAACCCTTTTAACATATCAGGTAATGATATAAAAGTTGCAGGAACCTTGTCTTTCATTGCTAATTCAGCCTCAACTATTTCTAAATATGAATTTCATAAAATGCGTTTTTCAATGGCGCAAGATGCAAAAATTATTATAGGAAATAACATGGAACTGTGGTTGTATGGCTGCTCTTTTAAATCATCAGATTGTGCCGGAATGTGGAAGGGGTTTGAAGTAATCGGAACAGGAAAAATTATACTTGTTCCCGGCCCATGGCCAACATCGGAACCTAATTATATTTATGATGCTCAGATAGGTATATCTGTAAGTGGAGGGAACGCACAGTTGAGTGTTTCTAATACAATATTTAATCGAAACATTACGCATTTGAAAATAATGGATTACAAGCCATATAACATTACCGGGCTTGATATTCAAAGCAATAAATTCTTACACACGCAATACCTGAGGATATTTGAACCTGGGCAACAATTTCCGGTGGTTATTCAATATGGAACAACAAGCATTGACCTTGGGGGAAATAATAATGCAGCGTTGCCTACATTATTGCTTAACGGAAATTTGTTTGAAGGTGGTACTTATGGAATTAATTCCACTGGTGTTCCTTTCAGAGTTGTTTATTCCAATCCATCAAACGATTTTATCAATTTTACCCAAAATAATAGTGTCGCCATTCGTATCGACATGAAAGACA
>CALRIM020000230.1:0-3899 GCA_943360385.1 Rhizobium sp. Q54 | reverse complement strand
GCACACGAGCACATTAGCACACTAACTTGTCCAATTTGCTCTATCGCTTGGAGAAAATTTCCAAGGTGCGCCATTGGTTTCTATGTTGGTTTGCATTGCGTTTAAGCTACTTGGTGCTGCCGATTCTTCCATCACTAAATACCTACGCATATCTAAAATTATAGAAAGCGGATCGATGTTTACTGGACAAGCCTCAGTACATGCATTACAAGAAGTACATGCCCATAATTCTTCTCTCGAAATATAATTATCTAATAATGTTTTATCGTCTGTTGCCTCTTTACCATTTTTATCAATATTCAAGCCAACTTCTGTTAATCGATCTCTCGTATCCATCATAATTTTACGTGGAGAAAGCAATTTGCCAGTTTGATTTGCTGGACAAACAGAAGTACATCTTCCACATTCTGTACAGGTATAAGAATCCATTAATTGTTTCCAAGTAAGGTCTTGCACATCTTTTGCGCCGAATCTTCCAGGAGCAACACTTGCATCAGGAACAAAACTTGGGTCGAGCATAGCTTTTACTTCGTTTGTAACACTTTTCATGTTGGTAAATCTTCCTTTTGCCTCTAGGTTAGAGAAGTAAGTAGTTGGAAATGCCAAGAAAATATGGAAGTGTTTAGAATATGGGACATAATTTAAAAATGCTAGTATTCCTAAAATGTGGAACCACCAACAAGAACGTTCTATTAATTCTAATCCGTGAACATCAGATGGTAATAGATTTACCAAGAAGCCTGAAATTGGAAAAGCCCCAGCATTAATGTAATGTGATACTCCTAATTGTTGAAGTTTGAAATCGGCTGCGTTCATGATCAAGAATGCCGACATCAACAATACTTCAGTTATTAAAATATAATTAGCATCTGATTTTGGCCAAGAAGTCATTTCTGTTCCACTGAATCTCTTTAATTTCAAGAAATTTCTTCGTGCAAAGAAAATAACACAGGCTAACCATACACCAAGCGCTAAGAATTCGAATGAACCAATTAGAAAGTTATATAACCCACCTAAAAGGGGTGCAAACACACGATGAGTACCAAATGCTCCATCAATAATAATCTCTAAAACCTCTAGATTGATGATGACAAAGCCAGCATATATGAGAAGATGTAATACAAATGGAACCGGACGAGCAGCCATTTTAGTTTGCCCGAAAGCCACTTTAAGCATCGTCATCCAACGTTCTTTTGGTCTATCCGAACGATCAATGTCTCTGCCTAAGAGAATGTTGCGACGAATTTTCGCTACATTCTTAGAGAACCAATAAACAGCAAATGCCGTAAGGGCAATAAATAAAATCTGTAATACCATATCTTCTTACTCTTCCTGCGAATTTAAGCTTTTATCCCTTTATTTATAATTGCTCGTAAGATTTTTCTCTATATAGACTGATTTTAAATGCTTTCCGGAAAATTTGAAAAAAGATTTTTTAAAATCGAGAAAGATGCTACATTTGCAGTCCCAAAAGGGTGATATAGCTCAGTTGGTAGAGCAAAGGACTGAAAATCCTTGTGTCCTTGGTTCGAATCCGAGTATCACCACCAAAAAAATTAGCCAATTAGCCAATGTGCCAATTGGCTTTTTTTTGCTTGGAATCGAGAATCAGGTATCGAGTATCGGGTTAATTAAATTAACTTGTTACTTGGTTCATTCGTGTGAATGCAACTTGAAGCTCATCTGGATTCGCTTTAGCCATCATTTCGCTCATCCCGAAGGTTAATCGATTTTTACCCTCTTTTAATTGTTCGAAAATACTTTCTATGAAATCGCTTACTGGTGGAGCATAATCATGTAAACCAACTCCGCCTAAATCTGTATTTAGTGCAGGTGGAATAATTTCTATTACTTCTATGTTTTTAGCTAATAATAATTGACGCATAGAAGTGGTAAAGCTTCTTACAAATGCTTTGGTTGCAGAATATACCGGAGTTTTTATGAGTGGTACATATGACAAACCAGAACTCACATTCATAATGGTGTTTAAGGATGTTAATTGAAGTGATAGTGATGACATATGAATTAAAGCCTCTATGTTTATTGAGATTTCTTGCTTTGCTTTTTCAAAAAAATCTCCATCTTCTAAATTCATCCAATTTTGAATACCTGCATTGTTTACAATAACGTTAACATCTGGATGATTTTTTTTCAACCATTCTAAAAGTTCAATTCGTTCACTCTCAATAGTTAAATCGCATTGTTTTGTAATTAAATTTTGCAATTTATTTTTTGCAGATGCTAATGCTTCCGGTCTTCTTCCACAAATAATTACCGTGTTGTTCTCTTTAATAAATCTTTCGGCTAATCCGAATCCAATTCCTGTTGCACCACCTGTAATTAAAATTTTATTGTTTGATAAATTCATGTTTTGATTGATTTACACTAGCAACATATAATTACAGTTTAAGTTTTAATTCAAATTTTTTACTCGCTACCTGATACTCGCTACCCGATACTCAATAAGAACTACCCATCACAAACACAAGCTTCCCACCCTTCACCAAATCTTCATGCTTCAATATAAATCCATCCAAAGGTTTATCGTTCAACATTATTTTTTTGATGTAAACATTTTTATCGCTTTGGTTTTTCACTTCAATGGTAAAGGTTTTTCCATTTTCTAAATGGAAAATAGCATTCTTTACTAGAGGGCTTCCGATTACATAGTCTGAAGAGCCTGGTGCAACAGGGTAAAAGCCCAATGAACTGAAAATATACCATGCACTCATTTGTCCGCAATCATCATTTCCTCCCAAACCATCTGCGGTGGGTTTATACATTTTGTTTAAAATATTTCGAATGTTTTCTTGGCTTTTATGCGATTGATTTGCGTAGTTAAATAGATAAGCTACATGATGCGAAGGTTCGTTTCCGTGTACATAATTTCCAATTATACCATCGCGAGAAATATCTTCCGTTTCTTCGAAATATTTATCGGGGAGGTGCATTGTGAATAATGAATCGAGGTGTGTAGAAAATGCTTTTTCACCTCCCATCATTTTAATTAATGTTGTAGGTTGATGTGGAACATACAAACTGTAGTTCCAAGAGTTTCCTTCAATGTATCCGGCTTGATTGGTGCTTAATACATCAAACTCTTTTTTAAATGTTCCATCGTTTAATCGAGGCCGCATATAGCCAATAGACGCATCGTATACATTTTTATAATTTTCAGCGCGTGCAATGAATTCTTCATAAATTTCTTTTCTATTTAGCTTCAACGCAATTTGTGCTATGCACCAGTCATCGTAAGCATACTCAAGGGTTTTAGAGACTGAGGCTCCATTCTTATCTTCTGGAACATATCCTTTGTCTATGTAATAACCTAGTCCATCATAGGCTCTATTTCTAGCCGTTGCAACACATGCTTCTAAAGCTAATTTAGTATCGAAATTTGCATTTCCTTTTATTATGGCATCAACAATTACAGAAACCGAATGATACCCAATCATACACCAATTTTCGTTTGCATAATGCGACCAAATGGGCAACATATGTTCGGCACTTTGCTGGTAGTGAGCAAGCATGGAGCTTACCATATCGGAGTTTCGTTTGGGTTGTGTTATATTAAATAGAGGATGCAAGGCTCGGTAAGTATCCCACAAAGAAAAGGTAGTATAGTTTGTGAAGTTAGTGGAGGTATGTATGTTTTGATCGAGCCCTTTGTATTTCCCATCCACATCATTATAAATAGTTGGACTTAAACAAGTATGATATAGGGAGGTGTAGAAATTTACTAGATCCTCTTTATGTAAAGCTTCTATCTGAATTTTATTGAGTTCAGTATTCCATAAATTTTGTCCGTCCTTTTTTACCTTTTCAAAATTCCAATGTGGGATTTCTGTTTGTAAATTTAGCAATGCACCATCTGTACTCACAGAAGAAAGTGCCACTTT
>CALRIM020000229.1:0-3925 GCA_943360385.1 Rhizobium sp. Q54 | reverse complement strand
AAGCAAGTTCAGGATTAAGTGATGCCGACATCAAAAAAATGAAAGAAGAAGCAGAAGCGAATGCTGATACAGATAGAAAAGCAAAAGAAGAAGTTGATAAATTAAATGCAGCTGATTCTTTAATTTTTCAAACTGAAAAACAAATTTCTGAATACGGAGATAAGTTAACAGGTACAAATAAAGAAAACATTGAAGCAGCGTTGAAGAAATTGAAAGATGCACATGCAGCTAAAGATTTCGATGCAATGGATGCAGCACAAACTGAATTAACAAATGCATGGAATGCAGCATCTGAAGAGCTTTACAAAGCTACTCAAGAAGCAGGTGCACCAGAAGGAGCAGCGGACGCAGGTCAAGCAGCACCTTCGGATGATAATGTGCAAGATGTTAACTTCGAAGAAGTAAAGTAATTAGTGTGTTCGTGAATCGTGTGCTCACGTGCTCGTAAAAAAAATAGCCTTGAAGAAATTCAGGGCTTTTTTTATGATAGTTGAGAGTAGCTAGTAGCTAGAATTGAGAAAGGAATTACGAGTTACGAATTACGAGTTTAGTATTTCACAATTCGTTTTTGTTTATTCCCAGATTTCAACAAATATATTCCAGGGACGTAAGATGAAATGTCGATTTCTTTATTTTCTGAAAGAAGAATTGTGCTTATAAGTTTTCCATGAATAGAATAAAGAGAAATTTCTGAAAATTCTTTAACATCTAAGTTTTGAATTATAAGCTTACCACTTGTTGGGTTTGGATTGATTTCCAGTGATTCAACTTTAGTGTTTTCAATACCAGAGAAAATTCCATTTACACTTAGATTAGCAATATTAAATCCAGCATGATTTGTAGCATTAGAATCGCTATAAAAAGTAAATTTAACCCAAATGGTGTCAAATTCATGCTTAAGTGCAGCAGGGTAAATCCCAATTATATGAGTAGTATAGCTTGCCCCTGAAGCTCCTGTAAAACCTGGTTTGTTTCCTGCACTTTTAATAGTATCCCTAACAGAATAAAAATTACTTTGTGAAGAAATAAATATATTAGTATCTGAGATTGCATTTCTCCATGTGCCATTATTATTTAGTTTTGTTTCCACAACAACACCGTCTTTATTTTTTTCAGTCCTGCAAAAATATTCGAATGAGATATCAGAATAGTAAAATCCAGAAGTGTTTTTTGGAAGACCACTACACGTAACTACTCCAATTTTAAAAGAGGAAATGTTGTTTATAGGATAACTGTTAGTTAAGCCAGTCATTAACCCATAGCTAGAGCCAAAGTTCATTTTTTTGTTTTCCCCAATTTCCCAAATGTTATTTACATTGTTGGTATCAATTATAAAGTAAGAATTAATGGAATCGTTACGGTTATAAAAATTCGAATTAAATTCGTAAAGTTTCGAACAGCCTAGAATTACCTTTTCTTGAGCAAAAGAATAATTGAAAGCAAAAGCAATAATCAACAGTAAAAAGAGCGATTTAAATTGTTTAATTGATTTCATATTTCAATTTATGAAATTTGTTTAGAATTATCAAGTAATCTAGAAATATAGCTATTCAATTGCATCAATGTGCATTTTATAAAATCGAAATATTCCTTAAATTGCCCTATATTCTATCTGATGAAAAACAAGATTATATTGCAAGTTTGCGTTTCGCTAATTATATTGTTATGTGTTAGTTCTTTTGGTATGGCACAACAGGTTGTAGTTGGGTCAAATACATTAAACACTTATGGTAGTCCAATTTCTATTACAAGCGGTTCTACACTGCGATATTCTAGGTCAGCTGCCATTTATACTGCTGCAGAAATTATTGCCGCTGGAGGTTATGCTGGAACAATAAGTAACTTGGCTTGGTATAGAACTAGTCCAGGTGGGCAGCTTCAACCTAATAATAATGGAAGGTTGAAAATTTATATCAAACCTATTTTAACTTCTTCTTTTGATAGTAGTACAAAATCTTGGGCTTTACTTCAGAATAATTCGACTTTAGTATTTTCAGACACAACCGTTAATTTTGGAACAACATCTGGTTGGAAAAAAATAAATTTTAATACTAAATACAACTGGAATGGCACAGATAATTTGTTGGTTCTAGTTGATTGGGAGAATCCAGATTCTTCAGCATCAAAATTAGGTTGGAGGTACACAGTTGCTGCAAATGCAAATTTATCTAAGACTACAAATATAATAGCAAATAGGAGTACATTGAATAGAAACTCTGACCGCCCAAATATTCAGTTTGGATTTTCTAGGAATATAAATGATGCAGAATTAAAAAATTTAAATATTGAAGCAGGAAAATGTATAGGGGATTCTGCCTCACTTTCATGTAGATTAAGAAATAATAGTAATGCTACTATTATTTCATTCACTTTGGCATTGTCTGTAAATGGCATACTCAAGTTTAATAAATTATTTAGCTCAAATTTAACAAGTACTTCAGATACGATAATCAATATTGGTAAAATATACTTATCCTCTGCAACTGGAGATAATATTAAACTTTGGATTGTTAATGTAAATAATACTACAGATCTAATTAATTCTAATGATACAATACAGTCTATTGTTAAACCTGCATTGAATGGAGTTTATACTGTTGGTGTGAATGGTGAATTCACCTCAATGCAGTCTGTTGTGAATGCCTTAAATACAAGAGGGGTTTGTGCTAATGTAGTTTTTAATTTTGATTCTACTGCTGGTCCATATACTGGAATTTATCATTTATATAATTACAATCCACAATCGAATTATTCAGTTACTTTTAATGGAAACGGCACTGTATTAAATGTAAATATTCCTTCAAGTTCTACAGAGTACAATCAGCAAAGTTTGTTGTATTTGCATGGGATTAAAAACATGGTAATCAATGGGTTTAATTTTAAGTATAATTCTGGATATTCATTTGGTTCCTGCATTCAAGTTTCAGATAGTAGTGAAAATATACAAATTCGAAGAAATGCATTTTATCATCAAACACAAGGTATAGGTAACTCAATTTCTATTAAGGGGAATTCGGAAGCTTTTTATACCCTCCCAGTTAAAGTAAATAATGTTTTAGTAGAAAACAATTATTTTACTAGAATGCGTGCTGCTGTTGAAATTGAGGGTGCTAAAAATTACCCTTTGAATGTGGTGATAAGAAAAAACAGTATTGTTGATTTAAGTAATTATGGTTTATATATTAATAATGCAATTAATACTCAAATAATTGAAAATGATATTTACTCAACCCAATTAAACACCACATCTGCTTCTGTTGTCAATGGAATTCAAATTAGTGGAATTGTTACGGGTTCAAGAATTGATAAAAATAAAATCCATAATCTCTCTCTTGCTACTAATGTAACTTCATCACAAGAAACTAAAGGAATAAATTGTTCTTCTGTTTCTGGGCTTAGTATTTCCAATAACTTAATTTATAATGTTGCAAATGATGTTGCTAAGTATTACGGTATTTATTGTTATTTGGTATCAGATGTTAGTGTAGATTATAATACCATTTCATCTGGAAGTAATAGTGTAATAACTGGTTTGTATTATGGAATCTTTGGTGTTGGGAATAATAAGTTAAAAATTAGAAATAATATCTTTCATTATAATAGTTCTAGTTCTACACAAAGGGCAGCTGTTTATATCACAACATTGCCAGATACAAATATAGTTTGCGATTATAATCTTTATTATATAAATGGAATTGGTACTGGTACTAATTTAACGTTGAAAACGGGCACTGCTAATTATTCTTCCTTGGCGCAATGGAAAACCGCTAATGGTGGTTTATTTGATGTACATAGTGTGGAAGGGGACCCTATACTTATAGATGTAAGTTCTGGAAATTTACTTTCAAATAGCATTTTAACTAATAACATAGCTACTCCAATTGCAACAGTGCTTGAAGATTTCAAGGGGTCAATTAGAAGTACA
>CALRIM020000228.1:0-3942 GCA_943360385.1 Rhizobium sp. Q54 | reverse complement strand
GGATCTTTACCAGAAAAAGCACCACCACCGTGAGCACCTTTACCACCGTAAGTATCTACAATAATTTTACGACCAGTTAAGCCAGTATCACCATGTGGTCCACCAATTACGAATTTACCTGTTGGGTTAATGTGGTAATTAATTTTGTCGTTGAATAATGATTTATACTTTGGATATTTTTTCATTACTCTTGGAATTAAAACTTTAATAATATCAGCTTTAATTTTATCCAACATTTTTTTCTCCGAATCAAAATCATCATGTTGAGTAGAGATTACGATTGAATCTATACGTACTGGACGGTTATTATCATCATATTCTAATGTAACCTGTGATTTTGCATCAGGACGTAAATATTTAATTTCTTTGTTTTCTCTACGAATAGCAGCAAGCTCAATTAACAATGAATGCGCAAGATTTAATGCCAAAGGCATATAGTCTGCAGTTTCATTGGTTGCATAACCAAACATCATTCCTTGGTCACCAGCTCCTTGGTCTTCTTTTTTCTTGCGTTCAACTCCTTGGTTAATGTCTGCCGATTGTTCGTGTAATGCAGATAATATACCACATGAGTTTGCCTCAAACATGTATTCTGATTTAGTGTATCCAATTTTACGAATTACACCACGTGCAATTTCTTGAACATCTAAGTAGGCGCTCGATTTTACCTCACCTGCCAAAACCACTTGACCAGTTGTTACTAATGTTTCACAAGCAACTTTAGAATTTGCATCAAATGCTAAAAAGTTGTCGATTAATGCATCGGAAATTTGATCCGCTACTTTGTCTGGATGTCCCTCTGAAACGGACTCTGATGTAAATAAATATGACATAATTATGCTATAATGTTAATATAAATTATGTGGTTGAAAAGGGTAGATTGCAGAAAACCTGCTTTAGCCTTTTTTTTAAAGTGGTTGCAATCGAGCAAATCAATCCACATGAATGAGCGACAAAAATAGAATAATTTTTTATATTCAGTTAATATTCAATAAAAATCAAATAATATTGTGCTTTCTAATCCTTGAGTTTTAATGTTGTCGTACAAATTCCTCCATATTCGTTTATTAACCCGCAGATTGCTCTTATTACTAGGCATTTACTTTATATGCAGGTTGATTTTTTTACTATATAATTTTGATAGTTTTTCAAATTCAAGCGCTACAGACTTACTTTTAGCCTTTTTGTCGGGTTTGGTGTTCGATATTTCGGCTATAGTGTATATCAACATCCTTTATATCTTAATGTATATTCCTAGTATTTTTACTTGGCCTAATAGAACGTATGATAAACTATTAATGTTTGTATTTATTGCAAGCAATTTTGCGTCTATATTATTTAATATAATTGATATTGAATATTTCAGGTTTCAGAAGAAGAGAACAGGATTTGAATTGTTCAGTGGAGAAAACGATATATGGCAACTATTACCAAGTTATATAAAAGATTATTGGTGGCTTTTGATTATAAGCTTTATGCTAACTTATTTGCTATATCGGTTATATAAAAATACGTTGAAAATTAAAGTGATAGAAAGCAAACCATATGTTGCACTAAAAGTGATTTCTGTAATACTATATTTAGGTTTGTTAATAATTGCCGCAAGGGGTGGAACACAAACAAAACCCTTGCAAACTATAAGTGCTTCTCAATGGGGAAATCCACAAAATGCCTCGCTGGTACTCAATACACCTTTTACCATTTTACAATCTATTGGAAAGAAAACGTTAGAAGAAAAAAACTATTTAACAGAAGATGAATTATCAAAAAAATTCCAACTAAAAAAAGATTACTCAACTACCACTTTGTTCGAGCCTAAAAATGTAGTTGTATTTATTTTAGAAAGTTTTTCAAATGAATATATTGGCGCATTAAACAAAAATGCTACCTACTCACCATTTTTAGATAGCTTAATTAATGAAAGTTATTTTTTTGAAAACGGATTTGCAAATGGCAAAAAATCTAATGAAGCAGTACCAAGCATATTAGCAAGTTTACCTTCACTTTTAGATGAAGCATATACCGGAAGTGTTTATCAGACAAACGATATAAATACGTTGCCAAATTTATTGAAGACTAAAGGGTATTATTCTGCTTTTTTTCATGGAGGATTTAACGGGTCGATGAACTTTGATGCCTTTGCAAAAAAGGCTGGTTTTGATGATTATTTTGGGATGAACGAATATGATAATTCGAAAGATTTCGACGGGCACTGGGGGATATACGATGAACCATTTATGAAATATTTTGCACAAACATTAGGATCTGCACCGAAACCTTTTTTTGCGTCGCTTTTTAGTTTATCTTCTCATCCACCATTTTCAATTCCAGAAGAATATCAAACAAAATATAAGAAAGTAGATTCAGATAAGCACAGAAGTTTTTTATATACTGATAATGCTTTGAGAAAGTTTTTTGATTACGCTAAAACGAAAAAATGGTATTACAACACTTTGTTTGTTATACTTCCAGACCATACTCCAGATGCAGAGGATAATTTTTTTGACACAAAAGTTTCGTATTATAAAATACCTATTATATTTTACGACCCTTCTAGAAACTGGAAAGGTAAATCGTTAAAAATAGCATCTCAAATAGATGTGATGCCAACAGTTTTGGATTATTTACATTTCGATAAACCATTTAATTCTTTCGGAAAAAGTTTATGGAGAGAGGACGAAAAAAATTATTCCATAAATTACCGAGATGGAATTTTTCAAATTATAGATTCTGCTTTTGTATTACAATATTCTGATGACAAGGTAATCGCGTTATATAATTATCAAACCGATTGGTATTTAACAAATAATATTAAAGATATTCAAAAAGAAAAATGTTACGAATTGAAGAAAGCAATAGAGGCATATATTCAAAAATTTAATGTTACTTTGATAAAAAATAATTACGCTAAACCGTGAGAAAAAAAATCCTTTTTATTGTAAATCCTATTTCTGGAGGCAGGGATAAACAACGGATACCAGGGCTTATAGAGAAGCACTTGGATAAGAGTGTTTATGAGCATAGAATTAGTTATACAGAACGAGAAGAGCACGGGTATATGCTAGCAAAGGCAGCAGCAAAAGAAAAGTACGATGTTATAGTAGCAGTTGGTGGAGACGGTACGGTAAATGAAGTTTCAAAGGCAATTATTAATACCAATGTGGTGTTAGGGATTATTCCTTTTGGATCTGGAAACGGATTAGCAAGAAGTTTAAAAATACCATTGAAAGCAGCTAAAGCTATTGAAGTTTTAAATAGATTAAATATTGATATTATAGATTCTGCAAAACTAAATGAGCATTATTTTTTCAATGTTGCAGGGTCTGGTTTTGATGCACACATTTCTCAGTGCTTTGCAAAAAATAAAATACGAGGATTTGTGGGATATATAAAAACCACTTTTCAGGAATTAAAAAAATACATACCACAAGAATACGATATTACCTTAGATGGAGTTAACTATATTCGTAAGGCTTTTATTGTGAGTATAGCAAACTCATCACAATATGGTAATGATGCGCATATTGCACCAAGAGCAGATGTTAAAGATGGATGGTTAGATGTAGTTATAGTTAAACCAATTGCATGGTATATGATTCCAATAGTTGCATTAAGAATGTTTAATAAATCTGCTGAATCGTCCTCTTATGTAGAGATGTTTAGAGCTAAAAAAATTGAAATAAAGAGGGAATATGAAGCGGCAATACATTTAGATGGAGAGCCGAGAATGGAGCAAAAGGATATGATGATAGAAATAATACCCTTATCATTAAAAGTAATTGTACCAAAAAATGTCTAAAAAGAACAAAAACATACAAGGAGTGGTATACTCCACAAACCCAGATTTTGAGTATCAACACGAACAAGAAGAGGAGTTCGAGACGTTGAGTAACGAAAAACAAGATTTGCGGGTTATGTTGGATAAAAAACAAAGAGCAGGCA
>CALRIM020000227.1:0-3963 GCA_943360385.1 Rhizobium sp. Q54 | reverse complement strand
TACAGATATTGTATGCAAATGGCGATTTCTTTAAGAAGTCCATTACATCTTCACGCGGATCGTATGTTGGTGCTAAAAAAACTACATTTTTGCTTTTGTATTTTTTCACGAGCTTATTTAATTCCGGTATTTCAGCTTTACAAGGTGCAGCATCTTTAAACCAAAAATTTAACACTAATACCTTACCTTTTAAATCGTTTTTAGTGTAGGTTACTCCATTAATATCTACTACCGAAAAATCTAATATTTCTTTACCAGTGGTAAATCCAGCAAGTGTTATAGGTCCTTTACGATCGCTACGTTGCGCGGCCATAATACGTTCTTCGGACGTACTTAATCTTAATTTAAATTCTTTTGGTTCTACCCCATCTTCAGAAATTTGTTCGATGGTGTAATTGTTACTTTTCACCAAATCAAACCATTCAGAAGCGTCCATTACTCTACCAGTACTATCTTTTACAATAGTGGTTTTGTCTTGTTTATAATCTTTAAGAGTTTTTGAGGATTGGGCGAACAGAAATTGAGTTGTCAATCCAAAAAGAATTAAAAAGTAAATCTTTTTCATGCTTATAGTGTTTAATTAGCGTAAAACTATCGAAATTATTCATAATATACCACAAGCTAATTATCTTTGTACGATGAATGTTAAAGACCTATTGAACAAAGCTTCTCATTTCGAGTTTCTTAGCATCGAAGAAGGAGTTTACCTTTATAAAAATGCTTCTACTCCCGACTTAATGTACACGGCAAATGAGTTGAGAAAAAAGCAAAAGAAAGATCAAAATGCAGTTACTTGGATTATTGATAGAAACCTAAATACAACCAATGTTTGCATAGCAAACTGTAAATTTTGTAATTTTTTCCGCCGTCCAGGTCACGATGAGTCGTATATCACATCAATAGAAGAGTATAAAATAAAAATTGATGAGACCATTAAATACGGAGGGGAACAACTATTATTACAAGGTGGGCATCATCCAGATTTGGGTTTATCTTATTATGTAGATCTTTTTAAATCTTTAAAACAACTATATCCAACCATCAAACTACATTCTTTAGGTCCACCCGAAATTGCACATATCGCTAAATTAGAAGGGATAAGCCATACAGAAGTACTTAAAGCATTAGTTGAAGCTGGGCTAGACTCACTTCCAGGTGCAGGTGCAGAAATATTAAATGATAGGGTAAGACGGTTGATTTCTAAAGGAAAATGCAGTGGAAAAGAATGGTTAGATGTTATGAGGGCTGCACATCAGTTAAATATTACGACTTCTGCTACCATGATGTTTGGGCACGTAGAAACGATTGAAGAACGATTTGAACATTTGGCATGGTTAAGAGAAGTACAATCAGAGAAGCCTGCAAATGCTAAAGGTTTTATCGCATTTATTCCTTGGCCGTTTCAGGACGACGGTACTTTACTGAAAAAAATTAGAGGAATAGAGAATAAAGTTACTGGAGATGAATATATTAGAATGATTGCATTAAGTAGGATGATGTTACCTAATATTGAGAACATACAAGCTTCTTGGTTAACAGTTGGTAAAGAAATTGCACAAATATGTTTACATTCGGGGGCAAATGATTTTGGTTCTATAATGATTGAAGAGAATGTAGTTTCGGCAGCGGGAGCACCACACCGATTTACTTCACAGGGAATTCAGGATGCTATAAAACAGGCAGGTTTTGAACCTCGTTTAAGAAATCAACAATATGAATACCGCGAAATTCCAGCAAACATGGAACAGCAGGTAATAAATTATTAAGTTTGTATATTAAATAGAAAAAATTGGAACAGATTCAAAAACACATCGAAGCATTAATCTTTGCTTCGGAACAAAGTATTACTCTTACGGATATTCAAACCTTAGTTAATAATTCATTAACATTAGAATTAACAATTGAGGAAGTTATTGCACACCTTGAAGCGATAAAAGAAAAGTATACATCGGATGATTATGTTTTTGAACTGGTTGAAATTAGTAACGGGTTTCAATTTCTGAGTAAAAAAGAATACCATGATTTATTAAACCAACTGATAATACATCGTGAGAAAAAGAAATTATCTACCGCAGCAATGGAAACACTTGCCATTATTGCCTATAAACAACCAATTACTAAATCAGAAATAGAATTAATTAGGGGTGTTAATTGCGACTATAGCGTACAAAAACTACTCGAAAAAGACTTGATTTCTATTAGTGGAAGAAGTTCTGGCCCAGGTAAACCCATTTTATATGAAACCAGTCAGAGTTTCATGGATCACTTCGGACTAAAAAATCAGAAAGATTTACCTCAATTAAAAGATATTCAATCTTTAGAAAACTCTATTAATCCAGAGGATTCGAATGTTGGTGAATTTGAAAGCATTACTTCAGAGGAAGCAATGGAAATAGAGCGTAGAGAAGACGATTCTGAACCAATCATGGAAGAAACGGATACGGTAGAAAATATTTCTACCACTGAGGAAGAGACGGATAAAACAGAAGAATAATTTTTTTTATTTTTTTTGTATTCATTAAAATCATTGTATTAAATTTGAGAACTGAAGCAGTGCTAAAAAGTAATGCCTCTCGTAATTACAAATAATAGAAATTTTGAATTCAATGAAAAGCCCTAAAAAAGCAAGCACTACAAAAACTACTAAGAGTAGTAAAACTGGTACCGACAAAGCGAAAGCTAAAGTTACACCTAAAGATTCTATTCCCCCTAAATCGAAAATCATCGATGATGAAGATGATGATTTAGACATGGATTTAGAAGTCGATGAATTTGACGCAGGATTTGATGATGAGGATGAGTTTGATGATGACGAATATTAGTATTATGAATTAAGAATTATGTATTACGAAGAAATTATACATAATTCTTAATACATTTTACATAAAAATAAAAAAAGGTCCTGATAGCTCAGGACTTTTTTTATTTTTACTCTAGTTGAAAAGATTAGGATGGAAAAATTGAACTGGAATTTTAGAAAGGAAACGGAGAATTCTCTTTTTCCAGTTTCTTTAATTTTCCATTAGGTTGTTTGTTTTCTATTGAATTACTAAAAATAGTTATAACTTACCATTACAAATGGAAATTATAAAGCAACTTCGAATCAAGCAATGGATTAAAAACCTATTGATTTTTGCACCACTCCTATTTTCTTTTAATTTATTTAATAAGGGTGATTTATTATTATCCACTTTAACTTTCTTCAGTTATTCATTTTTGGCTTCATTTGTATATATTATTAATGATATAAAAGATATTGAAGCAGATAGAGTTCATCCAGAAAAAAGAAATCGACCATTGGCGTCTGGTAGATTAAGTAAAACTACAGGGGTGTTTATAGCCATTACTTCCCTTATCATTTCAGTTATATTTAGCATTATAATTCATAAAACCGACTTGTATTTTATATTAGCGGGCTACTTGTTACTGAATATACTTTACGCTTATTCATTAAAGCATATTAGTATAGTGGATTGTATTTCAATAGCCATTGGTTTTGAATTAAGAATATTAGCTGGTTGTATTGCTATTGGGGTAGTTGCTTCAGATTTTATATTGGTAGTAACCTTTTTTCTAGCGCTTTTACTTGCCTTTTTAAAACGAAAAGGCGAACTAAAATTTTTAACGGAAGAATCTGTAAAACATAGAAAATCATTAGGCTCTTACACCATTTCATTATTAGATAAATTTATATTTGCTTCGGCAACCTTAACCATAATTGGGTATTTATTTTATACAATTGATGATGGGATTCTTTTAACTATTGGGAATGATTATTTAAAATTCTCAATCGTATTTGTATTATATGGAATATTTAGATTTATACAACTAAGTGAAATTGATATTTATCAGAAAGAAGGAGATCCTACAACATTAATTTACAAAGATCGAGCATTACAATTATCCATTTTACTTTGGATAGTTTACGTTACTATGTGTTTATATGTCTTCTAATAAGCCTTT
>CALRIM020000226.1:0-4022 GCA_943360385.1 Rhizobium sp. Q54 | reverse complement strand
GACTTAAGTCGTGCCACCACTTTACTGCTATTATTAATGATTTACAATTTGAATTAATTTGGTACCAACCAATTCTATAGACTTCATTAATTGTTCGTGCGATAAAGCCGCGCTATCCATTTGGAAAGTAAACCTGCTTATGCCTCCTAATGCTTCACTATGACGAAGAATTTTTTCGGCAACATCTTCAACACCTCCTACTACTAATGCACCTCTTGTACCTGTTTGAGAATCGAAATGAGAACGCGTTACAGGCGGCCATCCTCTTTCTTTACCAATACGTGTAAATGCTTCTGCATAACCTGGGTAAAACTCTTCAATTGCTTTTTCTTTATTTTCTCCAACGTATCCCAAAGAATGCAATCCAACTTTTAGTTCGCTTAATGCATAACCTGCTTTTACTCCGGCTTCTCTATACAAATCAATTAATGGGCGGAAGCGATGGGTTTCTCCTCCAATAATTGCAACCATTAATGGCAATCCTAATTTCCCTGCTCTAATAAATGATGCTGGGGTTCCACCCACGCCTAACCAAATTGGAATTCGATCTTGTAATGGTCGTGGGTAAATGGCTATATCATTTAAAGGTGCTCTAAATTTTCCGGACCAAGTAAGTTGTTCTTCATCACGTATACGTAATAACAAATCTAACTTTTCTGAAAATAAGGCATCGTAATCATTTAAACTATATCCGAATAACGGAAAAGCATCTGTAAAAGATCCTCTACCTACTACTATTTCAGCTCTACCTTTAGAAATTAAATCGAGCGTAGCGAATTCCTGAAAAACTCTCACAGGGTCGGCGGCACTTAATACTGTTACCGCACTCCCAAGTTTTATTCTACTCGTACGAGCGGCGGCGGCAGCTAATATTACAACCGTCGCGGAGTCTAAAAACTCCTGACGATGATGTTCACCTATTCCAAAAAAATCAAGTCCCGACTTATCTGCATGTTCAATTCTATCTAATAATCTCTGCAACGAGATATCACTTGGCATTATTTTACCATCATTTCCCATTGCCGAGGCAAAACTATCTATCCCTATTTCCATAATTATTGTATTACGAATTGTTGTATTATGTACTTAATACCTTTTACCTATTTCTTAATACTTAATACATTGTACAATGTAAATCGTACATGTTACTTTACAGCACCTCCATTGGTAATTTTGGCAGTTGGACTAACGAAAGCTAAACTTCCATCTGCATTTTCTGCCATTAAAATCATTCCCTGTGAGGTAATTCCTTTTATATCACGAGGTGCAAGATTCACTAAAATAGAAACCTGTTGCCCGATAATTTTTTCTGGTTCATAGTATTCTGCAATTCCAGAAACTACCGTACGTACATCAATTCCTGTATCTATTTTTAGCTTTAAAAGTTTTTTTGTTTTAGCTACTTTCTCTGCTTCCAATATTGTACCAACTCTAATATCCATTTTACTGAAATCGTCGAAAGAAATATTTTCCTTTATTTGTTCGACGCGATTACTCGCGTCGTTTTCTGCATTTTCTTTTTTTGATGTTTCCAATTTTTGCAACTGTTTTTCAATAGCATCATCTTCAATTTTATCGAACAATAAACTTGCTGTTCCTAGTTGATGATTATTTTCTAAAATATCTTCAGATCCAGCTTTATTCCAATCGTGTACATTCAAATTCAACATCGTTTTTAATTTCGATGATGAGTGTGGAAGGAATGGTTCAGCTAAAATGGAAAGGTTCGCTGCTATCTGTAAGCCAATGTTTAATATGGTTTGCACACGTTGCTCATCTTCCTTTATTACTTTCCAAGGCTCTGTATCTGCTAAATATTTATTCCCTAAACGTGCTAGGTTCATAAACTCTTGCATACCTTCTCTAAACCTAAACTGTTCTAACGATTTAGAAATTATCAATGGATATTTTTTCATCTCTTCGATTATTTCTTTATCGTAATCTGTTAAATCAACTCGTGGCATTACCTTGCCTGAGAAATATTTTTCACTCAATACTAAAACTCTATTGATGAAGTTTCCAAGTATCGCAACCAACTCATTATTATTTCTAGCTTGAAAATCTTTCCAAGTAAAATCATTGTCTTTTGTTTCTGGAGCATTCGCACACAACACATATCTCAACACATCTTGTTTCTCTGGAAAGTCTAATAAATACTCGTGTAACCATACAGCCCAATTTCTAGAGGTAGAAATTTTATCACCCTCTAAATTTAAAAATTCATTTGCGGGAACGTTATCAGGCAAAATATAATCACCGTGTGCCATTAATATTGCTGGGAATATAATGCAATGAAAAACAATATTGTCTTTCCCTATAAAATGTATTAGGCGTGTATCTTCCGATTTCCAATATTTCTCCCACTCTGGAGTTAATTCTTTTGTTGCAGAAATGTAACCAATTGGAGCATCAAACCAAACATATAAAACTTTTCCTTCTGCATCCTTCAATGGAACTTTTACACCCCAATCTAAATCACGTGTCATTGCTCGAGGTTGTAATCCCTGGTTTAACCAAGATTTACATTGCCCTAGAACATTGGATTTCCACTCATCATGACTATTGATATATCCTTCTATATTTTCTTGGAAACGATCTAATGGCAAAAACCAATTTTTAGTCGTTTTCATTACAGGTACCGAACCAGACAATGTTGATTTTGGATTGATAAGATCGGTAGGGTTTAATGTTGAACCACATTTTTCACACTGATCTCCATAAGCACTTTCGTTCCCACAATTTGGGCAAGTTCCTGTAATATATCGATCTGCTAAAAACTGATTTGCTTCAGCATCATAATATTGTTCGGTTGTTTCTTCTTGAAACATCCCTTTATCATATAAATTAGTAAAAAACTCCGAAGCTGTTTCGTGATGTGTTTTTGATGAAGTTCTTGAATAGATATCGAACGAAATTCCGAATTCTTTAAAAGAATCGCCCATCATTTTATGGTATTTATCAATTACTTGTTGTGGAGTGATGCCTTCTTTCTTCGCTTTTATCGTAATTGCAACCCCGTGTTCATCCGAACCACAAATAAACTTAACATCCTTTCCCTGTGCACGTAAATAGCGAACATAAATATCGGATGGTATATAACAACCAGCCAAATGGCCAATATGAACTGGGCCATTTGCATATGGTAATGCGGCAGTAACGGTAAATCTTTTAAAACTCTTTTCCAAAACGTTATAAATATTGATAATTTGCCAAAGATAATGGTTTCTAAACAATGCGCATTCCTACTTACCTGAAAAAAGGCGATACTATCGGAATTTTAAGTACCGCCCGTAAATTTAACGAAGATCAATTGAGCTTCGCAATTAACCTGATACACAGTTGGGGCTTTAAAACAAAGCTAGGTCAAAGTATTGGTGCAGAGGAACATCAATTCGCAGGAAGTGATGAAATTCGAAAAAATAATTTGCAAGAATTTATGGACGATCCTTCTATTAGTGCCATTTTATGCGCACGCGGGGGCTATGGAACTATGCGAATTATCGATCAACTTGATTTTGCAAAATTTTACGAGCATCCAAAATGGATCTGCGGATTTTCTGATGTAACTGTTTTGCATGAGCATCTTCAAAAAAATGGTATTGCAAGTTTACATACGGCCATGCCCTCTTTATTTCCAACATCAGAAGATCACCCAACACTACATTCCATACATAAAGCATTGCTTGGCGAGGAATTAAATTATACTTGGAATAATTCAACTAATAATATTCATGTTGAAAATGTTAAAGGTGAAATTATTGGTGGAAATCTTTCCTTAATTTATGCACTACAAGGAAGTGCGTCCGATATAAATACAGTTGGTAAAATTTTATTTATTGAAGATCTCGATGAATATTTTTATCACATCGACCGTATGATGTGTAGCTTGGATCGTTCAGGAAAACTAAAAAACTTAAAGGCCCTTTTGGTTGGTGGAATGAATGATATGAAAGACAATAGCATTCCATTCGGCATGAACACCGAAGAAATAATTTTGTATTACACACGAAAATATAAGTACC
>CALRIM020000225.1:0-4038 GCA_943360385.1 Rhizobium sp. Q54 | reverse complement strand
TCATGAGGATCATACTGTTCCTATGGCTGTGCTTAATATTTTATATGATGTAGGTGCAAAGGATGAAAATCCTGAACAAACAGGCTTTGCTCATCTATTTGAACATCTAATGTTCGGAGGATCCATCAATATTCCATCTTACGACGAACCCTTACAGAGAGTTGGTGGAGAAAATAATGCCTTTACGAATAATGATATTACCAACTATTATATTCAATTACCATCAGTAAATATTGAAACAGCATTTTGGTTGGAATCAGATAGAATGTTAAGCCTAGCTTTTTCTGAAAAAAGTTTGGAAACCCAACGCAGTGTAGTAATTGAAGAGTTTAAGCAACGTTATTTAAACCAACCGTATGGAGATGTTTGGTTAAAACTTCGTCCACTTGCATACACAAACCATCCTTACCAATGGGCAACCATAGGGAAAGAAGTATCGCACATAGAAAATGCTAAGATGGAGGATGTGAAAGCATTTTTCAATAAACATTATACACCTCAAAATGCTATTCTAGTAGTTGCTGGTGATGTAAAGTTGGAGGATGTAAAATCCTTATCTGAAAAATGGTTTGGAGGAATTCCATCAGGAAATAAATACAATAGGAATTTACCCAAAGAGCCCGTTCAAACTGAAGCACGAACATTAACAACTACTGCCGATGTTCCAAATGATTCTATTTATAAAGCCTTTCATATTCATAACAGAGCTAGTAAGGAATATTATATTGCTGATGTAATTTCAGATATCCTATCGAGAGGAGAATCATCTAGATTATACCAGGAACTTGTAAAAAACAAAAAAATATTTTCTGAAGTAAATGCTTACATCACAGGTGATATTGATGCGGGGTTATTTGTTTTAGAAGGTAAACCAGCGCCAGGTTTTAGCTTAGAACAAGCAGACGAAGCACTTTGGGAGGTAATTAATTTATTGAAAACAGAAAAAATTGAGCCCAGAGAATTACAAAAAATTGTAAATAAACTTGAATCCTCTACTGTATTTGGAGAAATGAATCTTTTAAATAAAGCGATGAACATGGCCTATTTTGAATTATTAGGTGATGCAGAGCTAATGAATACAGAAATGGATAAATATAGAGCTGTAAATTCTGAAGATATTTCGAATTATGCATCTCAAGTTTTTACCCCAACAAATTGTTCAACATTATTTTACCAAAGTAAAAATTAATAATGATTGCAAACATAGATAGAACTATTTCTCCTGAAGCATACCCACTTCATAATATAAATTTAATACATGCAAAAAACACCGTACTACCTAACGGTTTAAATGTATATTGTATTGATGGATCAGAGGAGGAGGTTATTCGTTTAGAACTTATTTTTCAGACAGGAACTAGAGCAGAAAAAAATGTTTTAATTGCATCAGCAACTAATTACTTATTGAATGCTGGAACCTCTAAATTAACATCTTCTGAAATTATGGAGATGATTGATTTTTATGGTGCTTATTATCAACATGATAATCAACTAGATAGATCTTCTATCAGTCTTTATACATTAAAGAAGTATTTTGATGAAACGGTAAAGATCTTTGCAGAATTCATACAAGATCCTATTTTCCCAGAGGATGAATTGCAGACTTATAAAAATAACTCTAAACAACGTTTTTTAATCAATATTACTAAAAATGATTTTAGGTCTCGAAGAGAGTTCCATCATGCACTTTACCACAATCATCCATATGGAAGAAAAGTAGAGGCAGAGGACTATGATAAATTAAAGAGAGAGGATATCATCTCTTTTCATAAAGAGCATTACAAACTTGAAAATGCACAAATTATACTTTCTGGGAACATCAGTCCAGATGTGCTAACTTCCTTAGAAAAAGCATTTTATACCTATCAATTTAAAGAGAAATCTAAGTTAAGTTATATTTCTGTGCCCGAAAATTCTCCACAAGAAATATTTGATGAAAGACCCGAATCCTTACAATCTGCTATCCGCATAGGTAAGCAAATTATACATAAAACACATCCGGATTATATAGAATTATCTGTTTTAACAACTGTTTTAGGAGGATATTTTGGGTCAAGATTAATGACAAATATAAGGGAGGAAAAGGGTTATACCTATGGTATTGGAGCGGGAATTTATCCGTTATTAGACACCTCTTTTTTTTATATTGCTACTGAAGTTGGGGTATATGTTACACAAAATGCCCTAAATGAAATTTATGCTGAAATTGAACGTTTAACTATGGAGTTAATCCCAGATGATGAATTGAATTTGGTGAAAAACTATCTAAAAGGGGCGTATATTGGCAGTATTGAAAATATTTTTAGCCATGCTGATAAGTTTAAAAGTATTAACATATATGGTCTAGATTACGACTATTATGAAAAGTATTTTAAGCTTATTAATGAAGTAACTTCGGAACGATTATTGCACTTAGCTAAAGAATATTTTCAGAGAAACACTCTTACAGAGGTTGTAATAGGAAAAAAATAATATATTTGAGGAATGAAATTTTCTAAATTACTATTAATATTAGGAGTTGCAATCTGCTCAAAGAGCTTTGCGCAGTCTATTCCTGTAGTTGAAATAGATTCTGTTTCTGTTCAAGACAACCAAAGAGTAATCGTTTCATGGAAGGCATCAAACGATACTAGAGTAGATGGATATTACATCTACAGAGTATATAATAATAATTTAGGAGAGCCAGATTTTTACGATCCAATTTTAGCAAATGCAAATGGTAGATTAACCAACAGCTTTGTTTATCAAGATAATACTGGAAATATTGATAAACCAAATACAAACGTAATGCGTTTCTATATTCAGGCAGTTGATTTAGATGTTAACCCTCCCAATAAATCAGATTTAGATTCTGTAGCAACTAGAGTTCATCAAACTATATTATTGAAAAATGATGTAGATGTATGTAATGCAACAGTACGTTTATCTTGGAATAAATACTCTAACAACAATAATGGATGGTCTAATGGTGTGGATAGATATGAGTTGTGGGAAAGCCAAAATTCTGGACCTTACAAAAAGATATATTCTGGAATGAACACTGGATTCGTTAGAAATAACCTAACTAATGGTGTTAATTACCAGTTTAAAGTTAGAGCTGTTTGTTTAGATTTAACTAAAACATCTACATCAAATGTTAAACCGTTAAGTGGAGCATTTAGTAGTTACCCAGCTTATGTATATTTATCTAATGCTTCAGTAAATGCGGACAATAGAAAAATCGCCTTATCGTGGACGACTGATACTACGGAAATGAAACTTACATATGCTATTCTAATGAGTACAGATAGCATAAATTATGTAAAAATAGCCCAATTGGATTCAGTACCATACAAAAGATTTAGAGATACAGTAATAGCGAATCTTTTACCAGATCGATTAAATTATTTTTTCAAAATTGTTACTTCTTGTTCTTGTCCTGATACGTTGGATACAACTGCTGTTACAAGGGTTATGCGCTTAAAAGCCCAATACATTGATCCTACTACCGTACATTTATCTTGGAACGCATATGAAGGTTGGTTACAGGATGTAGGTTATTATGAATTATACAGATTAAAATTGGACATCGCTACATTAACTCAATCTTCGGAGTTAATTGCAACATTAGTTCCACCTGATAATGAATATTTAGATATCGAACCAGATTTAATAGGTCCAGACAATTCAGTATCTTATTATATTCAAGCCCATGAACAAGTTGGTAATCCCATAATTCCTATTACACCAGTAAGTCGGTCGAACATAGCTTATGTATACACAGAAACAAGAATGGTTATTCCTGATGTATTTACCCCTAATGGAGCAAACCCAATATTCAGACCGCAAATATTAACTTCCAGTACGAATAAATTCAATATGAAGATATTTAATAGATGGGGAAAATTAGTATTTGAAACGGATGATGAATTTGAAGGATGGGATGGAAAAGATAAAGACAATCATTTAATTTGTCCTCCAGGAGCCTATATTTATTTAATAAATACTACAGATTCTACTAATAAAAACTTGAAAAAAGTTGGGCCGGTATCTTTATTA
>CALRIM020000224.1:0-4039 GCA_943360385.1 Rhizobium sp. Q54 | reverse complement strand
TGTAAATTAAATTTATCTATTGAAACAATTGATCAAAAAGTAAATCTTACTATATTCCCAAATCCTGCATCAAAATACATTTCAATTTCAGGAATTAAATCTCTCAAAAAGGTAGACATTTCAATTTTTAATTTATTTGGACAAAATGTACTTCAATCTTGGAATCCTATAAATATTGATATTTCTGCACTTCCTATTGGAATTTATACCATTCGAGTTGATGTTGAGGCAGGTCCTTTATACCTAAAATTTATTAAGGAATAATTGTGTGTTTACGATGCTTTACTAACTTTCTAATCGTAACTTGTACCTCGTAACTAGTAATTTGTATAATTTGTTTTGTTTTCAATGATTTTTTTGTCACATATCCCTTGTCCCTTATCTTATGTCTCAAATCCAAAAAGTCCAAAGTCAGATTAGCTCTTCTTTATCGATTGTCCCGGTTTCAATATCGATAAAATATGGATTCTGAACTTCTGAATTTCAGAACTTCTGAAATAAACCTTGTTCGGTGAATGCGTTGGGTAGGTATCTATTGCCAAGTTTAAGTATTTGGTCTCTACTTCATAAAGCTTAGCTAAATCGTAATCTAACATTACTTTTACACCCCTTATTTCGTGTATTTTGGATTCTATTTTCTGAATGTTCATATTTATTAGTCAATAAAAATCCAATTAAATTAATAGATAATTAATATCAAATTATATTTGAATTTTCATACATAAATGCAGTTCTGTTTTTTTAATTTCGTTAAATTTTTTATCGTTTTTATGAACAATAAACCAAAAGTTAAAATTTGTTGTATTTCTAGTATATCAGAGGCATTAACAGCCATTAAATACGGTGCCTCGGCGATAGGTCTTGTAGGGAACATGCCAAGTGGGCCAGGAGTTATAGAGGATAAATTGATTTTGGAAATTACTAAAATAGCACCTCCACCTATAGCAACCTTCCTTTTAACAAGTGAAACCAATGCAAAAGATATTATAGGTCATTATAAAAAAGTGAATACTTCCACTATACAAATTGTAGATGAATTAGAAAATCGAGAATATGAGTTATTAAGAGCTGAACTTCCCCATGTAAAGTTAGTTCAAGTAATACATGTTATTGACGAAAATTCTATTAAGGAAGCAATAGAAATTTCTGAATTTGTAGATGCTATATTATTAGACAGTGGAAATCCAAACCTATCTGTTAAAGTGCTTGGTGGGACAGGTAAAACTCATAATTGGGAATTAAGTAAGCAAATTAGAAATAATATAAAAATTCCAATATTTCTTGCAGGTGGTATAAATAAAGACAATGTAAATCAAGCTATTGAAATGGTAGACCCCTTTGGAATTGATTTATGTAGTAGTGTTCGTACCAATGGACATTTAGACGAAAAGAAATTGGAGGAATTTTTTATGGCGATAGAATAGTATTTCATAATTTCCGATATTCTGACCTACTAATTTATTGAACTTCTAACCTTCTGAACTATGCAGCCAACCAACACCCACAACGAACGAATGGCCAACATGACCTTTGGTTCTGTTTATCCGCTCTACCTAACTAAAATTGAAAAGAAGGGGAGAACTAAAGAGGAACTTCACCAAATTATACTTTGGTTAACTGGGTTCAACGATAAAAAAATCCAAGAACTAATGGATGAAAAGGTAACGTTTGAATTGTTCTTTAAACAAGCCAAATTGAACCCTAATGCACATTTAATTACTGGTTTAATCTGTGGATATAGAATCGAAGAGCTAGAAAATACCTTAACCAAACAAGTAAGGTATTTAGATAAGTTGGTGGATGAACTAGCTGCAGGACGCAAGATGGAGAAGATTTTGCGTGGTTCAACACCTTAGAAACAATTACCCTCTTAATGATGTTGATGTGTTACAATACACGTTTATGCCCCAAGTAAAAAAGGAAAATTTACCCACCAAGATTTGTGAAGTTTGTATTAGGCCTTTCACTTGGCGTAAAAAATGGGAAAAAGTATGGGATGAAGTAAAATATTGTAGTGAAAAGTGCAGAAATAATAGAAACGCTAAATGAAAATCCTTCTAACGGGTGTAACCGGATACATTGCTCAACGTTTATTACCGGTTTTACTAGATAACGGACATGAAGTAGTTTGTTGTGTTAGAGATAAAAACCGTTTCAATAGTAAAAAGTTTAACGCTCAAAATCTAATTGTAATAGAGGCTGATTTTCTGGATGAAAATAGTTTGCATACCATTCCTAATGATATTGATGTTGCCTATTATTTAATCCACTCCATGTCTACCACCATCGGTGATTTTGAAAATATGGAGCAAGTTTGTGCACAGAATTTTAAAAATCGAATCAATCAAACAAATGCTAAGCAAGTAATTTATTTAAGTGGAATCGTAAATTCCATGGAACTCTCTAAACATCTCACTTCTCGTAAACATGTGGAAGATATTTTAGGGGAGGCTAATTTTGCTCTGACCACCTTAAGAGCTGGTATTATTGTGGGTTCAGGTAGTGCTTCATTCGAAATTATTAGAGATTTGGTGGAGAAATTACCCTTCATGATTACCCCTCGTTGGTTGAAAACAAAATGTCAACCCATTGCAATTCGAAATGTGGTAGAGTTTTTAAATGGGGTGATAGGAAATACAGAAACGTTTAATAAAAGTTATGATATCGGAGGCCCTGATGTTTTAAGTTATAAGGAAATGTTATTGCGTTTTGCAAAAATTAGAGGGCTAAAAAGACGGATAATTATTGTTCCAATAATGACGCCTACCATTTCTTCGTATTGGCTATATTTTGTAACTGCAACATCCTATGCATTAGCTAAAAATTTAGTGAACAGCATGAAGGTTGATGTTACTTGTGAACCCAATAATTTAGCTGAACAGTTACATATAAAACTCCTCGATTACGAAACTGCGATAAAATTAGCTTTCGATAAAATTGAGCAAAATCAAGTGCTTTCGAGCTGGAAAGATGCTCAAACGAGTACTATATTCAATCATGGTATTGCTAAATTCATGGAAGTTCCAGTGAATGGGTGCTTTAAAGATTACAGACAAATGAAGGTTGCTGATGCAGCTATATCCTTATCTAAAATATGGTCGATAGGAGGAAAGACAGGTTGGTATTTTGGAAATGTATTATGGGAATTAAGAGGATTTTTAGATCAGCTTTTTGGAGGTGTAGGAATGCGTAGAGGCAGAAAAAGTGATACTGAAATTTCTCCTGGTGATGCACTTGATTTTTGGCGTGTACTATTGGCTGATAAAGAAGATAAACGGTTGCTTTTATATGCAGAAATGAAATTACCAGGAGAAGCATGGTTAGAATTTAAAATAGATAATAATAATATATTACATCAAACGGCAACCTTCAGACCATTAGGATTATTGGGCCGGTTGTATTGGTTTTCGGTTCTTCCTTTTCATGGATTAATTTTTAGAGGAATGATTAAAAAATTGGCTAAATAAAAGATATTAGGTTGGTTATGCAACCAAAAGGCTAATTTCATCGTCTGCTTGTAATGAAACTCAACCTAATTAAATACTTTGTTTATCTTGGTTTTTTACTTTTATTTCCACTCCAATCAATTGCTCAGGTCACTACAATTATAGGGTCAAACCAAAGCACTATTTATCCAATTTCTCTTCAGAATTATGATTTGACGGAACAGTTGATTCCATTAAAAACGTTATTTATAAATAAAACTATTGTAGGCATGGGTGAAGCAACACATGGGACAAAGGAGTTTTTTGAAATTAAAAATGCATATTTTAAATGGCTTGTTAAAGAATGTGATTTTAAAGTTTTTGGCATCGAAGCCACCTACGGTGGATGTTGTTATATCAACGATTATGTTCATACAGGTACAGGAAATATAGATACCGTAATGCGTTACCTAGATTTTTGGACATGGCAAACGGAAGAAGTTCGCGAATTGATTTTATGGATAAAAGATTACAATGCTCAAGCGGATCATAAAGAAAAAATATCATTTTATGGTTTCGATATGCAAAATTTTTATTCTCCAATTCAATATGTT
>CALRIM020000223.1:0-4046 GCA_943360385.1 Rhizobium sp. Q54 | reverse complement strand
GCATGGATATTGTTTTTGGAAATTAAGCAATTATTGCTCTGTTGAAGATAAATACCAAAAAAGTTATTGCTTAATTCGTTGTTGGTAATTTGTACATCTCTACTTTGAAAAACTTTAATACCTCCTGGGTCATCTAACGTTCCATAGCCAGAGTTCTGTATTTTAAATCCTGTTACTAATACACCATTAGCTCTAATAGTAAGAATTTCATATTTATGCTCCCCATCTATTATGGGTTTATTTATCCCAATAAATGCAATGCTTTTTTCGATAATAATATTTCCTTCTTTGTAAATACCTTGATGAACAAAAACAGAGTCTCCTTTTTCAACTTGTAAGAGAGCTTCTTTTATTTTTTTGAATGGGTATTTTACCCCTACATGTAAAGATTTTGCGGGAGATTGTAGAACTAGTATTGATAATAGTATGGTAACAATTAGGTGTCGCATTGTTTACTTTGCAAGTATATCTTTCCAAGATATTAATTCTGCTTGAAATATATCTTTATAATAGTTAGCAGAGTCTCTATTTATAAATGCTGCAATTCCTCCATTCATTGGACTAGATATTGTTTCGCCTTTTATAAAGTGCAAAGAATCTATGATGCTTAAATTATTATTGGGTAAGAAATTGGTAACGAAAAAGTGTTTAACATTGGTTTCGTTAGTTTTTAATTCTTTCACATAGGAGCTCATACATCCAACATCATCAAATTTATAAGCCTTTCCTTTGGTTGTAATAAATTCACATGCAAAACGAGTATCTGATATGGTCATTTTACAATAATCGCAAGCATCGGCATTGTATTTTATAGCAACAGGTTTGTCATTTGTACAAGAGGTAATTCCAGCAATTCCAATAAAAAGTAAAATCATTTTTATAGTACTGTGTACATTTATTTTCTTTTTACGTTCGATCCAAACACCAAGCAGCATAAATATTCCAGATAGAATAAATAAAATACCTCCAATATCAGGTACAGAATATGCTCCAAAATTTAAAAGTTGTTTAAACCCAATAAGTGGGGGTTGATAGGCCATACCAGGAACTACAATTGCCGCATGTGGATTTAAATTATGTCCATAATCGTATTCCCATCTCCAAAAGTCTATCATTGCTATAATTCCAAAAGCAACAAAGGCAAAGAATAAAATGTATAATAGTTTTTTGTTCTTTAACAGTGCAACTAAAATAGAAGATAGCGCAAAAAATCCAATGATATAAGGTAATACTTTAAATTCAATAAAATCATCTGCATGTAGTGTTTTCATTCCAATGTAATGGTTCAGTCCATTAATGATATCAACTGCTCCATCTAATTTGTTCGAGTAAATTAATAATCGTAATCCTTCTGGATATTGTGGAGCATCGAGATCTATTCTCCAAATAGGTACAAAAATAGAGGTGAATAGAAAGATACCTGATAATACGAGTAATAATTGAGTACTTTTTTTCATGATAAATAAAATAAAAGGGAATGCCTTTTGACATTCCCTTTAGGTAATTTATTTTGTGTTTGGAGTAACTGGGTTTCCTAAACTAAAAGTTAAGGGAACAGAACTTCCTTTAGGAGATACGCGAACATATCCTTGCATTTCTTGATGTAATGCACTACAAAAATCGGTGCAGTACATTGGGAACATTCCAACTCTATCTGGAGTCCATTTTAAAGTACTAGTTTCACCTGGCATAATTAATAGCTCAGCATTACTTGCACCCTTAATAGCAAATCCATGTGGTACATCCCAATCTTGTTCTAGATTTGTTACGTGGAAATATACTTCATCGCCCATTTTAATTCCTTCTATATTATCTGGAGAAAAATGTGAACGAATAGATGTCATGTACACATGTACTTTATTTCCTTCTCTCACTACTTTCGATTCTTTTTCTCCTTTAGTAACATATTTGTTTTTGTTATCATCAATTTTAAAAATCTTCACCTGATTTTTAGAAATTAATTCTGCAGGAGCCGCTTGTGCATAGTGAGGTTCACCAATGGTTGGGAAGTCTAAAAGCAATTGCATTTTATCTCCAGAGATATCAAATAACTGAGCACTCTGAGCCAATTCTGGTCCAGTTGGTAAGAAACGATCTTTGGTGATTTTATTGTAAGCGATTAAATATTTACCAAACGGTTTTCTAGAATCTCCACCAGGGATACATAAGTGACCAACTGAGTAAAAAGTTGAAGCTCTGTCTAATACTTTCAAATCTTTAATATTCCATTTTACAACTTCAGACGAAACAAAGAATGAAGTATAGGCATTTCCTTTACCGTCGAACTCTGTGTGCAATGGACCTAAACCTGGTTTTTTAACTTCACCATACAAAGCCGATTCGTATTTAATTACAGGAATACCATCGTATTCTCCATCGTACGATTTACTTGCAATTGCTGCTTGAATTTTATCAAAACTAAACACTGGAATTAAAGCAGCTAATTTACCACTACCAACTATGTATTCACCTGTAGGGTCTACATCACAACCATGAGGCGATTTAGGACAAGGAATCATGTAACAGATATCTTTTAATTCTTTCGAATCAAGTACTAGCACTTCTGTCATAATTTCTGAAGTTGCAGTATGAGTAGATTCGCTGTAGGTATTATGAGCGTATTTAACTGATTCTCTTTTTCCCTTTCCAGCTTTAATGTATTCTTCTGCTTTTTTCCAATTCACTGCCATAATAAAATCTTTGTCTTTTTGAGAAGCATTTACCTCTAATAAAGTATTTGCTTGCTCTGTATTATAACAAGAGAAGAAGAACCAACCGTGAGATTTTCCTTTACCGGCATGACTTAAGTCGAAGTTTACACCAGGGCAACGAATTTGAAATGACAAACTCATTTTTCCTGTTTCTTTATCAACACTTATAAAACTTAAATGACCTTTAAAATTTTGTTTATATGTATTAATTGGAACATCTCCATTAGAATTATCTCCAGGTACACTGAAACGAGTTCCAGCTACAACATACTCTGTATTTTCTGTAATGAAAGGGGAAGAGTGATTACCTGCACTGTTTGGTAATTCGATAATCTCTGCAGTACGAAACGATTTCAAATCGATACGTGCAACACGTGGTGTGTTATTTGCATTTCCAAATACCCAACGTCCGTCTACTTCACCATTTGTTTGCGACATTTCTGTATGGTGCAAATCGTCCCAAGGAACCATTCCATGCGATGTGTTTAGCATTGGTTTAGTTTCTTCAGAATATCCCCATCCTTTTTCTGGATCAACAGAAAATACAGGGATTACACGAAGCAAACGACCACTTGGTAAACCATATACGCTCATTTGCCCACTGAATCCACCACTTACAAAATTGTAAAAGGCATCATATTTACCAGGTGCTACATACGTTTTTTCTGCAGCATCTCCCGACACGGCATTGCTTGCATTTTTAGGTTTGCAAGCATTCAAAGTAACTATTGCAGTTAATGTAATTGCAGTAGCTATGAATATATTTCTTTTCATATTGTTTATTAGTTTAATTCTTTTATTTAACACCGTCGTTTTGACGCATGAATTCTAAAATATGGCGAGCTTCATCATCACTTAAACCTTGATTAGGCATTCTAACTAAACAGATTTCTAATTGTGCTTGAACCTCTGGATCTTTATCAATCATTGGGTCTGGGTTGGTAATAAAATTCATTATCCATTCTGGGTTTTTACGAGTAGTAACACCTTTCCATCCTGGTCCAACAAGTTTCTCATCGGTAGTTTTGTGACACGAAGAGCATTTTACACCGTAAACTGTTTCACCATCTTTTGCCATTGCAACATCTAGTGTTGCTCCAACTTCTACATGATCGAATTTTCCTTCACCACGTTTTGGGTCGTAAGTAGAAACATCAGCACTTGCTGCAGGTTGCTCAGTTGTAGTTCCTGAAGATTGTGTTTGATCTGAACCTCCACCGCATGCTGCTAATGCAAGCCCCATGGCAGATAATATGAATAGCTTTTTCATAATTTGATATATTTTTTGTTTTGATACCCCAAAGTTGGTGGTATTTTGGGAGGTAGTTTATGATT
>CALRIM020000222.1:0-4046 GCA_943360385.1 Rhizobium sp. Q54 | reverse complement strand
ACAAACTAGTAAGTAATGTTGCTCTATATCCAAACTCTACTGATTTAACCTTTTCTGGTCGTACTGGTGCTACATTAAAATATTCTAACGAATCTAGTTTTTGAGAATTAAAGAAACTATACAATGATGAAACGGTTACTAAAGAATCCATTCCTTTTGTATTGCCTAATAAAATTGCTCGTCCAACATTAAAGAAAACATACTGATCAGAAAGTGTTGGATTTCTAACCGCAGATGTAAGAGAAAATCTAAACACATCACCTCTTTTACTTGTATACACAGCTGATGCAGCAGGTGAATATACTCTTTCAAAATTTTGGTTTTTATCCGTTCTAATCGTGGCGTTTAATTTTACTTTGTCATTCAATATTTTTCTTTCTACTCCCGCATACAATCCGTATTCCGAATTCGTAATTTTTATTCCTGCGGTATCACTAAAAATAGATCCTCTAGAGTTTGGTGTATATAATCTACCGCTTCCTCCAACTACTAATTCATACAGACCTAATTTAAATTTACGTTCTGCTTGAATGTTGTATAAAGCAGATTTATCATAAAATCTAGACCCATTTTCTAAATAAGAAACTCTCGATGTAATTGCTTTCACTGCTGAATCAAACCTAGATGTTCCAGGTTCATAACGTTCTACGTTAAACTCATCGGTGTAAGAGTTTTGATAAATGGCTCCTGTTGGAGAACTTGATGTTGGGGATGTTCCGTGGTTTGCTATTGCAGCCGCTTCCATGTGCCACTTAATTAATGAATCTGGATATGCGTTTAACACAGAGTCTGCCGCATCATAATCAAATGGGTCGGGAAAAGTTGGACTTGGTGGGTAACCAGGCAATGCTTCTGCGCGTTTACGAATATAGCCCCCCCAAAAAGTTTGATAATCTCCACTCCACCTCAATTCATCTTTTGCAACATTCTGTAATAGTTGAGCCGTAAAAACTGCATCGTAAGATTTACCAGCATCTTCATGTGTTGCATAAGCCCTTACAAACCAATTATCGTTTTTAATTTCTAATCTGTTTTGAAAAAATAAAATGTCTTTTAATGAATACCTATTATCTCCCTGATAAACAGTTGTACCGGTTCCAAAATTCAGAGAGTAAATTAACTCGGTTCTTGGATTTATTTTATAGTGTGTTGCTAACCCTAATTTTATATTTTTTGTGTTATAATCTACAATGTCTTTTTCCCAATATCCATTTCGATGCCAAATTTTTAAACCAGGGAATGATCTTCTAGATGATTTACTTATAGCATTGTTTCCTCTTGGGTCAAAGTTTTCATCACCATATCTATTTACTGCATCATACCCTCCTGGATTTGTTGAAGGTACTAATGACTGTGGTGTTGCATCGTCATTTGTAGCCTCCCAATCATACGCTTTCATGTAAAATAGGTTTAATTTGTAGGCAAATTTATCTTCTCCAGCTTTGTTTTTAAAAACTTGTGCATACCTTATTGCCGTTTCAAAAAGTCCTCGCTCTCCAACCTTCGACATTACTGTTAAACCTGGACTGTTAAACGGATTGCGGGTTTGCATACTAATTACTCCGTTAAAAGCATTCGGTCCGTAAAAAGCGGAACTAGCACCTACCACTAAATCAACTTTTTGTACATCAAGTTCAGATGAACCTAAAAAGTTCCCTAAAGAGAAGTTTAATCCTGGCGCTTGATTATCTACACCATCTATTAATTGTAAGGATCTAACAGGTGATGTACTGTTGAAGCCTCTTGTGTTTATTACTTTAAAGCCAATACTTGCAGAGGTTAAGTCAACCCCTTTTAATTGACCAAGACCTTCATAAAAATTTGATGCTGAAGTTTGTTTAATGGAAATTAAATCCATCGATTCTACGGTGAGTGGTGCTTCTTTTTGTTTCTCTGTTAAACGCGATGATTGGATGGTAACCTCTTTGCTTGTTACCACTAACTCCGATAAGTAAATATCTAAATTCGTTTTTGCTGCTGTAATTTGAATTTCTACTTTTTCATAACCAAGGTAAGAAACTACCAATGTTTTAGGAGTAGACAAATCTACATTAATGGAAAATTTTCCATCTAAATCTGTGTTCGCGCCAACTGTGGAGCCCTTTACGCTTACAGTTGCGGCATATAAACCTTGCTTTGTATTTTTATCTTTTATTGTACCCGTTACTTTTTGAACTTGGGCGAACGTTTGTGTGCAAACACTTAAAATAAATATTGCAACAAGGGATATTAGTTTAGTTGAGTAGTAGTAAAACTTCATGTATAATTTCATTTAACCAATTCTAAGTTAACAAATGAATTGATTAAATGAAATTGTAGTTATAATTAAAATTTAAAGGCGTTCCACCCCTGAGCTGTAATATTGTGTTGATTTCCTGATTTACTTATTAATTGAGCCCCTTCGGATGCTTGTGTCATGTGTCCTATAACACTTATATCTGGGTTGTTTTTAATTTTATCGAAATCGCTTTGTTTAATTGTAAATAACAGCTCATAATCTTCTCCGCCACTTAAAGCACAAACAGTTGGGTCTAAATTAAATGCTCTTGCAGAATCATATGTCATTGGGTCGATTGGGATTTTTTCTTCAAAAATATTAGCTCCCAAATTTGATGATTTACATAAATGTAAAATTTCAGATGCCAAGCCATCCGATACATCTATCATAGCTGTTGGAATTAACTTTATTTGAGAAAATAATTCTACCATATCTTTTCTTGCTTCTGGTTTTAATTGTCGTTCAACAATATAATCATAGCCTTCTAAGTCTGGTTGAATTTCTGGATTGCTTAAGTAAACATTCTTTTCTCTTTCTAATAATTGCAAACCCATATATGCAGCGCCCAAATCTCCCGTAACACAAACTAAATCGTTTACAGAGGCACCTGTTCTTTTTACAATTTTATCTGCTACTTGTTTACCAATTGCGGTTACACTAATTACTAATCCTTGCTTAGATGCACTTGTATCTCCTCCAACAAGATCAACACCATAGCGTTTACACGCTATATTCATTCCTTGGTAAATTTCTTCAATGGCTTCTAAAGAAAATCTATTGGAAACACCAATAGAAACAAGTACCTGCGTTGGTATTGCATTCATTGCAAATACATCCGACAAATTAACTGTTATTGCTTTATAACCTAAATGCTTTAATGGTACATAGGCCAAATCAAAGTGAATTCCTTCCAATAACATATCTGTTGTTACCACAATTTGTTCTTCGTTAAAATTTAAAATTGCAGCATCATCTCCTACACCTTTTATAGTGCTTTCTTGTGTCAGTTCAATATGTTTTGTGATATGATCTATCAATCCAAATTCTCCTAAAGAAGAAAGTTCTGTTCTCGAATTATTTTCAAACATCTTTTTAAAATATAGTATCTATTGTTTCGTTTTTTTTCTGTTGATAATCGGTGGTATAATGTAAACCACGACTTTCTTTTCTCATCATTGCAGATTTAATTACAACATAAGAAACCTGTATTAAATTTCTTAATTCACAGAGTTTTACTGATAGCTTCGTTTTTTTATAAAAATCTTCTGTTTCGTTGTAAATTAATTCCAATCTTCTCATTGCTCGTTCTAATCTAAAATCAGATCTAACAATTCCTACATAATCACTCATTATACGTTGCGTTTCACGAATGTTATGCGTAACTAAAATATCTTCATTAGACAACGAAATTCCATTTTCATTCCAATCTGGAATATTTTCTTCGATGCTTATATTATTTATTAATTCAGAAGCTCTTTCATAACTACGGTGAGCAAAAACCAACGCTTCTAGCAGCGAATTAGAGGCAAGCCTATTCGCTCCATGTAATCCCGTTGATGCACATTCACCACAAGCAAATAGATTTTTAATATTCGATTCGCCATATTCATTTACCATAATTCCTCCACACATATAGTGTGCAGCTGGTACTACAGGAATAAAATCTTTACTCATGTCTATTCCAATACTTAAACATTTTGCATAAATATTCGGAAAGTGTTGCATTAATTCGCTTTTGGGTACATGGGTAATATCTAAATAAACATAA
>CALRIM020000221.1:0-4076 GCA_943360385.1 Rhizobium sp. Q54 | reverse complement strand
ATAAAACTAAATTTTGATCTGGCCCGCCACCTCTTACATAGAATCCACTGTTGCCTTCCCCCGCAGATTGTACACCTGGTAACAATTGTAGGGTTTTTAATATATCAACCTCCCCTAATATTACTGGCAAGGTTTTAACTTTTTCCATTTCCAATGTTTGAGTACTCATTTGAGTGCTCTTTACATTTTCATCGGCACGTTTGGATGTAACAGTAACTTCTGCGCTTTGTATAGCCTTACTTGTTAAATTTATATTTAACCGAATGTTTTTGTTGAGTATAATGGTGTCTACTTTATTGTTAAATCCCAGATAGGAGCTAACAACTGTGTACTTACCTGCTGGCAAGGTGATGGAGTAAAATCCATATTCATTACTCTGAGTTCCTTTGCCTATTTCTTTTATTAGAATACTTGCTCCGAGCAAACTTTCGCCAGAAAAATTATCTTTTACATATCCACTTATGGTATAATTTGTTTGAGCAAAAGAGGTGCTAATGAACGTGAGTATCGTACATAGCACTAAGAAGTATTTCTTCACTATTCCTTAATTATAACTTGTTTAAACGAATCGTTGTCGGTAGATACTGTTATAATATAAAAACCCTTAGAAATGTTTGCAGGAAGTTCAATACCCATCATTAAATCGATGGTACTGAAATTACTAGAGTATAAAACTTTTCCTATTGGATCAGATATTTGTAAATCCCACATTCGATTATTGCCGTTGTTAACGTCTATATAAATGGTGTTATTACTAGGATTTGGGTATATTTTGTATTTATTTTTTGATGTATTGTCAACCGATGCATTTAATAATAATTTACTGCCATCTGGAATTCCAAACCCGTATTGGTTATTTGGTTGTGTTGATCTATCAGAATATTGTTTAATCCAAGCTTTTACATCTGCTGGTTTTGCATGAGGGTGATTCGTTTTGTACAATTCAAAAGCACATGCGCTAAATCCCGCCATTATCGGACTAGAAAATGAAGTACCACTACCATTCCCGTAGGATAAATTTCCTGGGCGAGCTAAATAGGCAGGAGCTCCTTGTGCCGAAACATCTGGTTTTATTCTATTATCGCTTGTTGGTCCATTAGAAGAAAAACTTGCGATAGACCCTTGTGGATTTAAAGCACCAATGGTAAATACTTCTTCGGCATCTGCAGGCGCACCCACAAAGAACCAAGAATCGTTACCCGAGTTACCCGCTGAATTAACAACCAAAACCCCTTTGTTACTTGCCACTTTAGCTGCTAAGGTAACAATAGCTGTATTGCCATCCATATCGGCATACGTATGATTTTGTGAGGCTGCATCGAATTCTGTATATCCTAATGAAGAATTTATTACATCGACACCAACACTGTCTGCGAATTCAGCTGCTGCCGCCCAATTGTATTCTTCTACAACATACTCGTTAGATTCTTCTTCAGATCTTAATAAATAATAACTTGCATGTGGTGCAGTACCAATCATTGAGTCTGGAGCTAATGCTGCCATACATGATAATACACTTGTACCATGATTACTAAAACCATAAACATCCTCTGTATTTGTAGAGAAATTCCAAGTCCCTAGTAATCTATTTTGTAATCGTAACGAATCAAAAGCTGGATGAATATTTGCATTAAAGAAACCCGCATCAATAACTGCTATGACAGAGTTTTTACCAGTATATCCTGCAGCATGTAATGCATCTGCTTTAATCATTTGTGTTTGATTTAAAGCACCTCCGTAAGAACCTAAGCTGTTGTTTTTTTGTATAGATGATTGTTCGAAAAATGGCTCTTCAAATTTATTTTTAGAAATTTTTCCTTTGTGAAGATTGGTGCCAAAAACTTTTACATACTTACTTACAAAATTCATCGCTCCAATTGCAATTACTTGTGCGGTGTCTGCTTGTACTGTAACCGTATTAAACCAACGCGACCTATTTAAAATTTTAGCCCCAGTGTTTGCTATTGAAGTAACATAATTATGGTTAACGGGTATATCTGCACTATCAATGCTGATATTCATATTTGTTCTTCTTGTAATCGCTCTGGCAGATAGAAACTGAGAAGGATTATTCAACTGATAAGGCGTGTTTGCCTTATCTTTTAAAAAAATAATGTATCTGTCCTGAGAAAATGATTCGATAGCGGCAACTAAGAAAAAGCAAATAATAACTAATTTTTTCATAACTATGGTTTGTATACTAAGGTAACAATACTTCCTGATTTTATTATACCCGAACTAATATCTTTTGAAACATGCTTGTAATAGGCGCTAACCATACCTAGTCCAACTGCATATTTCTCGTTAATATAATCTTCCTCAATTAGATTGCTCTCATTTTGCTGAACTACTTCTACAACTGCCCTGTTTTCACCTTTTATGAAAGAATCTACTTTGTTTGAAATCGTATATAATTGTTCATCACCTAGCTGATATTGATTCCCATTCCATTGAGTACCAATTTCAAAAGCTGCTGGCAGAAGAAAGTTGTTTCTTAAATCTTCTACACGAATAATGCCAATTTTGCCCTTTGTTAGGGTGTAGTTTTTTAAATATTGAAAAGTGGAGGTAGGGGTGTATGCAATATATCTTTCAAATTGATAAGCTATCTGCTCTCCAACAGTATCTACTTCTACCAAACTGTCCTTGTAAAAGAAAGTAACAGTATCGATCTTATTCGTAAAATCGTTGTAGATAATAGAGTCTCCAGAATAATTTAAGGTGGTGTTTTCAACAAAATCGAAAAATGGCACAGCAGAAACTAATGGATATGTTGTTTTTTTTTCTTCACATGCATTAAGCACAAGAAGAATAAACCCAACTACCCAATAGTTATATTTTTTTATCATCAAGATCTAGAAATAATTCCACCTCCAATTAAATCATTGCCCTCATAAAATACGGCAGATTGCCCAGGAGCTAATCCAGATACAGGTTGTAAGAAGTCGACTAATATTTTGCCATCTTCTTCATGTATCAAACTCATAGTGCCTTTGTCTTTGTATCTTATTTTGGTTAACGATTCTATTGGATCTATTAAACTTGGATATTTTACTAAGTTATATCCCCTTACAATTGCTTGTGTTCTTTGTAATTCTTCTAGTCTTCCCAACACCACTTTATTGCTGTCAGGCAAAATCTCTAGTACGAACATCGGTTCACCCAAAGCTATTTCTAAGCCTTTACGTTGCCCAACGGTATAGAAAGGATAACCCCTATGTTTACCAACTACCGATCCATCTGTTAAAACAAATTCACCACCATCAACCTCTTTTTCTAAGCTAGGAACCTGATGTTTTAAAAATGCGCGATAATCGTTATCGGGAACAAAACAAATTTCGTAGCTCTCGCTTTTTGCAGCAAGTTCTTTTTGCCCCATATCAATGGCCATTTGTTTAATTTCCGATTTGTGGAATTTTCCCAATGGTAACATCGTTCTGGCTAAATTTGCCTGCGACACTCCCCACAAAACATAACTTTGATCTTTGCTTTCGTCTTTTCCTTTAGAAATTACCTGTCTATTATTTTCTTCTCGGATATTGGCATAATGCCCCGTAGCAATAAATTCGCAATCTAAATGATTTGCCCTTTTAATGAGAGCTTCCCATTTAATATGGGTATTGCACAACACACAAGGGTTAGGAGTGCGTCCTGCTAAATATTCTTCAACAAAGTTATCAATTACAAAATTCCCGAACTCTTCTCGGATATCTAAGATATAGTGGGGGAAGCCATATGATACTGCTAGAGCACGAGCATCATTAATAGAATCTAAACTGCAGCAACCAGTTTCCTTGGAGCTGCTTCCGGAACTTGCATAGTCCCAGGTTTTCATTGTTATACCTATAACTTCATAGCCTTGTTCGTGCAACATCACTGCCGCTACCGAGCTATCTACGCCACCACTCATGGCTACTAAAACTCTTCCTCTTTTACTCATTTTCTACAAATTACTCAAGGTTCAAAGCCTTGGAAATGTTTGAAATATATTAATTATTGCAAAGATACTAATTGAAATTCAGAAGTTCTAAAATTCAGAAGTTCAGAAATTAGCATACCAGCATACTAGCATATTA
>CALRIM020000220.1:0-4103 GCA_943360385.1 Rhizobium sp. Q54 | reverse complement strand
TTCGAACGTTCGATGCATTTAATAATGTTATTCGCTGCGGTAATTTGTCCAGTAATTACGTGGAAGTTTGCTTCCAAACGAATGCCCGACATACCAATTGGTTCTAAAATTCCTTGCTCATTATCTACCGTAAATTCTTGCGGCAACACATGAATAATTTTCTCACCAGGAGGCATCGCTAAACGATACATATCTTCTATCAAACGATCAACGTCTGTTCTGCTAATTTCATCTTCTGTAGAATTACGAACTATAATTCCGCGGTGTTGTAAGCTTTTGATATGCTGACCAGCAATACCCACAACCACCTCAGAAATATCGCAATTCGATTTTGCTGCAGCTTCTTCAATAGCTGCTTTAATCCCTTTAATTGTTTTTTCAATATTGGTTACTACACCTCTCGAAACACCAGCAGATTCTGCCTTTCCCATTCCCAACACTTCAATTTTACCATGCTCAGTACGTAAGCCAACTATTGCACAAATTTTTGTGGTTCCAATGTCTAGTCCTACTACGATATCCGAATTTTCCATATCCTTAATACTTTTTTAATTCTTTTTTATACTTACCGAATCCACTGCTTTTGCTAAACTATCGTTTAAACTTATTGCAGGTAATTCTGCTTTATCTCTTCTACTACATACCACTTGTCCTCTGTATTTAACATTGATGGTATGATAGGTTTGCCAACCTACTTTTGGTAATGCTTTTCGATAGAACACTTCTAAATTTTCGAACTTCTCTATCGCATTACTGGTATCTCCAAAAATAATTTTATGATCGCCAACTCTTGGTATCAAAATGATATCTTGGTTTGGCTCAATATAAATTTGTTCCACTTGTGCATTCCAAAATTTATCACCACGAATAATGTTCGTGAGGTAAAATAACGAACGCAGTAATAAACTATGTACACTATCGTCCTTTCCATTATACTGCTCTGCAATGTTACCGTTTGCAATTAATACATCGGCAGAATACAAAGGAGACAATGGCATTTTCCCACCCTTTTCATCAATATAAAAACTCTGATAGCTATCGTTCATTATTCTAAGCATCGGTTTACGTTGATGAACATTTACTTGTAGTTTTCCTTTGATGTCGATAAAAACATCGGCATCATCTACATACTTATTCATTTTTAATAAACGCTCTAACAAGCTTACTGGTATTCGTTGGATAGGTGTTCTTACCAATGAATCGCCAGTTGAATAAAGAATTTTTAACACATCCTGTTTATTGATGAAATAATTTTCATCATCGCGGTTGATATTAATTTCTATTTTTTTACAAAGAACGCGGTGTTGTCTAATCTCGGTAAAAGCAAGTGAAGTAACCACTGCACTTATACCGATGATCCACAAGGAAACAATACCTATGAGTTTCCAGTTGATCCGTTTCATTTAGTCAACATTTGTCGGATCGGATCTACTAACGTATCAATATCTCCTGCACCAACGGTTAATAACACATCTAATTTTTTATTGGACAGTACAGAAACTAAATTTTGTTTCGAACACATCATTTTATTTTCCATCATCACATTTTCCAAAATCATTTCAGAGCTAACGCCTTCAATGGGAAGTTCACGTGCTGGATAAATATCCAATAAAATTAATTCGTCGCTGTTTGCTAAAACTTCTGAGAAGCCTGCCGCAAAATCGCGAGTTCTAGAATACAAGTGTGGTTGAAAAACAGTTGTTAATTTTCTGTTCGGATATAATTGACGAACGGAATTTAAACATGCTCTTAACTCTTCTGGGTGATGTGCATAGTCATCTATGTACACATGCTCATCATCCTTTACGATGTACTCAAATCTTCTTTTCACTCCGCGAAAATTCTTTAAAGCCGCCTTTATTTTATCGTCAGAAATTTCTAAAAGAATTCCAACAATAATTGCAGCAGTAGCATTCTCTACATTGTGAAAGCCTGCAATACCAAGCTCTATATTTTTTATTTCTTTCGATCCATTTTTAAAATCGAAAATAAATGTTCCATTTTCAATTCGAATATTATGTGCCGTATAATCTGCACTACTCGAGTTTAAACCATAAGTAATACCATCACGTTTTATAGGAAGTTGATATTTGTATATCAATTTCCCCGAGCGTTTTACTTGTGATGCGAACAATCTAAACGATTCTTCTATATGATTTTTATCTCCATAAATATCCAAGTGGTCGGCATCCATGGAAGTTACTATTGCAATATCTGGGTGAAGCGTTAAAAACGAACGATCGAATTCATCAGCTTCTACTACCATTACATCGTTATCGCCAAACAAAACATTCGTTTGGTAATTACTCGCAATACCACCAAGAAAAGCAGAACAATCGTAACCAGAATCTTTTAGCAAATGTGCGATCATCGACGAAGTAGTTGTTTTGCCATGAGTACCAGCTACGGCAATGGTAAACGACCCTTCGGAAATAATCCCCAATACTTGCGAACGCTTTCTCAACATAAAATCGTAGTTCGAGAAATAATTAAATATTGCACTTTCTTTTGGAATGGCTGGTGTAAAAATCACCAAGGTTCCTGGATCGTGCACTAAAAATTCTTGATGAATTTCTGATATCTCATCTACATACGTAATTGCAATTCCTTCTTCTTCTAATTCTCTAGTTAAAATTGTTGGCGTACGATCGTAACCAGCAACCACACATCCGCGTTTGTTGAAGTATCTCGCAAGGCCACTCATACCGATTCCTCCGATACCAATCAAATAAACTCTATGGATATGTTCTAATTTCATTTTATCTATTTACTAACTTCAACACTTCATCTGCGATAATATCTGCCGCATTTGGCATTGCTAATTTTTTTATAGCAGTTGCAAGTGTTTCCATTTGCGAATTATTTTCTAATAATTTCAATGCAGTAGGTATTAATTCTTGAACTGCATTTCCATCTTTTACTAGCACCGCTGCATTGTTTTTTACCAACGCCATTGCGTTCTTAGTTTGGTGATCCTCAGCTACATTAGGCGAAGGAACAAGTATAACTGGCTTGCCCACTAAACACAATTCGGAGATGGTTCCAGCACCTGCTCTTGCGATAATTACGTCCGCTACAGCATATGCCATATCCATACTACTAATAAACTCAAATATCTTGACTCCTTCGTTGAATTTTTCCTTAGCATTTTCAACAATTGTGGAATAGTAGAACCTCCCAGTTTGCCATATTAGTTGGACTTCTGAAGCATTTATCTCTTCCACAAAATTCATTACACTTTCATTTAAAGTTCTTGCTCCTAAACTTCCCCCGGTAATGAATATTGTTTTTTTGTTTGGATCTAAACCAAAATGCTCAAATCCTTGCTCTCTCAACCCCTTTATTTCCAACAATTCCGAACGAACTGGATTTCCTGTTAACATCAATTTTTGACTCGGGAAAAATGCATTCATTCCTTCATATGCCACACAAATCTTAGCTGCTTTTTTTGCTAAAATTTTATTGGTAATACCGGGATAAGAATTTTGTTCTTGAATGATGTAAGGTATATTTCTCCAAGAAGCCATATACAACAAAGGACCGGAAGCATATCCTCCAACTCCAACCGCCACATCTGCTTCAAAATCTTTCAAAATTTTTGCTGATTTCAATAGACTTTTTGTCAAACGAATTGGGAATTGCAAATTATCAATTGTTAATTTTCGTTGTAATCCCTTTATGTCTAATCCAATTATTTTATAACCTGCTTGAGGTACTTTATCCATTTCAATTTTACCCAATGCACCAACAAAAAGTATTTCAGCATCTGCGCGCTTCGCCATTATTGCATTGGCGATTGCAATTGCTGGAAACACATGCCCTCCAGTTCCTCCTCCACTAATAACAATTTTAGGCGGCTTCATTTGCTTTTTCTGCATTTTGCATTTCTTCAATATCTCTACTAATACTTAGTATAATACCAAAGGCAATGCTGGTAAATAATATGGATGTTCCTCCCATACTCACTAATGGAAGTGGCACCCCTGTTACTGGCATTAAATTTACGGCTACCGCCATGTTCGCAAAGGCTTGTATTACCAAGCTAAAGCTCAATCCACAGGCGAGCAATGCACCAAATGCCTTGGGTGCTTTTGTAATAATTT
>CALRIM020000219.1:0-4112 GCA_943360385.1 Rhizobium sp. Q54 | reverse complement strand
ATCCTTTCTTTAAAAATAATTCACGTACCAAAGCTCGAGCTTCAGCGTCATCAGAAATTCTTTCCGCAATAATATCACGTGCACCTTGTAATGCTTCTTCTATAGTATTAACTCCTTTTTCTGCATCAATAAATTGCTCTGCAAGTTTTAATGGGTCTTCATTTCCTTGTTCGAAAATGCTTATAGATAAAGGCTCTAACCCTTTTTCTTTGGCTACACTTGCTTTGGTTTTTCGTTTCGGACGATATGGTAAATATAAATCCTCGAGAATAGTTAAAGTATCTGCAGCTTCAATTTTCGATTTTAACTCATCTGTTAATTTCCCCATTTCTTCAAGTGATTTTAAAATCGCTTCTCTACGTTTATCCAAATCGCGTAGTTGAGTAATTCGATCGCGAATAGCTCCAACTTGTACTTCATCTAATGTTCCGGTTACTTCTTTTCTGTACCTCGAAATAAAGGGTATAGTTGCACCCTCATCTAATAAATTAATAGTGGCTTCTACTTGTTGCTCACGAACCCCTAATTCAACTGCAACTACCTTGTTATAATTAATCATTTTTAATAAAATATTGAGATACGAATATCAGAAACTTCTACCATGTTTTCAACCGAGGATTGTAATAGTTTTCAACGAAACTAAAATAAAAAAGGAGCTACAAATAAATGTAACTCCTTCTAATATTTAAATTCTAATATCTAATATCTCAATTCTAACTTCTACTTAGATACGTACATTACCTCTTTAACCGCCTTTATTATTTTAGTTGGATTTGGTAAATACTCTTCAATTAAAGTTGGAGCATAAGGCAATGGCACGTCACCGCCCATTACTCTTAAGATAGGAGCATCTAAATAATCAAAAGCATCTTTTTGTACTTTAAAGGCAACCTCAGTTGCTATAGAACCCAATGGCCACGATTCTTCTACGAATACCATGCGGTTTGTTTTACGAACAGATTCTAAAACGGTAGGGTAATCGATAGGTCTTACAGTACGTAAGTCAATTACTTCTGCATTTACTCCGTCTTTAGCTAGTTCTGCAGCTGCAGCCATTACTACTTTTAACATTTTACCAAAGGTTACGATTGTAACATCAGTACCTTCTTGTACAACATTCGCCTTTCCAATTGGAATGTAATACTCTTCTTCTGGAACAAATCCTTTATCGCCATACATTTGTTCAGACTCCATAAAAATTACTGGATCTGGATCTAAAATAGATGACTTTAATAAACCTTTTGCATCATAAGGATTTGATGGAACAACCACTTTTAATCCTGGACAGTTTGCATACCACGACTCAAAATTTTGTGAATGTTGTGAACTCAACATACCTGCACTACCAGTTGGTCCGCGAAATACAATTGGAACAGAAAATTGCCCACCACTCATCGACATCATTTTTGCCGCTGCATTTATCACTTGGTCTATTGCAACCAAAGAAAAATTGAACGTCATAAATTCAATGATTGGACGAATACCATTCATCGCAGCACCCACACCAATACCCGCAAAACCTAATTCAGAAATTGGAGTATCGATTACTCGTTTTGCTCCGAATTCTGCCAACATACCCTGACTAACTTTATATGCCCCGTTATATTCAGCAACCTCTTCACCCATTAAAAATATGCGATCATCTCTACGCATTTCTTCATTCATGGCTTCTCTTAGTGCTTCTCTGAATTGTATTTCTCTCATAATCAATAGTTTAATAATAGTCTAGGAAAGACTGAATGCAAATATAAGATTAATGGGAAAATTAAAGAAATTCCCCCTATTCAATGTCAACATCTTCCTCTTCAGGGAATATAAACTCTGCATCTCTGAAGTTATTTTTCACAAAATTACACCATTCACAATCCTTTTTACCGCAACCAGTACTAAACTCATGCTTACGTATTTTTGCATATACCTCTTCAATTTGTTTAGTTACAATTTTTACATGCTCTGGTAAAATTACAATTTTCTCTTTTTTGTATTCGTCTTTTATTGGCTCAATAAAATCAAATTCTGTACTAATTACTTTCCAATCCTTTACTCTATAATTATCAATTAATATTTTATAGAATACAGCCTGTCTCCAATAATCTCCACCATTAGGATCTTTTTCTGTAGGAGGATTTAATTTTTTCTTTGCACTATCATAAGAACCTGTTTTGTAATCAACAACATTTACATTGTTTCCATCAAATTCTATTTTATCAATTTTACCCTTAATTGGAACTCCATTAACTTCTACATTTTTTATGGGTGTTTCTGGACTTACAATTTTATTCCACTCATTAATGTATCTGTTGTAATATGGTGGAATAATTTTATGACCATATTCCATTCTGCGTTCGAATTGTTCTTTAGTAAATGCTTCCCTATTGCGAACCATGTACCAATCGAAATCTCGGATTAACGTTTCAACAGATGGAAATTCCTTTGTCTCTACTACTTCTCTAAAGAATTTCTCTAAAGCCCAGTGTATTGATGAACCAAATGTCATGGTCTCATTTTTACCACTTGGAACCATTACTAAATTCTGAAAGTAAAATTTTAAAGGGCAACTTAAATAATTATTTAGGTGAGTTACACTTAAGGTATATTTATCTAATACACTTTCTACCCATTCATGGTCTATAGAGCTTGTACTTACTTTTGCATCCTCTTCTTTGAAATTTAAAGCAAAGAAATCCATTACTAAGTGGTCATCTACATTAATTTTTTCCGAAGTAATATTCGAAGAACTCAAGAGCTCCCCAACAAACATACTACGTTCTATTTCTTTTCCTTTTATATCTGTTGATGAATAAGAGATTTGCAAATTTGTTTTTGCACGTGTCATGGCTACATAAAATAACCTGCGTAATTCTTCTTCATCTTTTCCTTTGCTGTTCGATAAGAAAAGTGTTTCTGGAATTTTATAAGTACGACTCATTTTTCGTTTTCCTTCCCACACATTTTTCGTGGCACCAATAAAGAAAACGTATTGAAATTCTAATCCTTTAGAACCATGGCAAGTAAGGAAATTAACACCGTGTTCATTAAATAATACCTTGTTAAGTTCAAGACTTAACCCATTATCTGCTAACAAATCTATTGTATTTACGAACTCTGCAAGACCCATATCTGGGTTTCTTCGGCTTTCTTCTTTTAAGAAATTAAATAGAGAAGAGAGTACTTGCATTAGCCAAGTTTTCCCTGGTGACTTTAAAATGTAAGCTAAGATACCACCACGAGTAATTATTTTTTCGAATAGATTTTGAAGGGTGAAATTATTAGATTCTTTAATCCAATATTCAATATCATTACTTAACCTACGCATGTGTTGAATACTAGTCTCTTCAAATAGATCGATGGTTTTTTTATTCAACTCTACCAACATTCTTCTAATGGAAGTTTTTTCTTTATTTGAATAATTATGATTGTTTACTGCAACACTAAGCTTAGCAATATCAATTGGATTTATTTCATAAAAATCATAATGCAAAATATGAAACAGTAATTCATCGCCACTATACGAGATATCATTTTCAGCAGCTAAGTATCGTAAAATATTAATAAGTTTTTGTGCAAAAGGAATGGTGAGGATATTCACTCTTTTTTTAGTACTTACTGGTATTTCACGAGTTTGAAAATAATGAGCAAGCTCTTCTCCAGATTTATGCTCTTTGTAAATTATTGCAATTTCTTTCGGATCAATTTTTTGTTCGTTAATAAGTTTATAAACCTGTTCTGTTACCGATGCAAATTCTTGTATCGGTGTTTCGTACTCTATAATTTGCGGAGTAATTTTATAATCGTCATAACTTGCATTACTAGCAATTAACGATTTTGTTAAGCCTTCCATTCTAATACGTTCTGTATTAAAATCGATAAGATTTTTAGATAAATCCAGAATGGCTTGGGTTGAGCGATAATTATTTTGTAACATAATTTTCGCTAAGTTTTCTGGAAACCAATTGCAGTAGAGCTCAATGTTTTCTACGTTAGCACCTTGGAATCGAAATATCGATTGATCATCATCACCTACTACAAATACATTTGGATTTTCCCAGAAATCGATTAATAAACGAATTAATTCGTTTTGTGAGCCGCTTGTATCTTGGTATTCATCAATT
>CALRIM020000218.1:0-4126 GCA_943360385.1 Rhizobium sp. Q54 | reverse complement strand
ATTTTTACAAGTCACTACCTATAAAAACCACTTACCAATTGGCAAAATACTATCCAACACAACTGTCTCGCCAATCATTGGAGTGGTAATAGGAATGTTCATCTCGTTTGCGGCTTTGGTAACTCTTAGTATAGGTTCGTTCCATGGGTGAAGTGCCAAGGTAAATTTGCCCCAATGAACAGGCAAAAGAAGTCTTGTGTTCAATTCTTTTGCTGCCAATGCAACTTCTTCTGGTTGCATATGGATGTAACCCCATGCAGGGTTATATTGTCCGCATTCTAGAATTGCTAAATCGAATGGACCGAATTTCTCTCCAATTTTTTTGAAATGGTCATCATAGCCACTATCGCCACCCAAGTACACATTTTTGTTTTTGCTTTTCAATACAAAAGAAGACCATAAGGTTTGGTTACGCGTAAATCCTCTTCCGGAAAAATGACGGGCCGGTTGAGCAGTAATTTTCATGTCGGGAGTAATATCAGCACTTTCATCCCAATCTAATTCTGTAATTTTTTCAGCAGGTACTCCCCAATATTCTAGATGTGATCCCACACCCAAAGATGTGTAAATATGTTTCACTTTATCTTTCAAAGCAAGCATAGTTGCATAAGAAAGGTGGTCGTAATGGTCGTGTGTAATAATTACATAATCAATAGTTGGTAAATCACTTAATTGATAAGGATGCTCTACTGGATATGCTTTTCCGAAAAAACTAACAGGAGAAATATTTCCAATAATAATTGGATCAACCAAAATCGTATTTCCATCAACTTGAATTAAATAAGTAGAATGCCCTAACCAAGTTACTTTATAATCATTCGCATTAGTGGTGTCGAAAACCAATTTTCTCGAAGGAATAACTTTATCAGGAGAAGTTGGTCCTTTTTTGAAATACATTTTTAATATTTTCCAAAAATTATAACCTTCTCCAAAATTCGGAGTGGAATGTATGTTTTGAAAAGTGCCATCGCGATAATTTTTCGAATTTTTAATTCTTTCTAAACGAGTACCGGTTGGATTTTTACCAAAGCTTGCTTGTTGCATGAAAATCATTGTAACCACAATAAGTAGAGCTATTGCAGCGATGAGGATGTAGAGGATTTTAATCATTCTTTTTTTGAGTATCGGGTATCAAGTATCGGGTATCGAGTTGTTCGAAGAAATATATTTTTCCCGATACTCGATACCTGATACTCGATACTAATTACAATTACAAGTGCTAATAGTTTAGCAACGCATGTAACTTTTCTGCTAACCTAGCTTTTGCTAAAAAATTATCTTCTAATTCTTTGCTCATGGGAATCGCAGTGTCTAAACTTGCACAACGAATTACAGGTGCATCTAAATACTGGAAACAATGTTCAGAAATGTGAGCAGATAGTTCTGCGCCAAAACCGTTTGTTAAAGTATCTTCATGAAGTATAAAAGCTCTACCGGTTTTGCGAACACTTGCTTCCACGGCTTCTTTATCCCAAGGTTGCAATGATCTCAAATCAATAATATCTATTGATAATTCAGGATGTTCTTTAGCATATTCCAATGCCCAATGAACGCCTAAGCCGTAGGTGATAATACTAGCTTCAGTGCCTTCTTTTAAAAGGTTTGCCTTACCAATTTCAGTAGTGTAATAATCGTCGAAGATCTCTTCAGAAATTCCTCTATATAAAAATTTATGTTCGAAATACATTACTGGATTAGGGTCTTCAATTGCGGCTGCTAGTAATCCTTTTGCATCCGATGGGAAGGCTGGGTACACTACTTTTAATCCAGGAGTTTTCGTAAACCAAGCTTCATTACTTTGCGAATGAAATGGACCTGCACCAGTTCCCGCACCAGTTGGCATTCTAATAATTACATCTGCGTTTTGTCCCCAACGATAATGCGTTTTTGCAAGGTTATTTATAATCTGATTAAACCCTTCGGTAACGAAATCTGCAAATTGCATTTCCATCATTCCCTTATATCCATTAATAGATAGACCTAATGCTGCACCTACAATTGCCGATTCACAAAGTGGAGTATTGCGTACTCTCTCTTTGCCAAATTCTTCTACAAAGCCTTGTGTAATTTTAAATGCACCGCCATATTCTGCAATATCTTGGCCCATTAATACAAAATTTTGGTGGCGTTGCATTCCTTGGCGAAGTGCGTCGCTTATTGCATCTAAATATCTTTTGTCTGTTTTGTTTTGTGTTGATGGAAGTATCTCTTTGTACTCATATGGTGCGTACATGTCTTTTATTTCTTCTTCTGTGTTTGGAACAATATCTTCTTCTCCAAAAGCTATTTCAATTGCAGTATCTATTTCTTTTTTTAATTGATATCGGTACGATGTTCCGTATTCTTCATCAATAATTCCTTCATTCAATAAATAATTTTCGAAATTTTCAACGGGATCTTTTTGCCCCCAAATTTCAAATAGTTCTTTCGGTACATATTTCGTTCCCGATGCTTCTTCATGCCCACGCATGCGGAAGGTCATACATTCGATTAAAATTGGTCGAGGATTTTTTCGGATGTCTTCGGTATAATGAAGCATGGTATCATACACTTCTAAAATATTATTCCCATCTATTTGAACAGCTTCCATGCCATAACCAATTCCACGATCTGCTAAGCGTTCGCATTTGTATTGCTCAGAAACAGGAGTAGATAATCCGTATCCATTATTTTCAATCACAAAAATTACTGGTAAATTCCAAACAGCTGCTGTGTTTAATGCCTCATGGAAATCACCCTGACTGGTAGCTCCATCTCCTGTAAAAACAAGTGTAGCCTTTTCTTCGTTTTTTAATTTATGCGCTAATGCAATTCCATCAGCTAAAGACAACTGTGGGCCTAAATGCGAAATCATCCCAACTATTTTAAACTCTTGAGTTCCGAAATGGAAAGAACGATCCCGGCCTTTGGTGAAGCCCGACATTTTGCCTTGAAATTGTGCTAATAATCTAGCCAATGGAACCTCACGAGAGGTAAATACCCCAAGGTTTCTATGCATTGGTAAAATATACTCATCTGTATGCATTGCCAAAGCAGTACCTACAGAAATGGCTTCTTGTCCAATACCAGAAAACCATTTCCCAATTTTACCTTGACGAAGTAAAATCAACATCTTTTCCTCAATCATTCGAGGCTTAACCAAGTTGTGGTATAAGTGGAGGAGGGTTTCTTTGGAATGGTTTCGGGTGTTTGAGTATTTCATACTTATGTGCAAATGCGTAGATGCGTAAATGTGCAAATATTATTATAAAAGCCAAATGTCGTAAAATTATGGCAATCTCATAGTTATAATTTTCATATCTACGCATCTACGCATCCCGATAAATCGGGACAGGTCCGGCACATCTATAATTGGCATATTATCGAATTGGCACATTGGCTAATTGAATTGCGGCCGCCTCAAGCGTAGATTCCTTCTTCGCAAAGCAAAACCTAATCAGGCTCTCATCTTTACCGCTTTTATAGAATGCAGATACTGGAATTCCAGCCACACCATACTCTTTTACAAGACGAACCGCAAATTCTTTATCCGATTCGGAAGATATATTATTAAAGGAGTAACACTCAAAATAACTACCGTAAGAAGGGATTCTTACAAATGGGGTTTGTTGCATTAAATCGGCAAAATAATCCCGTTTTGCTTGTATCGATTTACCTAATTGCAAATAGGCCTGTTCGTTTTTTATGTATGCTGATAAGGCTACTTGTTTAGGAGTATCAACACTAAAAGCATTGAACTGATGAATTGCTCTAAACTCCTTACTAATAGCAGGAGGAGCAATTACATATCCAATTTTCCAGCCTGTGCAATGGTATGTCTTCCCAAACGAAAAACAAACAAAACTTTTAGCGTACAATTCTGGATATTTCAATACACTTTCGTGTTTTTTCTCTTCAAAAATTAAATGCTCATACACCTCATCACTAATAATAAAGATATTTTTATCATGAGTGCATTTTTGTAGCATTTGCATATCCTCTTTTGTCCAAACATACCCCGTAGGGTTATGAGGGGTATTGATGATGATGGCTTTTGTTTTCGAATTAATTTTCTCATTCACTTCATCCCAAGGGATAGAAAATGTAGGGGCTTTTAATTCTATAATTATTGATTTTGCTCCATTTA
>CALRIM020000217.1:0-4185 GCA_943360385.1 Rhizobium sp. Q54 | reverse complement strand
ACAGCATTATATTCTATACCGATTTTATATTTATCAGTAACACTATAATAATTTTCAACCTTAACACTTAATCTTAACCAGTTTAATTTCTTTCTGTTAATATTTAAAATAGATTCTGTTCCTGGAATATATTTTTCTACACCATCTATATATTGAAAGGCTAATCTGGCAAAGTGTCCTTTGTAGGAAAACTGTTTCAAATTAAGGGTGTTGTTTTCATATTCAAAAACATATTTTAAAGCATTAAAAACACTTTTATCTAATACATCACCATCGCTGTAAATATTGGTTTGACTAAACAAATCGCGCGTATTAAAACCACCAGCTTTTACCATCCACTTACCATTAAATTTTCCCGGAACACCTAATCCAAACATTAATCGCTTATCAGATTGATCTATAAAATTTATAGTTGGTTCTAGTATAGAAAGATCAGAGCTTTTAAAATAATTCCAATGATTATACACAAAATCTGCTGAAAGAAAATAAGGCCGTTTCCAATTAAAATCTAATCGAGTAGAAAGTGCAACAGATTCATAAAATCTACCTAAATAAAAATCGGTACTAATAGATAAAAAGTATGCATTTAAATAACTGTAATCTAATCCAAAATACAAGGTATTTATAGGGCGAGAGCTTATATTTCCACCTACTTCGGCTCTTACATTTCTTTCTGGTTTTACATCTAATTCAAAGTCATACAACCCTTTGCTGGTGGGTATTATACGAGGAAAAACTGTTCGGAAATTTTGGTCTGAAACAAGTAAGTAATAACCACGTTTGGCATTATACAAACTTACTTTATTATAATCTTGCTTAATTACATTCCGGATATATACTTTCTGACGATTATTTACACCCGTAAATCTCAACGCATTAAAAATTATTGGAGATTTTCTGTCGTTAAAACTCAATCTCATTAATTTTTTATCTTCCCTACTTTGTTCTCTTTTAATTTTCTCTTTTATCTCGGGCATCTTGGCCATTGCAGCTTCATAACCAATGCGAATTAAATCTTCTGGTTTTTTAAAATCTACTACACTGTATTCACTCACATCTGGTTGAATATAAATACCTTTTTTATTTATTAAGGAGCTATCGGATTTAGATAATAATAGATAATTAAATAATTTACTTACTGCTTCTTCATCCGTTTTAAAAGGATATTCGTTAAACGTTTTAGAAGAAACATTTACCCCAATAATAATATCTGGTTTAAATTCTTTCTCCATAACATCTACAGGGAAATTGTTGTATAAACCACCATCAAATACATATCTACCATTTATTTTAATAGGACGATATACATAGGGAACTGTCATGGTTGCACGCATAGCTTCCCCCAGACTACCATTTCTAACAGAAATTTGTTGTTGAGAAAAAACATCTGCAATCATACAACGATATGGAACCATTAAGCTATCAAAATTCCAGTTAGAATTTATAGTAGCTTGGGCTGTAAGCTCTAACAGGGCAAAGTTTAACGGGATATCATTTATAATATTTGACCTTAATTTAGCTTGAAAAACGGAATCAAGGCCAAGACCTAAAGCCACAATAGCTGCAGAGGTTGCCTTACGTTGATAGTAATAGGTATATTCTGCCTCAAAATTACCACTTACCCATTCCTGAAAATCCTTACTAGTAGCAATATATTCCATTTCAGAAGGAGAATACCCAGCAGCATAGAAACCACCCACTAATCCACCCATCGATGTGCCTGTAACATAATCTATTGGGATATTATTTTCCTCTAATGCCTTCAATACTCCAATATGTGCAAGCCCCTTGGCAGCTCCGCCACTTAATACAAGTCCTACTTTTTGTGCCTTTAAATGCAATACACAGAAAATGAGAATAAATAATAATGTGGATACTTTTTTCATGTATAAAATTGATGCTACAATATAAGAATTATAGCAGAGAATCAACTTATGTTTATCATAGATGTTATATTTGCAGCGATGAAAACAAAATCTCCTATAGAATCGGAAACGATAATGACCGAATTGGTATTGCCTAATGATACCAATACACTACATAATTTAATGGGTGGAAGATTATTACACCTTATGGATATTGCCGCTGCCATAACTGCACAAAAGCATTGCAATAGAATCGTAGTTACAGCATCAGTAGATAATGTATCTTTTAAAGAGCCAATTAAATTGGGTGATGTGGTAACTATTAAAGCTAACATTACTCGTTCTTTTAATTCTTCGATGGAAATTCGATTAGATGTTTGGGCAGAAAACATACCATCTGCAACAAAATACAAGAGTAACGAGGCTTATTACACCTTTGTGGCTGTGGATCAAACAGGTAGACCAATTCCAGTTCCTGTGGTTAAACCAACTTCAGAATCAGAACAGGCTCAATTTGAGGGTGCACTTCGCAGACGTCAGTTACGCTTAGTATTAGCAGGTAAAATGAAGCCCGATGAGGCGACAGAATTGAAAGCTCTTTTTTCTTAAATCTCACTATTTATTTTTTTAGCATTATGGATATTTTAGTAAAATTATTTGAACGCGATTTAAACGCCTTAATAAATGAATTAACTTTATTTAAAAATGAAGAAGACGTTTGGAAAGTACTTCCTGGAGTATCTAATTCTTCTGGAAACTTAACACTACACCTTGTTGGGAATCTACAACATTTTATTGGTGGAACATTAGGAAACACTGGATATGTACGAGATAGAGAAGCAGAATTTTCAAACAAAAATATTTCTAGAGAGGTTCTAATTACTAATATTAAAAACACCATTGATATTATCAAACAAGTGCTTCCTAGCTTAACCGAGGAACAATTACATGCGGATTTTCCATTGCAATTAAACAACCAAGTATTTAAAACCAACTATTTCTTACACCATTTAATGGTACACTTAAGTTACCATTTGGGGCAGGTGAATTATTTAAGAAGGGTTTTATAGCTAAAGCAAAAATAGATTGGTTTAGTCAACAAATGTTTCTTTAATTACATCTTTTACCTTACGAATTTCAGAATCTTTTAGACTACCTAATACCTTTACCACTCGTTTCTTATCTATAGCTCTTATCTGATCAATTACAATCCAACCTTTCTTATTATTTAGTGATGTTGAAATTCTAGTAGGGTATTTTTTAGAGGTGCTCGTCATTGGGGCAATAATAATTATGTCCAAATGCAAATTCATTTCATTTGGTGAAATGATAACACAGGGTCTAGTTTTTTTTATTTCAGAACCTATTGTTGGAGCAAGATTTACTAATACAATTTCATATTGTTCTACTACCATTCTTCCAAGTTTTCGTCTTCAAAAAAATCATCAATTAATAACTTGTCTTCACCCATCTCATTCATTTTTTTAAATGATTTTTCCCAGCCATCTCTTGGAGTTTTTATGGCCTTTAATACAATTTTATCCTCCTCAAACGATATATCTACCACATCTTTCATCTTGTATTTTTCTAGAAATAATTTAGGAATTCGAATACCTTTCGAGTTCCCAATGGCAATAATTGGTATTTCCATTGATTGTTGTTGTAATTACAAAGTTATTACAATAATAATATAAAAACAAATTTAATCATACTGAAGTAAGAAGCACATTGTTTAGTTCGAATAAGCTTATATTCCTTCATTTTTATCACTATTTCATTTTGAGGCAAAGCAAAACAAATCACTTTAATAGTACTAGCAGCGCATAGGATATATACCAAAAACTGGTTAAAAGTAGCCAATACCTTGTTTGAGCAAATTTTAATGAACTGATTTTCTAGGCCTTAAAAATAAAGTAAAAAATTATTTGTAGAAAAGGTCTGTTTTTGTACTTTTGCGGCGGAGAGTTGGCAGAGTGGTCGATTGCGGCAGTCTTGAAAACTGTTGACTGTTACAGGTCCGCGGGTTCGAATCCCCCACTCTCCGCTGAAAATGAAAAAGCGATACAGATTGTATCGCTTTTTTCATTTTATGACGAATGTGAGGGTTTTGGACTCTATTCAAATTCGGGTTCGAAATCGAGTAAAATTGTTTACAATTTTGCGAGATTCGCCTGAACGAAGTGAAGGCAATCCCACTTTTACCATACTTGAAATAATGGCTCCTGATAATGGGACGGCATTTGGCTTTGAAGCCTCCACCAAAAGGGGAACAGCGAAGCTAATCCCCCACATTCGGGTTCGAAATCGAGTAAAATTGTTT
>CALRIM020000216.1:0-4221 GCA_943360385.1 Rhizobium sp. Q54 | reverse complement strand
TGAGTATTGAGTAAAAGTGAATTAACTTTTAACATACCCACTACTCAATACCCACTACTCACTACTATTTCTTAGGGATTATATCAATCAGTACTGTCCTGTTATAAAACCTCTCCTCTGGATACTCGTTTGCAAATGGAGATAAGCTTTCGTCTTCTCCAAATCCATAAACCTCAAATCGCACATCAGTTCTATTTGCTTTTGTTAGGTAATCTGATAGTATCTTTTTTACTTCAGATGCTCTTGCCATTGCAAGCTTTTTGTTGTTAGCTGCATCGCCTACTATATCTGTGTAGCCTTGTATAATTACTTTTGCATTCATCGGGATTTTCGGTCCAACTACATCTGTTAAGTATTTGTCGTAAATAGAATTTGCTTTAGATTCATCATACTCGAATAATACACTATAGCGTATTCCCATTTCATTTTGCGGAGGTGTCCATAAGGTAATTTTTATAGAATTTTCTCTAATAATGTATTTACCTTCTTTGGTAACGGCAGTCATTTTTACTTTATATTTTCCTTCGGTTTTATCTCCCAAAATAGTTTTCCCTGGGATGGCTATTTTGTCGGAAGTATAAGGTCCATATTTTTTTGTAATGTATTTTTCGTCAGTTAATTCTAGCGACCACGATTTTAAGTTTTCTTCAGCAGTTGGAACTGTAAATGTTACATAGCTTTCTGGAGGATTGCTTTGAGTGGTTAATATTTCAACAGGTTTTAAGGGTGCATTAGGTCCGCTTTGGAATTCCATTAGCATCTCTGGATTTGCACTTTCTATGCTTACTCTTCTGTTTCCTTCACTCAATAAAACTAAATCTTTTGTGCCTCCTAATTTTTCTGATGGAAGTTTTGGCTTGTCGTTTCCTTCTGTTTTTATTCTACTTCCAGCAATACTCCATGTGTCGGTTAAATAAAATTTCACATTTTCTGCCATCATCTTCCCATCAGCTGGCCCGTTTTCAGATGAACCTACTAAAACAATATTGCTATTCGGATTTTTCTGCATTCTATCACCTAGAATATTCAAAATGTTATAGTAAACAATCATTTCTCGATCCGACCTTCCTGATAGTTTTTTCGGACTAGTAACTTCTAATTGATCTTCTTTGAAATTAACTACTTCCGATTTTTTAATAGTTATGTATCTATCTGGAATATTTGCTGAACTAGCATCAAAGAAAATATAATTTCTTAGTGGAAAAGTTTCTCTCATTCTTCGTTCACTGGGTACATTTTTAGGAGCGTAAATGCTGAATTGTATATCGCTTGGTGTAATTGCACCAGCACCCACTTCGTTTTCATTTATTGCCGCTCCTCTACCAAATTTTAAAATAGCACCAACCCTAACAGTGTTCATATTCCAAGTTTCTATACTTCGTGGAGATTGCCCTAAATAGGGGATGTATGTTAAAAAGGGTGAGATTACATATTGTGTTTTACTTTCGTTTGAATTAAGTGCGATATCATACCCCATACCGATGTTGGCCGACATTACTAAGCTATTCATATTATCGAAATCGGCCTTTACTAAATCACTTTTTACTTGATCTGGTATAGATGGATTTGTACCAATTTGGTATTCGAATGCCTTGCTTAAATTAATACCTAAAATTGTACCACCAAATGCATAAAAATCAGATCCCATGATAGAGTATCTAATACTTGGTTCGAAAGTTAGGTAGCTAATTTTAGCTGTTAAATCTTCTGGACAATTACAAGGGCTTGTTACTGTATTAAAAGCTCCTTTTCTACTATCATACCCAGCTTGAAACATAAAACCCCAATTAGAAAGAGGATCATGATATTCTACCGTTGGAGATAAGTATAACCCAACACCCATACCTTGGTGCACAGCTCTCGGCAGCACTAAGGTAGAATTTAGATGTTGGGTAGAACCATTGTAAAAGTTGATGTTGGCAGCACCGGCTACTCCAAACCACCACGATGGTTTTGTGTATTTTATTTCTTGTGCTTGGGTCTGTATTCCGAGAAGTACTACCACAAAAAGTATTGTTAATTTTTTCATAATATTATGGTTTTGTGATAGTATTAGTACTGGTCATAACTACAGATCCATTTTGAGCCAACATTCTTCCTACTGCTACAGCACCTGTATTCATGGTTATAGAAGTAAGGGCTAAAATATTTCCCTTGAAATTAGTTCCATCGCCAATTGTGGCCGATCGTCCAGTTTGCCAGAATACATTTTTAGCTTGTGCTCCTCCAGATAAAATAATATTTCCTCCAGCACCACCAACAGTGGTAAAGTCAGACGATATTTGAAAGATCCAAACAGCATTTGGATCGCCTTGTGCATCTAACGTTAAATCTCCAGATTGAACCAATAAGGTTGAGGTAGATTTATAAATTCCTGGAGCTAATGTTTTACCTCCCTGATCGCCCGCAACACTTTGTGGTGCTGGCATAGTAGCGGCTTCTGCAAATAAGTATGCATCTACCAAATCTTGTTTTGCTTGAATTAACATAGCTGCTATCCCAGCTGGAAACGGATCATCTGCTGCATACATTTTTCCATTCACAATAATTGCTGGTGGAAATCCTGTAATAGAAGAACGAACGCCTGGATATATTCCTACATCTAAATTATTAATAACACTGAAACCCGCATCATTACTTATACCTACTCCCGAAATAATTCCAAATCGTGCTACACTGTTTAAGTTTACACCAACAGGTGCAGTTGTAAATGTCCATTCGTAATTATTTACCAATGAAACATTTCCTAAACTTTTTGCTCCAGTTGTAATGGTTGCAGTATAGGTAGTGCTTGCCAGTAAATCATTAGAAGGAAATAGAGTAACTACATTACCTATGTAACTTACGGTACCCACAATATTAGCATTCCCATCATTTACAGTAAATGTTGCATTAGTTAATGTTAATGGGTCCATTGCTTGATCGAAGGTTGCACTTATTGTTTGATTAAAGGGAACATTGTTCGCTCCATTTAATGGAGTAGTACTTGTTATTTCCGGTGCTAAATTTACTCCAGTAGTAAATTGCCAAGGATAGTTTGTTGCTAAAGGTGTTCCTGCTGTACTCTTTATAAATGTTGTAAATTCAGCATCATACAATGTTCCAGCAGTTAAATTATTGTCTGGATTAAATATGAACTTTGAGTTTACCACACTTATTACTCCATTAATTACATTCGCTCCATCTTTTAAAGTAAAACTTGAATTAGTGAAAGTAGAGGGATCCATATTTTGAGAGAAAGTCACTTGGATATTTTTATTAATTACCACACCCGTTTCTCCTGGAGTAGGGTCAGTAAATAATACCTCAGGAATAATTATAGGTGCTGTTTTAAATGTCCATGTGTAATCTATTAAAACTGCTGCTCCTGTAGAATTTTTCGCAAGGGTTGTAATAGTACATGTATAGGTAGTGTAGGGATCTAAAATATTGTTTGGGATAAATCCTGCAATTAATCCAGAATAAGATACTTGCCCAGTTACTGGTGTAAGTCCTTTGAATACTTTGAAAGATGAATCTGTAATAGTACTACCATCCATCGGCATATTAAAAGTAGCCGTAATAACTTGGTCGTAGGCTACATTCGAATCTAAATTTAATGGATCTGTGTAAACTACCGCTGGACTAATAGTTGCACTTGTACTAAACGACCAAATGTATTCATGCTGTAATAAATTTCCATTCAAATCTTTTACTATTGGCTTTACTCTACCTGTGTAGGTAGTATTATCCAACAATAAATCTGTTGGATTGAATGATAATTTATTATTTGCATCATCATAACTTAACACTCCTTGTAACTCTGTTACTACTCCACCAATTACTGCTTCTAAAACAAATGAATAATTTGTAAACGATGAAGGGTTCATTTTTTCATTGAAAGTGATTTCAATAGTTTTATCTAAGGGTACAAGAGTTGCTAAATTATTAGGACTAGTTGAAATCACCTCAGGGCAAACCCCTACCGTTTCTACATAATTATCCTTTGTACACGAGTAATATAAAGTAGTGGTAAGTGCAATTAAAAGTAGCTTACTCACTATATTCTTTTTTCTATTTTCCATTTTCAGTTTCTTATATTTTCTTCCCGCTTATCACTCTAAATAAAACAGCGACAATGGCGAGTACTAATAATATATGGATAAGACCACCTGCGTCATATCTAGTCATACCAACAATCCACATTACAATGAGGATGAAGGCTATTGCGTATAATAAGTT
>CALRIM020000215.1:0-4277 GCA_943360385.1 Rhizobium sp. Q54 | reverse complement strand
AGAGCCAGCTGAATTGTAATTTACTGCAGAAGGTCTAGACCAAAAGTACTTATCATTATTGAAAGATTGACCTATGTTTAGGTAATATTTTTTGTCATTATGCATAATGGTTTCACCATTTCCTTGGTTAGGTGTAATTTGTGCAATACCATAAATTACGAGCGAATAAATACCCATAAATAGTACAGCACATATTAATGTTAATCTTATCGATTGTAGAAAGGTTGATTTCATTTTTTTAATTTTTACATTATTATTGATATCATTAGATCAATTATTTTTATTCCTATGAATGGTACTAATACTCCCCCGAATCCAAAAATGAATAGATTCCTTCTGAGTAGGGCACTAGCTCCAATTGGTTTATAAGCAACTCCTTTTAATGCTAATGGAATAAGTAATGGGATAATAATTGCGTTAAATATTACAGCAGAAAGAATAGCACTTTCTGGACTATGTAATCTCATTACATTTAAACTGCTTAAAGAGGGTATAGCTAGAATAAATAAAGCGGGAATAATTGCAAAGTATTTTGCTACATCGTTTGCTATGCTAAAAGTTGTTAATGTTCCTCTAGTCATTAAAAGTTGTTTCCCAATTTCTACTATTTCAATTAGTTTGGTCGGGTCGTTATCTAAATCAACCATATTACCAGCTTCTTTAGCCGCTTGTGTACCACTATTCATCGCAACTCCAACATCTGCTTGTGCCAATGCAGGAGCATCGTTTGTGCCATCACCCATCATTGCTACAAGTCTTCCTTCTGCTTGCTCTTTTTTGATGTAGTTCATTTTATCCTCAGGTTTTGCTTCTGCAATGAAGTCATCAACGCCAGCTTTTTCTGCAATAAATTTTGCGGTAAGAGGATTATCTCCTGTAACCATTACTGTTTTAATACCCATTTTGCGTAAGCGCTCAAATCTTTCGCTTATTCCAGGTTTTATAATATCCTGTAATTCTATTACTCCAATTATTTTTTCGTTTTCAGAAACTACTAATGGAGTACCACCATTACTCGAAATTATTCTTACTTGTTCAACTGTTTCTGTCGGAATTGTGTGCCCAGCTTTTTCTGATATATTTCTTATAGCATCAAATGCTCCTTTACGAATTTTGATGTTGTCAATATCAATTCCAGAGCTCCTTGTTTCAGCTGTAAATTTTATAAAGCGAGCGTTTTCAATATTTATTTTTGAAGTATTAATGCCTGCTAATTCTATTATTGATTTGCCTTCTGGTGTTTGATCGCTAATGGAGCTCAGCACCACACAATTTATAAAGTGTTTTTCGTCAATACCATTTACTGGATAGAATTTAGTCGCTTTTCTATTACCAATTGTTATGGTTCCAGTTTTGTCTAGTAAAAGCACATCAATGTCTCCTGCAGTTTCTACAGCCTTTCCACTTTTAGTAATAACATTTGCTCTTAGAGCTCTATCCATACCAGCTATTCCAATAGCAGAAAGAAGCCCACCAATTGTAGTTGGTATAAGACATACAAAAAGAGAAATAAATGCAGAAATAGTAATTGGAGTATTTGCATAATCTGCAAATGGTTTTAAAGTTATAGTAACAATAATAAAAACTAATGTAAAACCCGCCAGTAAAATAGTTAATGCAATTTCATTAGGTGTTTTTTGCCTGCTAGCACCCTCAACTAAAGCAATCATTTTATCTAAAAAACTTTCACCAGATTCTGTTGTTACCAAAACTTTAATTTTATCTGATAATACTTTAGTGCCACCAGTTACGGAGCTTTTATCGCCACCAGCTTCTCTAATAACTGGAGCACTCTCACCAGTTATTGCACTTTCATCTATAGTAGCAAGCCCTTCAATAATTTCACCATCAGTTGCAATAATTTCCCCAGCCTCACAAATAAATACATCGCCTTTTACTAATTTTGATGATGATATAATTTCCCCACTTTCTAATACAGCTTGTGTTTCTTCTCTCGTTTTTCTTAAACTATCTGCCTGAGCTTTTCCTCTTGCTTCAGCAATAGCTTCCGCGAAATTTGCAAATAATAATGTAAGAAATAAAACGATGAAAATTGTGGAATTATAAAGTAAACTACCTTGAGTTTTTTCTCCGGTTACTATCCAAATACATACAAAAAACATAACAATTGTACCAATCTCCACTGTAAACATTACAGGATTATGAAACAATAATTTTGGATTAAGTTTAATAAATGAATGTCTCAAAGATTCTTTAATTAAATCTTTTTGAAATAATGATATTTTCGACTTTGACATTTTCTGATTAATTAATTAATTATTGAAAAATATTCAGCAATAGGGCCTAATGTTAGTGAAGGAAAAAATGCCAATGCGGCTACTAAAGCAATTACAGCAAAAACCATTATTCCAAAAGTTGCGGTATCAACTTTTAATGTCCCATTACTTTCTGGAGTGTATTTTTTGTTTGCTAAAATCCCTGCAATAGCAATTGGTCCTATAATTGGAAGGAATCTTGCCAATAGCATAATAATGCCACAACTCAAATTCCAAAAGAAAGTATTATCACCTAGTCCTTCGAATCCACTACCATTGTTTGCACTAGAAGAAGTAAATTCATAAAGCATTTGACTAAAACCATGAAATCCAGAATTACTAATAGTACTAGAAGTTAAATTTGGAAGGGATGCTGCAATGGCAGTTCCCATTAGGATTAGAAATGGATGTAATAATGCAATTATCATTGCAATTTTCATTTCTTTGGACTCTACCTTTTTACCAAGAAATTCAGGTGTTCGGCCTACCATTAAGCCACTAATGAAAACCGCTAGAATAATAAAAATATAAAAGTTTAGCATCCCTACACCACATCCTCCATAAAATGAATTTATCATCATTCCCAACATTTGATTCATGCCACTAATTGGTGTAAAACTATCATGCATACTGTTTACACTTCCAGTTGAAATTACAGTAGTAGCGATACTCCAATAGGCAGATGCTCCAGATCCAAATCGCACCTCTTTCCCTTCCATGTTTCCATAGGGTTGTTGAATGCCCATTTTACTTATGTTCGTATTCCCATTCATTTCAGAATAAATTGTTGGAACCGTTAATAGTATAAATCCAACAGTCATTACCCCGAAAATCATCCATGAAAACTTTGGTCTTTTTATTACATACCCAAGAGCAAATATTAATGCAATTGGAATTAACATTTGAGTAACAATCTCAATTATGTTTGTAATATAATTTGGGTTTTCAAAAGGGTGAGCTGAGTTTGTTCCAAAAAAACCACCGCCATTTGTCCCTAGGTGTTTTATAGCAACAAAACTAGCAACAGGACCACGACTAACCTGAGTAGTATCACCTTGTAAAGAAACCATTTGATCCTTTCCTTCAAATGTCATTGGCATTCCACTAAATAGTAGTAAAATGGCTACTACTATGGATATAGGAAGTAGTATTCTAGTGCAACTTCTAACAAAAAGGGAATAAAAATTTCCTAAGGTTGTTGATGTTTTTTCTTTCATTGAAACAAAAAGAACGGCCGCAATTGCAATACCAGTTCCTGCACTTACAAATTGCCATAACATTAGTATTAATTGACCTAAGTAGGAAATTCCTGATTCCCCAGAATAGTGTTGTAAATTTGTATTTGTTATAAAACTTACTGAGGTGTTAAATGCTAAATCTATACTCATGGATACATTACCATCTGGATTTAGAGGTAACCATGACATGTTTGTAAGAACTAGCATTGAAATAACAAACCAAATTAAATTAATGTTTAGCAATGTTTTTAAATGTTGCTTCCAATTCATTTCTTTGGTAGAATCAACACCACTTAATTTAAATATTAATTTATCTAGGGGGCTGAAAAGCCTATCTAACCATGTGTTATCGTAGTTAAATATTTTCCCAATATATTTTCCTAAAGGTATCGCAAGTAGTATTACAATTGCATACATTAGAATAACTCCAAATAGTTCCGTGTTCATTTTTAAAATTTTTCTGGTTTAAGTAGTACATAGCACATATAGCCAAATACTACTATTGATATAATAAGTAGGATTGTCATAGGTTAAATTTTTTCGAAAAAATTAATTGCTTTATAAAAAGTAATGAAGCAAATTGCTGTTGTAATAATTATTATAAATATCATTTTTGCTAAATTTTTTATTTGTTTACCACTTCTCCATTTGTAGTGTATATTGAAAATGTCTATCAACAGAGTTGGGTAACATATTTTTTAGGATTGCAGATTTACTTTCCTTTATTAATGGATAAACATCCTTCATAAATGAAATCATCAAT
>CALRIM020000214.1:0-4386 GCA_943360385.1 Rhizobium sp. Q54 | reverse complement strand
TTTACAACATCTGCAAATGGCGACACTATTAATATTCGTGTAAACGGTATTGTAAAATCTCCAGTAAGTATTTTCGTTAAAGACACAGCTGGTAAATTTCAAATCAAGCCAAGTATTGATGCAGATGCAATGGTGAAAGACATGTTTAAAAATTCAGGTCTTTCTCTTTCTGGAGGGTTGCAATATGATTTAACTCGTAAAGCTACATTGAGTTTTGGATTATTAGATTTTGGATATATTGATTGGAACGAGAATTCAAAAACATATAAAATCAGTAAAGATGTGCAATATGTAGGGGTACCTGCATTAGAGAACAAAGAATTCACGGATTCTATAATGAAAGACCTAACGAATTTCGATGTAGATAGTACGGTAGGTAGTTACAGATCTAAACTTTTAGGAAGAGTAGAACTTTCGGGTCAGTATCGTTGGGCAAATTGGTTCCATACAACTGTTATTGCTTCTAAAACAATGGAAGTAAGTAACATGGACTTGGTGTTAATTAACAATCTTAGAGTTATTAAAAGATTTAACTTTATAGTATTAGGAACATATAACACTGCTGGATATAAATCAGTTGGTGCACAGTTTTTATATAGAGCAAAAGGTTCTGGATTAGATTTATATTTTGGTTCAGAAAAAATTCTTAATACCTATCAAGCTTCGCAACAATTATCAGATCATACAAAAAAGCCATCTACAAGTTATGGTGCTGATTTTAACTTTGGTTTAAATTGGGGTTTCGGACGTTGTCCACGTAAGAATGCGGTATCACAAGCAGCGTTGCCAGCAGATTCTGATGGTGATGGAATAGTAGATATTATTGACGATTGCCCGTATGTTGCTGGTCCATCAGAAAACAAAGGTTGCCCATGGCCAGATGTTGATAAAGACGGTGTATTTGATAAAGATGATGCTTGTCCAACTACTGTTGGTCCAGTTGAAAACAAAGGTTGCCCATGGCCAGATGCTGACAATGATAGCATTCCTGATAAAGACGATTCTTGCCCGAATGCAGCAGGTCTAAAAGTAAATGCAGGTTGCCCAGATACAGATGGTGATGGAATATTTGATAATGTTGACTCATGTATTAATTCACCAGGACCTCTTGAAAATAAAGGTTGTCCTTGGGCAGATACAGACGGAGATAATATTTTCGATAAAGATGATAAATGTCCGAATGTTGCTGGTGCAATAGAAAACAATGGTTGTCCATTAATTCCACAAAAAGTAGAGTTAACAGTTGAAGAACAAGAAGTTATTAATAAAGTATTTAGCAACTTGAACTTTGAATCTGGAAAATCAGTTATTTCAGCTTCTTCTTTCGAATCATTAAAATTATTAAATGAGTTATTAGTGAAAAAACCATCATTTAAATTATTAATTGAAGGTCATACTGATAATGCTGGAAAATCGGTAACCAACTTTAAGTTATCACAAAGCAGAGCAGATGCTGTGAAGAAATACTTTACTTCAAACGGTATAGATGCGGCTCGTATAACTGCAAAAGGTTACGGACCTAGCAAACCTATAGCTGACAATAAAACTCCAGCTGGTAGAGCTAAAAACAGAAGAGTAGAATTTACAATTCTTGAGTAACAGCAGGGACTAATACTAAAAATCCTCTCGACTTAGAGTTTAACTCTATAACGAGGGGATTTTTTTTTGAAATAAATAATCAGCTATTTGTTGAAAAAGAATTCCTTTAGATAGTAAGGTTCAAAATAAACAAGGTCTTCAAATCTTTTATGATGAAAGCTATCTATAGCCTCTACATGCATATATCTAGCAGAAGGGAATAACCCATCGATATACATTGCATTCTTATTACCTGCATTTATTTTTTTAGTTTTTTCAGCACCATCTCCAAAAAATAAAATTTTATGATTGGAAAGATCTTCGGAAAAAGTATGCTCTTCAATAATAAGTGCTTTTATTTTATTGATTGCAGTTCCTTCAAAATTAAACATGCATGTATAAGCTTCCATTCTCCTAGCATCAATTAGTGGGCAGTAAAGAATAGAATTATCGGAATGTATATTTTTTGCTTGCTCGAAAATTGTTCTTAAACTATTACAAGCAATTAAGGGCTTGTCTAAGGCATAACATAAACCTTTTGCAGTAGATACTCCAATTCTTAAGCCTGTGTAGGATCCTGGACCTTTTCCAACAGCGATAGCATCTATATCTTGAAGAGTTTTATTTGCTTTTTTTAAAACTTCGGATATAAATAATGTAATTGCACTCGCATGTATATTAACCTCTTGTCTTTCCTCGATTGCTAAAATGTTAGATTCGTCGCAAATTGCAACAGAGCAATTAATACTTGAAGTTTCTATTAAAAGTAGGAGCGACATTTATAAATTCAATAACATTTTGGAGATAACAACCAATAAAAATACAATTAGGATTACTCTTATTTGTGCTGGCTTTAATTTACTCGAAATACTTACCCCAATAGGAGAGGCAATTAAACTTCCGATTGCCACAGGAATTGCTAATGAAAATACCAATAACGAGCCTCCTGTAGAATTTGCAGCACTCGAAACGCCATTGTAAATGGATGTAAATAATGCCATAATACTAATTACTCCTAAAGAAATAGAAGTAGCTTTTTTTATTGGCATTTTTATAATATCTGTTAAAATTGGAACAATAATTACTCCACCACCAATACCAGAAAAAGCAGCTATTGTTCCAGAAATAAACCCCGTTATACTTAACGCGTAAATAGATGGTTTAGAATGACTCGGAGATTCTATTTTTTTTCTTTGAGTGAATAATCGAACTGCAATTAATACCAGTAAAACAATAAATACTGCTGTAAACTTCTCTTTGGTGTACCAATGACCTTGACTTATAATTATTGCGAACGCAATGGAACTTATAGAAGCTGCTAAACCTGTAATAATCATTTCATTTGGAAAGAAATTCTTGTTTTTCCATTGCTTATAACTTCCACTAATTCCCGCAAAGAGTATTGCAAACATTGAGTTTGCGATGATCGATGGAACGATAAGTTCTTTCGGCACACCCATTTTATGTAAGAAATAATCGAAGATTAATACATAAATAATACCACCACCAATTCCCAATAACCCTGCTAATAATCCACCTAATCCGCCTAGTAAAATAAGTGTAGTAATGCTAAAAATAGATTCCATCATAAATTGTTGCTATCACCTAGTTTTTATTTAGGTCTTTACTTTTTAATGTAAGAGTGTATAGTTGTTTGTCGTTTAAAACTTCAATCGCTTTTTTTACATCAACATCATTTTTTAATGATTGTTGAATTCTACCTTTTTGGTAGAAATACCTTGCTGCAATTTCTTCTTCTAATATTTCCTTTATTTCAGATTGAAATTTTAATAAATCGGCACCTTTATCATGCATTAATTTAGATTTCAATTGGTCTAAATCTGCTTTAACTGCATCATAATACTTTTCTTTTACAGCAGCCTCTCTATAATCATCTAGTATTTTTTCCGATTTTGTTTGATACTCAAAATCTTTAGATTTTACATATGAAATAAAGTCGTTATAGTCCTCATTACTTAAGTTAAAGGATCCAGGAGTAAAGTTTTTTGGATGCTTAGAAACATACAGATTTACAAAATCAAAAATGATGTTTTTATTTAGCAAAGCTTGAGTAATTACTGAATTTGATTGAAGCTCTGTTTTAAAGTCTGGAGCTACTCCACCACCATCATATACCTTTCGTCCTGATTTTGTTTTAAATTCTTTGATTAAAGAATCTGGAACTTTACCAACGGAACCATCCTCATTTCTATTAGAATAATCAAGTGCTTGTATGCATCTGCCACTTGGTATGTAATATTTTGCAGTGGTAATTTTTAATTGAGCATTGTAAGTAAGTGGGCGAGTAGTTTGTACCAATCCTTTTCCGAAGGTACGTTGACCAACTATTACACCACGATCTAAATCTTGCACAACTCCCGAAACAATTTCAGAAGCAGAAGCTGAACTACTGTTGGTTAATATTGCTAAAGGTATATTAGCATCTATAGGATCATTTATAGTTAGATACTGTTTATTAGCATCGCGATTTTTTCCTCTTGTATCTACCGCTAGTTCGCCTTTATTTACAAATATGTTAGCAATGTCTACGGCCTCATGTAATAATCCCCCAGGATTTCCACGTAAGTCTAGTATCACCGATGCTAATTTTGGGTTCTTCTTTAATTCCTGAAGAGCTTTTTTTACTTCCTTCCCAGCATTTTGAGTGAAGCCTTTTAATTGAATAATACCAGTAGTTTCGTCTACCATCCCATAATACGGTACATTGTCTATCTGAATTTCTTCTCTTTTTATAACAATCTTAAATGGCTTTTCTACTCCTTCTCGCTTTATTAATAAGGAAAGTTC
>CALRIM020000213.1:0-4655 GCA_943360385.1 Rhizobium sp. Q54 | reverse complement strand
CAGCGATGTTGCCAGGAGCTGGTCAGGTATATAATAAACAATATTGGAAAGTGCCTATCATTTATGCTGGAGCCGGAGCATTGATTTATTCAATGTCGTGGAACAATAAAAACTATCAAAAATATTTAGCAGCATATAAATTAGACTCCGATACTTCTTCGGCTACTAATAGCGAATACAACGGTTTATACTCTGTCGAAAATTTAATTGTGCTAAAAGATTATTATCGCAGGAACAGAGATTTTTCGGCTATCGGGCTTGTATTGCTTTATACAGCAAACATTGTTGATGCCTATGTTTATGGTCAGTTTTTTAATTTTGATGTGAGCGACGATTTATCCATGCAAGTAAAACCATATGTTATTCCTACAATTACTAATTACCATACTGGAGCATGGACAAGCACAGCTGGATTGAGTATTCAATTAAAATTTAAATAAGATGAACATCGCATTAATTGGTTATGGAAAGATGGGCCATGAGATTGAAAAAATTGCAATCGAAAAAGGTCATCAAATTGTATTGAAAATTAATGCAGAGAATTTGCAAGAGCTTACCATAGAGAATTTAAAAAAAGCAGATGTTGCTATTGAATTTTCTACACCACAAACGGTTGTTCAAAATATAACCTTATGTGCAGTAGCAGGGGTGCCAATAATTGTTGGAACTACCGCATGGTATAGCGAATTCGAAAAAGTTAGGGCTATTGTAAATGATTATAATGCTACCTTATTTTATGCTACAAACTTCAGCATCGGTGTGAATTTATTTTTCAAAATAAATGAAATGGCTGCTGAACTTATGAAAGATTTTGATTTCAATTTAAGTATGGATGAAATTCATCATACTCATAAATTAGATGCACCAAGTGGAACTGCTATAACCACAGCAGAAAAGATAATGGCAAACTATCCAGCAAAAAATTCTTGGGAGAACAAAATTGTTACAGATGCGGAGAATATCCGTGATACTAAAAAAGAGGCCTCTGAGTTAATCATACGTTCGATTCGCAAGGATGAGGTACCAGGTACACATACTGTGTTCTACGATTCGGATGTGGATACCATAGAAATTTCGCATATTGCACATAACCGAAAAGGGTTTGCTAAAGGTGCTGTAAGTGCAGCAGAGTGGGTAATCGGTAAAAAAGGAATATTTACAATGGACGATCTTTTATCGTTCAAAAAATAAAAATAAAATGAACTGGAAATTTTGGAAAAAAAGTACTGCTCCTAAAAAGAAAAAATCACCAACAAGAGAGTGGGTAGACGCCTTAGTGTTTGCTGTAATTGCGGCAACTATTATTCGCGGACTATTTATAGAAGCATTTACGATACCTACTCCATCTATGGAGCGCTCATTATTAGTAGGCGACTTTTTATTTGTAAGTAAAGTAAACTACGGAGCAAGAACTCCTGTAACACCATTGTCGTTTCCATTTGCACACCATACTTTACCTATTGTTGGAACAAAATCTTATTTAGATTGGATTCAACTACCATATTATCGCTTGCCAGGTTTAGGCGAAGTAGAAAGAAATGATGTGGTAGTATTTAACTACCCAATGGAAGATTTCCGACCGATAGATAAACAAGAAAATTATATAAAAAGATGCGTTGGTATTTCAGGTGATACGTTAGAAGTTCGCGATGCACGTGTGTTTATTAATGGTGTAGGAGAGGAAATGCCAAAAGAATCGCAAGGTTCGTATATGGTTCGTACAGATGGTAATGCATTTAATAGTAAAACATTAGAGTCTATGAACATTACAGAATACGGACAGTATGCCGAGGAAGGGAATTATATGTTCACTCTAACAAAAGATCAAAAAGATAAATTGTCGAAATTTTCTAATGTTAAAAATGTACAAGAAGCTATTCGCCCTCGCGGTCAATATGTAGATTATGTTTTTCCTCATGATGCAAAATTAGGATGGAACGAAGATAATTTCGGTCCATTAGTAATTCCAGCAAAAGGAATGAAAATGAACTTGAATATGGCGAACATCGAAATGTATCGTAGAGCAATAGAAGTGTACGAAGGAAATAAATTGGAAGTAAAAGACGATGGTATTTATATCAATGGCCAAAAATCAGATTCATATACCTTCCAAATGAATTACTATTTTATGATGGGAGATAATAGACATAACTCTTTAGATTCAAGATTCTGGGGATTTGTGCCTGAAAATAGAATCGTTGGAAAAGCATTGTTTATTTGGATGTCGTGGGATACGAATGCTAATTTCTTCAATAAAATTAGATGGAGTAGACTTTTCAGAGGAATCCATTAAGAAATTCTAAATTCTAAAAAAATAAATTCTAATATCGATCCTGATAGCAATGGTATTAAGTCTAGGATTTAGAGTTTATTATTTAGAGGTTAGGATTTAGAATTTTAAATTAAATTTATCACTAAGAAGTTTCAAGTCTTCCACGACCAATTCATTTACTAGAATACCATTTAGAATTCTATCATTGTAACATTCTACCTCTGGCTCTCCAGGTATTATTACTGATTGGTTTTCATCAATGCGTTCAGCATTTTTGAAACGCTCAATCCAAGTATCTATTGAATTAAAGTATTCGTCTTTTTCTCTGAAGGCGTCTACACGCATTGCTCCGAAAAAATGTCCGATGCCTTCGCCAACAGGGTTGGGATCAGGGTCTAGGAATGCTACGAAAGGAGGAACCCATGGTCCAAAATTGGCACCCGATAATACTGCCGATAAAATATCTACGGTGGCACTTAATCCAAAACCTTTATGACTACCATGTTCTCTATCGCTACCAAGTGGCAATAAAGAGCCACCATTTTTCAAAGCATTAGCATCGGTAGTTTCTGAGCCATCACTTTTTTGTACCCAACCATTAGGTAAAACTTTTCCTAATCGTTGAGCTATTTCCAATTTCCCATTGGCTGCAGTAGAGGTAGCCATATCCACAATAACAGGATTGTATTTTTTTGCAGGGAATACAAAACACATAGGGTTTGTACCCAGCATGCGTTCTTTAGAAAAGGTTGGCGCTACGAGCGGACTAGCATTCGTCATGGCAATTCCAATCATATCTTCTTCCAAAGCCATCATGGCATGGTAGGCAGCAATGCCGAAGTGATTAGAGTTCTTTACAGAGACCCAACCGCTTCCGGTAGCCTTTGCCTTAGCTATAGCAATTTGCATCGCGTAGGGGCCTGCAATTAAGCCTAAGCCAGCATCAGCATCAACAGTTGCTGTACTCAATGTTTCGCGAACTATTTTTGGTTGTGCTGTTGCATTAATTCTGTTTTTCTCCCATAATCGAACATAACCACTTAAACGAGCTAAGCCGTGAGAATCTATTCCTCGTAAATCGGCTAGTAATAAAACATCAGTTGCTAATTGTGCGTCTTTTTGAGGTACACCCATCTTAAGAAATACAGATAGGCAAAATTGCTCAAGTTGTTCTTTAGAGAAAATCATGCAGCAAAGATAAAATTACTTGATGATTATTTTTTCGGAAGAAATGGAATTATCTGTGTTAAAAGGATAAAACTTACTCTCGAAATTTTTATGTTGAAGTATTAATTTACGGTTTGATTGAGCCATGAGTATGGTGTGACTTATCATTAAGAGCAGAATAAAAATTGCTTTGATGTTTCTCATTTTCAGGTTATTTCATTCAATATACAAAATATACGAGGAAAGAAGAAACAAAAAAAGCCCCCCGAAATCGGAGGGCTTTTTAAATATTTAAAATCTGCTATTTTCTGAGCAAAAATTATTTAACCATAATTTTCTCAGTAGCTGATTTACCATTGCTAGTTAAAACAACTGAGTATAAACCTGCTGATAAGTCAGCAACGTTCATAGATACTTTGTTAGCACCTGCAGTTAAATCAACTGACATAGTACGAACTGTTTGACCTAACATATTTACTAATTTGATTTCAGCTTTAGAAGCATTTTTCAAAGTAATATTTAAGTTAGTTACATCTGAAGTTGGGTTCGGGAACGCAACGATAGAAGCATCTAATTTTCTAGTGCTATTTACACCAACCCAAGGTTTGATATCAAATTTATCGTAAACGATATCAGCTACAGTAAATGCGTGTGCACTTTGTACTGCTGGTCCTGGATCGAAATCTTGTTGCCAAGCCATGTGAACAAATCCATCTGCACCAACGTGAGCTGGAGTAGAAACGAACATGTTTTCTTGGTTAGATGTTTGAGATACGTTTTCGATATCGAACCAAGAACCACCATTATCAGGAGTACCTGTAATAAATATGTTTCTGTAGTCAACACCAACATCATTAGTGTCTTCTTCAGCAACTGCTGCGTAAACCATAAAAATGTTGTTTTCCCAAGCTGTTCCAGCTTCACCTACAGATAACATTGGGTTCAAAGAGAAACCAGAGTTACCATAACGAACTACTGAACCACCAGTGAAATCAGAACCAGAATCAAATTCACTGTTTCCGTTTAAGTCTAACAATGTAGGAACTGCAATAAGAGTAGTATCCTTGTCATTCCAGTAGTTAATATAATCTGAAGTAGCAGTTAAGAATACGTTTAATCCAGAACCGTCATCATCTAAAACTAATAAATCGCAAAATGCAATGTGTACATTTCCGTTGTTGTCAACAACAACAGAACCATTAGATGTAACACCTAA
>CALRIM020000212.1:0-4707 GCA_943360385.1 Rhizobium sp. Q54 | reverse complement strand
TGGAAGATGTTCCAAATAATAACTCGATAATATGGATTCTGAAATTACCATATCATCACTTAACTGAATCAGGTTCTCCCTCCAACTTTCATTTAACTCATCGAACAAGGGTAAAATAGTATGCCTAAGTTTATTTCTTAAATAATCTTCTTTCGCATTCGAGGAATCTTCACGCCAATTTATTTCATTTAAACGTGCATATTCAAGTATTTCGGTCCTTGTAAATCTTAATAGAGGTCGAATAGCTTTTTCAGTATTAACTATTCCCCTCAATCCCTTAATTCCAGTACCTCTTATAATATTAATGAAAATGGTTTCTACAGAATCGTCTGAATGATGAGCTGTAATAACAGATTTAAGCTGATTAGACATTTTCAATTCTTCAAACCATTTATACCTAAGATCTCTTGCAGCCATTTGAACAGACACTTTGTGCTCAGTTAAATAGTGATGAGTATCTACTTTTTTAACATGTAATTTAATTTTATGTTTTGCACAATACTCTTCAACGAATTGTTGGTCACCATCAGATTCTCCCCCTCTTAGCCCAAAATTCATATGGGCGACTTCGAAATAATAAGGCAATAAACTAAATAAATGCAATAAAACCATAGAATCAACACCTCCGCTTACAGCTAAGAGAATTCGATCATTTACATCGAATAGTTGTTGAGCCTGAATATAATCCTTTAGTTTTTGTAGCATTTCAACACAAAAGTATTTAAAATCGTTGTATTTTTGCCCAGCATGAAAATTTTAAGACTTCTTATCATCAGTTTATTCATCCCATATATTGGCTTTGCACAGAAAAGTAGCAAGGTGGAAGTTTTAAATGCCGATGTATTTGAGTATGTGAAATTAGAGAATGAACAGATAAAGAAACTGAAAGGAAATTGTCAATTCAAACAAGATAATGTTTATTTCTATTGCGATTCAGCATTACTTTATGATGTGAGAAATGCAGTAGATGCATATGGAAAAGTTCGAATAGTTCAAGGAGATTCACTACAACTTTTTGGAGATTTTTTAAATTATGATGGAAATACTAAAATCGCTCGATTTAATAAAAATGTAAGAGTAATACATAATGATATGGTTTTAACCACCAGTATTCTGGATTACGATACAAAAAATAGAATTGCAACCTATACTCAAGGAGGAAAAATTACAAGCGCGGAAAATATTTTAACAAGTAAATTAGGTTATTATTATGCAAATACATCTGATGCATATTTCAAAAAGGAAGTCGTTCTTACCAACCCAAAATATGTTTTAAAATCAGATACTTTAAAATATAATTCTAAAACTAGAATTGCAACTTTCTTAGGGCCCACTACCATTACTTCGAAAGAAGATTTCTTGTACGCAGAAGCAGGAACATATAATACAGTTACTGATATTGCTCAATTTACAAAGAACCCCCAATTGCCTTATTACAAAAGCGGTTCGCAAACGTTATCTGGCGAAATATTATATTATGATCGTACAAAAGGAATTGGCCGTGCTAATAAAAACATAACATTTGTAGATACTGCTCAAAAAATTATTTTAAAAGGGAATAAAGCAAATTACAATAAGAAAACAGAATCTTCTGTAGTTACAGATAAAGCATATGTAATTGTTTTAGTTGATAATGATTCTCTTTTTTTATCTGCAGATACATTAAGAAGCTTTATGGATAAAAAACTAGAATTTAGAACTCTAGTTGCATACCACGATGTTCGCGCTTATAAATCCGACTTACAATCGCGTTGCGATTCAATGGTATATACCTATAAAGATTCTACTATGCGTTGCTATCGAAACCCTACCATATGGTCGCAAAACGCTCAAATGACTGCCGATTTTATTACCCTCCAATTAAAAAATGGAGACCTAGATAAAATGAATTTATATGATAATTCATTTCTTGTAATGATTGACAGCTTAGACACCATGAAATTCGATCAAATTAGAGGGAAAAATATGGTGGGATTTTTTGTTAACAATGAATTACAAGTACTTAATGTGGAAGGAAACGGGCAAAGTATTTACTATGCAAAAGACGACGAAAAACCAGGAGAATACCTTGGTGTAAATAGGGCTGATTGTAGTAATATGGTTATTCGTTTTAAAGAAAATAAGGTTCAAAAAGTGAATTTCTTGGTAAAACCCGATGCAAATTTCTCACCATTAGATAAAGTAAAAGCCGAAGACCTAACCCTTAAAGGATTTACTTGGCGTATAAAGCTAAGGCCAGAGAGTAAGGAGGCCGTTATTAACAGGTAGCGAGTATCGGGTATCAAGTATCGCGGGTATATTAATTAAATATTTACCCGCTACTCGATACCTGATACCTGATACTATATTTTGTCGAAACCTGTATAAGGAACCAACACCTTCGGAATCATAATCCCATCTGGAGTTTGATTGTTTTCTAAAAGTGTTGCTACAATTCTAGGTAAAGCCAAAGCACTTCCATTTAAAGTGTGTACTAATTGGTTCTTCCCATCTTTCCCTTTAAATCTACACTTCATTCTGTTCGATTGGAAAGTTTCAAAACATGAGGTAGAACTTACTTCTAACCATCGCCCTTGTGCTGTAGAGTATGTTTCGAAATCGTATGTTAATGCAGATGCAAATCCCATATCACCACCACACAATCTTAAAATTCGATATGGAATTTCTAATTTCTCTAATACAGATTTCACGTGAGCCACCATATTTTCCAAGGTTTGATAAGATCTATCTGGATGCTCTATTTGAACAATTTCAACCTTATCAAATTGATGTAAACGATTTAATCCACGAACGTGCGCACCATAAGAACCTGCTTCTCTTCTAAAGCAAGGAGTATAGGCAACATTCTTTATCGGCAAATCTTCTTCCTTTAAAATTACATCGCGATATAAATTAGTGATAGGAACTTCAGCGGTTGGAATCATATATAAATCGTCCACTTCCATGTGATACATTTGTCCTTCCTTATCAGGTAACTGACCAGTACCAAAACCCGAAGCAGCATTTACCACATGAGGAGGCTGAATCTCCATATAACCAGCAGCAATTGCTTCATCTAAAAAGAAATTTATTAATGCTCTTTGTAAACGAGCGCCTTTACCTTTATATACAGGGAAACCAGCTCCAGTAATTTTTACACCTAACTCAAAATCAATGATATCATATTGAGAAGTTAATTCCCAATGCGGTTTTGCACCTTCATATAAAGTTGGTATTACTCCCCACTCATGTACCACTTCATTTTCTTCTGGAGTAACTCCTTTTGGAACAGAACTATGAGGTAAATTAGGCAACTGAACTAGGGCTTCTTGCAATTCAATCTCGGCAATGCTTAATTGATCTAACAGATTTTTTAATTGATCCTTATATTCTGCTGATTTTTGCTTAATCGTTTCTGCTTCTTCCTTTTTCCCAGCACGCATTAAGTCTCCAACCTGTTTAGCCAATAAATTTGCTTCTGAAGCTACCGTATCGGATTGATTTTGGAATGATCTACGTTTCTCATCCAAGTTGATGATAACATCTACCAATTCTACATTTTTAAAGTTTTTTCTTTGCAAACGCTCAATTACATGCTCGCGATTCTCTCTGATATACGGTACTAATAACATAATTTTAAATTTACGCAAAGATAATAATTTGCGCATTCATTTGCTCTATCCTTCGAAATGCTTTCATTTATTGAAGAATATAGTATATTTTCGCTTTTATGAGTGGTAAACTTTACGTAGTGCCTACACCTATTGGGAATTTGGAAGATATTACCTTTCGAGCCCTCAGAATATTAAAGGAAGTAGATTTAGTGCTTGCCGAAGATACAAGAACGGCTGGTCAACTCTTACGCCATTTCGAAATCGACAAAAGAATTCTTTCACATCATCAACATAATGAACATCATGCATTGAAGGAAATAATTCGGATGCTCAAGGAAGGAAAAATTATGGCTCTAGTTAGCGATGCTGGAACTCCCGCTATTTCCGACCCTGGTTTTTTACTAGTAAGAGAATGCGTGAAAGAAAACATTGCATTTGAAACTTTACCTGGTGCAACTGCATTTGTTCCTGCATTAGTAAATTCAGGCTTACCCTCTGACAAGTTTTATTTTGAAGGATTTTTACCTCAAAAAAAAGGCAGAAAAACACGATTAGAATTTCTTTCAAACATAGAAGACACCATTATACTATACGAATCTCCTCATCGACTAATAAAATTATTAGAAGAGGTTATTTTGCATTTTGGGGCGGAACACTATATGAGTATTTCCAGAGAAATAAGCAAAAAATTCGAAGAAACGATTCGTGGTACAGCTACTGAACTACTAACACATTTTACGGAAAATGCAATTAAAGGTGAATTTGTAGTTTGCTTATCAGGAGTAAAAAAAATAAATAAGAAAGTAAATAAATACGACGAGGATGATAACGAATCATAGAAAATTTATTGCATTAGGAATTATTAGCTCATTATTATTATGGCTTTCATGGCCTACAATGAGCATAAGCATTTTAGTGTTTTTTGCATTTATACCATTGCTAATTATCGAACAAGAATTAAGAGTTTCTAAAGAAATTAGAAGCTCAAGGTATTTATTTAGATACTCATTTATTTCATTCTTTATTTGGAATTTAGCATGTAGCTACTGGATTTGGAATGCATCAGCATTTGGAATGATTATAGCAGTATTACTTAATGCTACAATGATGAGTT
>CALRIM020000211.1:0-4711 GCA_943360385.1 Rhizobium sp. Q54 | reverse complement strand
GATAGCACTATTGGCCGTAAAAACTAAATTTCTATAATCAACATATGCTTCATTAAATGGTGCCACACCTGTTGTACTCCAATTACTTGCGGTAATACTTGCTGATGTACCATTGGTGTTCCAATATAATGTAGAATTGGATGCGCGTGTAACCGTAACGGTATAAGTAGCAGTAGTTATCCCATCTCCTGCCGTAACTACCGTGGTAAGGGTATTCGTACCCACTGATAAGGCAATACTACCAGAGGCGGTACCACTGGTTACTGCCGTACCATTTACTGTTATCGTTGCCTCATTACTTGCTCTCGTTGGCGTAAGGGTAATGGAACTTGTTGCATTGCTTACTGTAGCAACATAGTTAACCGTATTCGAATCAAAAACTGGACTTAAAGTTCCTACACTTAAGCTAAGATTAGATAATTTAGCATTGGAGGAGGTCGCATTTGAACTGCTAATAGTTAAAACTGTTAACGCAAACAAACAACAAATGAATCTTAAATATACTTTGAGAGATTGCAACTTTATACTAAAAAAAATAGCATAATGAGAGAATTGACTAATCATTTTATGGGTAATTTAAACTATAAGATATAAAAAGAGAAATGGGCTAGTGATATACACTAGCCCTAACATAACTAAATCAAATTACTTATACGAATAAATCTAAAATTAAAAATGATAGACTTGTAAAAAGGGGTACAGTGGTCAAATTTGACCTATTATAATTTAATTTCCATTCGTTATGAGAGTTATATAACCACTTGATCGCGGGTAATTTGGACCTAGCTCTACTATATAATAATACGTTTCCTGATCTAATAACGATCCATTCATATAACCATTCCAATCATTTGTATATCCAATTTTACTATAAATCACTCTTCCACTTCTATCGTAAATGGTCACTTTATTCTCTGGGTATTCGGAGATATTCTTTATTATCCAATAATCATTTACCCCATCTTCATTAGGTGTTAACACATTGCTTGGTTCTAATCTAACTTGATTTACTACAACCGTATAGGTTTTAGTGGTTACTCCATCCTCCGCAGTAACCAATAGGGTTACTACTTGATTACCCTCAGCCAAATTTATAGCGGGAGATAGTGCTCCACTTTTAACAGGTATTCCATTAATGCTTATGCTTGCCGAACTATCTGTTGCAAATGGAGTAAGGTTTATGGATGTGGTATTTATAGCTACGTTTGCTGTATAGTTTAATACGTCTTTATCAAATACAGGCAACAGGCTTCCTCGTTGTACAATTAGATTGCTTAAAGTTGCATCCGAAAATCCTTGGATGGTTAGCACATCACCAACAAATACGATGCTGTAATTTTTAGGTAGGCTTAAGGTTCCTTGATAAATTTCATAATCTCCTACCGTTTCGCCTATTGCTCTTGTTAAACTACCTGTAAAGGCATCTGTTCCGATTAGAGCTGGGGTGTAGGTATACGTTAAGGTTGGATCTAATTCACCATACTTTTTTGTTTTAGGTTCGGCAGTAACCGTAATGGTTTTTGGGGTGATCGCTAAACTATCTGTGTTGTATAAGATAATATAATTAGACCCTAGCGATAAAGTGTTTTGTTTAATGGCATACTTCCCTATATTCTCTCCTACTGTTCTAGCGAGTTCTCCGGTGAATGCATCACCAGGATTCAAGGCTGGAGCATATGTATATGTTAATAAAGGATCAAGTTCTCCATACTCTTTTGTTTTTGCTTCCGCAGTAACCGTAATTGTTTTTTCAATGATACTAAGCGAATCATCATTATAGGTAATAACATAGTTTGTACTTAATGCTAGTGTTCCTAAATTAATGGCGTAATTACCAATGTTCTCTCCTGGAACTCGCGTTAAACTTCCTGTAAACTCATCTGTACCAATTAATGCTGGCGTATAACTATAGGTAAGTGTTGGATCAATATCTCCATATACTTTTATTTTTGGATCGGCCGTAACAACTATTTCCTTTACTTTAATTTCAAAAACAGCTGAGGTATAAATCAAAGTGTAATTAGAACTTAACGTTAAACTACCTTTATCAATAGTATACTCACCAACATTTTCACCAACTGCTCTGGTTAATGAACCTGAAAATTCATCCCCACTTCTAAGTGCAGGGAAATAAGAATAGGTAAATTCAGGATCTACCTCACCATAAATTTTCGATAAGCCATTTGCAATAACAATTATTTCTTTCGAAGTAATGCTTAAGGTATCTGCATTAAATAATAGTTGGTAATTTAAATTTAAGCTCAAATCACCTTGATTGATTTCGTACTTACCAACATCTTCTCCTACTGCTCTAGATAAACTTCCAGAGAATACATCTGTTCCAATTAAGGCAGGAGTGTAAGTATAGGTTAAAGTAGGATCTACTTCTCCATATACTTTTGTTTTCGATTCTGCGGTTACAGTAATCGTTTTGGCAATAATTGTTAAACTATCTTCAACAAAAAAGATATTGTAATTTGCACCAAGCGTTAAGGAATTTTGGTAAATAACATACTTGCCAACATTCTCTCCTACTGCTTTTGCCTGTGCTCTTGTAAGTGTTCCTGTGAAAACGTCCGTTCCAATTAAAGCTGGAGAGTAAGTATAAGTAAATGCTGGATCAACATCTCCGTATACTTTTGTTTTTGCTTCTGCGGTAACGGTAATTGGTTTTGGGGTGATGATTAATGAATCATCATTATAGGTAATCGTATAATTTGAACCAAGTGTTAAGGTGTTTTGATTAATAACATACTTGCCAACATTCTCTCCCACTGCTCTCGATAAACTTCCAGTGAATACATCTGTTCCAACTAAGGCTGGAGTGTAAGTATAAGTTAATGTTGGATCCACTTCTCCATACACTTTTGTCTTCGCTTCTGCAGTTACTGCAATTGTTTTGGTAGTAATACTTAAAGTGTCATCATCATACGTAATGGTATAATTAGAATTTAATGAAAGTGTTCCCTGGTTAATTGCATACTTTCCAATGTTTTCTCCAATTACTCTACTTAAACTTCCTGAGAAAATATCTGTTCCAATTAAAGTAGGTGTATATATATAAGTTAATGCAGGATCAACTTCTCCGTACACTTTTGTTTTTGCTTCAGCTGTAACCGTAATTGTTTTTGGGGTGATTGATAAACTATCCGCAACATAGGTAATGATATAATTTGATCCGAGTGATAAATTATTTTTATTGATGATATACTTGCCAACATTCTCTCCCACTGTTCTAGCGAGTGTTCCTGTGAATGCATCCGTTCCAATTAAGGCTGGTGCATAGGTATACGTTAAGGCAGGATCAACTTCTCCGTACACTTTTGTTTTTGCTTCTGCAGTTACAGTAATTGTTTTTGAAGTAATGGACAAACTATCTGGAATGTAGTTAATGCTATAGTTTGAACCAAGCGATAATGTATTTTGATTGATGTTATATTTACCTATGTTTTCTCCGATTGCTCTAGATAAACTTCCAGTGAATGCATCCGTTCCAATTAACGCTGGAGCATAAGTATACGTTAATATCGGATCAACTTCTCCATACACTTTTGTTTTTGCTTCTGCAGTTACCGTAATTGTTTTTGCAGTGATCGACAAACTATCTGCAACATAAGTAATCGTGTAATTACTATTTAATGCAAGTGTATTTTTATTGATGATGTATTTGCCAACATTCTCACCCAAAGCTCTTGATAAACTTCCGGTAAACACATCACCTGTGTTCAATGCTGGAGTATACGTATACGTTAATGTTGGATCTACCTCACCATAAACTTTTGATTTGGCATCTGCAGTTACCGTAATAATTTTGGAAACAATAGTTAAACTATCTGGAATATATAGAATTGTATAATTGCTATTCAAAGCAAGGGTACTCCTTGTAATTTCATACTTACCAAAATCTTCTCCCACAACTCTACTTAGAGAGCCTGTAAAGGAATCACCTGTAATTAAAGCTGGAGTATAAGTATATGTTAAGGCAGGATCAACTTCTCCGTACACTTTTGTTTTTGCTTCTGCTGTAACGGTAATTGTTTTTGGAGTGATCGACAAACTATCTGCTACATAGGTAATGATATAATTTGACCCGAGTGATAAATTATTTTTATTGATGATATACTTACCAATATTTTCTCCGATAGCTCTCGATAAATTTCCAGTAAATGCATCTGTTCCAATTAGTGATGGAGTGTACGTATATGTAAGTGTTGGGTCTAATTCTCCATACACTTTTGTTTTTGCATCAGCTGTAACGGTAATTATTTTTGATGTGATTGATAAACTATCTGCTACATAAATAATGTTGTAATTTGATCCAAGTGATAAATTATTCTTATTGATAACATATTTTCCAATATTTTCTCCGATAGCTCTCGATAAATTTCCAGTGAAAACATCTGTTCCAATTAAAGCGGGAGTATAAATATACGTCAATGCTGGATCTACTTCTCCATACACTTTTGTTTTTGCATCAGCTGTAACGGTAATTGTTTTTGCAGTTATTGTTAAACTATCTGCAACATAGGTTATGATATAATTTGAACCTAATGATAATGTATTTTTATTGATGATGTATTTTCCAATATTCTCTCCCGTTGCTCTACTTAAACTTCCAGTAAATGCATCACCTATGCTTAATGCTGGTGTGTATATATACGTTAATGATGGATCTACTTCTCCATACACTTTTGTTTTAGCTTCTGCTGTA
>CALRIM020000210.1:0-4716 GCA_943360385.1 Rhizobium sp. Q54 | reverse complement strand
TATAGATATCGTTCAACCAATACTAAAAAAGAAGATGTTTAATTTTGAAAATGCTACTATAAACCTTGCGTTTAGAACTGAATATGTAGATTGGAATGTTGGTACTTTTAGAGATACAGGAGGAAATATATCAGACCATATATTTGCATTTTCACCTGCTATTAGTTTCCGCCCATCTGCACAAACAGTATTACGTTTTAATTATAGGTATTTAACACAAACTGATATTTTAGGAAATCCTGCTGTAAATACAGCGATGTTTCAGCTTGGATTCTCCTCCTATTTTTAATTATTAATATCCTATTTATTGTTATTAATAATTTCCTGCAAATCAGCTGGAATATCCATTGGCAATAGAGGTGGAACATTAGCACCACCAGTATTACCAACCGGAATGTTTCCTACAAACGATTTCAGACCACCAATTAATAACCTGGGGATTTGTCCGACAATTTCCTTTGTATTTTTAATTTTAATACCGAATAATAACATTTTCCAATGAACAAATGTATGTTGATGTGGATAGGGTTGCCCAAGAATATGTGCACGTTCTAAATAATGCCAATATTCCTGCAAATAATTGTTTTTAAGAGCACTATTTGCTTTATCAAGTTCCTTCTGATAAAATGGCTTCAATTTTGTCGGCATTCTGGTATAAAGCTTCATAATCGAAATTAACGTTTTCTTGGGAAATTGTAGCTTGTAAATAATAATTTGTAGCTTGTAACTAGTAACTTGTACGTAATACGTAATACGTAATACGGGATACGGGATACCTAATACATCCAACATGAAAATCGCCATCATATCAGCTAGTGTAAGAATAGGAAGAAACAGCCATAGGGTAGCCTTATTCTTTAAAAATTATATTGAAGCTAATAACTTAGCTACAGTAGAAATTCTGGATTTAATGGAATATAATTTCCCAATTTTTGAGGAACGATTAAAATTTCAAAAAGATCCCGATCCTAAAACAAATAAATTTGCTGAAAAAATTAAATTAGCAGATGGAGTAATAGTAGTAACTCCAGAGTATAATGGTGGATACCCAGCCAGTTTAAAAAATGTGATCGATTTATTAGGCGATGAATGGAAGCGTAAACCTGTAGCTATTTCAACCGTTTCGGCAGGTGGTTTTGGTGGGATGAACGTAATAACTTCACTTCAATATTCTTTATGGAAATTGCAAGCATGGACAGTGCCTGCCCTATTCCCAGTTCCTAAAGTAAGTGAGTCGTATGATGAGAATGGTACACCAAGCGATAAAGCTGGTTCCGAAAAAAGAGCAAAAGTGTTTATTGATGAATTATTATGGTGCATGGAAGCTAAGAGTAGAATGAACTCCTAACCCACTACTCATTACTCAATACTCACTACTCACTACTCAGTATCTACCTATAATAAATTCTACATCCGAATGATGCCGTTTCTGGATTTTCAATAGGTTTATTATTTAAAAGACTAAAGAGTGCTGGCTCTATAAATGATGTTGCAATTTCTGGATGTTCCCCATTATTATCTATTGCTCCAGAATATTTAACAACCCATTTATTATTTTCTTTCCAAACAATAAATGCATGCGGAGTATGGTCTGCTTTGAAAGATTTACCAACAATTTGATTGACATCATATAAATAAGGGAAATTGAATTTTTCTGAATTTGCTTTTTCTTTCATCATCAAAAAACTTTCGTCCTCATAAACGGCAGTATCCATTGAATTTATGGCAAGCAATGGAACATTCAATGCTGAATATTTTGTATTCAATTTATTTAATCTTTCTGGATAAAGTTTAGCGAATGGGCAATGATTACAAGTAAATACTACTATAAATCCTTTAGCGCTTGGGTAAGAGCTAAAGGATTTCATCGAACTATCTGTATTTCGTAAAGAAAAGTCGGGAATAATACGCCCAATATGCTTTTCAATTTTATCACCCTTAAATCCGAAAGAAAGCAAAATTGAAATTAAAAATGCAAGTCTAATTGCTTTCATTATTCTTTAATAAATTTCTGACTATACACTGATTTGGTATTTTTATCCATCAACTGTATTACATACATTCCCTTCGGAAGCATTGAAATATCAATACCCTTATGAATCTCTGGTTGTGGCAACATCATTAATGTTCGTCCAGCTAAGTTCAAAATAGTAGCATAATAAACTGAATTTTGTTCATCATTTAATCTCACATAAATTCTATCCCTTACAGGATTTGGGAAGATAGAATAATCTACTTTTTCAGTGATATTTACACCGGTTGTTCCAGTTACAACAAACTGTCCCATCATTCCGGCATCTTCATGATTTGTAAAATGGCAATGGTACATAAATGGATGAATTGGATCTGCATAGTCATCGAATTTGGCTACAAATGTTGCACTCTCCCCTTTGGGTAAATACAACACGTCTTTCCAACCCGACTCATGAGAACCAACGGATGTAGAAAGTCCATTACGGTCAACTATTTTAAATTCTACATCATGTATATGGAATGTATGTCCGAATATATTGTTATTCGTTATAGTCCATTTTTCAATATCATTTAGATTAACAGTTTTATTAATCGTTGTCATATTAAAAACTCCATTATCAAAAAAGAAAGGCATTGGCCCTTGTCCTCCCATTACTTGTATTGATCTGGTAACGGTGGCATCTGCATCAGTCCAATAGGTGTTATTTACAAGAGAGGTGGGTAAATTAGTTATTGCAGAAGTAGTAGTAGCCGCAACATTGATTCGTAAAACAGGGAAATCAATGTTATTTAACAAACTTCCGAATTGCCCTGATGTTGCAGGTTCCCCACCTGGAAATCCAAATGCTTGTCCAGAATTATAAGCCATCATATCCAAACTAGACCCTATGTTATCGTTTCCTAAATTCACTAGTATTTCTATTCGTTCACCTACTAATAACTTAACACGAGTAACTGCAACAGGTGCATTTAATAGCCCACCATCATTTCCAATAATATAAAAGGTTCTATTATCACTAAATCCTAAATCGTAACCCCTTTCTGTTTCTGCATTTAATATACGTAAACGAACAAATTGTTTCGGTAAACTAATTTGAGCATTGCTTGTACCATTCGTTAATAAATAATCGCCATATGCAACATTCGTAAATACAAATTGATTGTTGGCATCATATCTTCTGCTTGTTAGCATCAGAGGAATATCATCTACGCCATAGGTTCTTGGTAATGGCAATACAGCTTCTTCCGCATCGCGAACAATTATAAATCCACCTATCCCTTTGGTTAAATGTTCAGTAGTCATCTCATGTAAGTGTGGGTGATACCAATAAGTACCCGCTTGGTTTTTTACCTCCCAAAACGGTTGCCATAAGGTGCCCGGTGGAATAATTTGATGCGGCCCACCATCCATTACTGCTGGCAAATGCATACCATGCCAATGAATTGTGGTACTATCGTTTAATTTATTCCTAACGTTCATGTGAACCGTTTCCCCTTTATTGATGAATAAGGTAGGACCCCAAAAATCACCATTAATACCACCCGTAATGGTTTGATTGCCGGATTTTATTTGTTTTAGGGTGTCTTTAATTGTTAGATTAAACTCTGTACCGCTTAAGGTATCTGGAATCCACAGATTATTATAGGTTTGAGCATTTACGTTAAAAATACTAACGAAAATGAAAAGCATGGGTAAAAAAATTCTTTTCATAATTTGGGTTTGAAATATATTAGACGACAATATAATACTTATCCCTTGGTGAAATAAAAAAAGGGGCAAACCAAACGGCTGCCCCTTTAATTCAAAACTACAAACACTCTATTTTACTATAACTATATTTCTTTTTATTTCGTTATTGTATTTAAATTCTACAATTACCATACTTGCTTTTATCGATTTATTTAACAAATCCACTTTGTAAAAATTTTCACCTTCTATTACATAAACAGGTTCTTCTGAAATAATTTTACCAGCAATATCTACCAATTTAAGTGTACCAACACAATTTAAAGTTGAATTAAATTTAACAACAAACTCATATTTCGCTGGGTTAGGATAAATGCTATATTCATTATTACTGATTTCTGTTTCCACAATCCCTCTATGATGATCATCTCCTCCGTTATTGTTATTGATTACAGGCATCTCGCAAACAAAATATGTTTTACCGATATAGCTATTGTTTGATGAATAGTACTCATTAAATTTTTTCAATATCGATGAGAGTTCATCAATTTTATCTTGACTAGCACTAACGGTTCCTCCAATAATATTATCGGCAATTACAATTAATTCTGCAACTGTTTTACCTTTAAATGTACTTGACCCTATATTGCAAAACATATCGCTTAACTTACGAGTTGGAGCAGCAAAAGCAGCATCGTAATCATCAAAACCAACGTTTAATTTCGCAGCAACAATTTCACCTGCAAGCTCATTATCATATCCTGTACCAGGATTAGTTAAGGTTCCTGTTGGCAATACTTTTCCATCTTCTGATGATGGTAAGAAAGTTCTTACTGCAGTTGAAGTTGTTAATACTAACTTTCTTGAAGCAGAGCCAATACTAATTCCATTTGGAAATACTGTTGTGAAATTTGAAGTTATATATGAACCAATAGCATTTGAAGTAGAAGGTGTTCCCCAATCATTAGATCCTTGGGTATATGTTTTAAGCGGGTCGCATGTATTTACAATTGGAATATATATACATCCTACACTATCAAAACTGTAAGTTTTAC
>CALRIM020000209.1:0-4764 GCA_943360385.1 Rhizobium sp. Q54 | reverse complement strand
ATGGATTGCATAAGCTCGTCTGCCAACCATTTGTCGAGTATACAAACCGCAGCAGGATTGCCTGCAAATAATTTATTGGTGAAGGCGTCTATTTGAAAGAGTTTTATTTTTTGCATTGTGGATTTTTGTGTTGAATTTTTCAAAAATCTAATATAGGAAATAAGGGATTATCAAAACGTAAAAAAGCCTTCACAATGTGAAGGCTTTTCGTTTAAGTGCGGAAGAAGGGACTCGAACCCCCACGCCGTGAAGCGCCAGATCCTAAGTCTGGTGCGGCTACCAATTACGCCACTTCCGCGTTAATGTTCGATTAGTGCTTCTTAGGAATTTATTCTACCAATCGGGATTGCAAAGTTAAAATTATTTAAAGAATATGGGAAATATATTTTATAAATGTTAACTACTTGGTTTCTAGTAGTGTTTTGAAGTAATTCGCCGATTCCTGTAGTCTAGAGCCATACCAACTGAACATTTCTCCATCTACCAACTCCACTTTTGCATGCGGCCAAATTACACTCAATTCCTCGATATGTTTCTCGTTAAATGGGAAGGGTTCTGAGGATAATAAGATTCGATCGGGTTGTAATCGGTTAATATCGTCCATGCGAACACTCGGATATCGACTTCCATTCTCCAGTTCGGCACAAATGTTTTTAAAGCCAATTAGCGTTAGTAAGTGATCGATAAAGGTATGCGTACCCGCTAACATCGTAGGGTTGCGCCAAATGAAATAGGCCACTCGTTCGTGGGTCGGTTTTAAATTTATCAGGAGTTCTTCAAACGAAATTTTTATTTGTGTGATGATGCTCGCTGTAATTTCTTCCTTTTGAAACAAGGTTCCTAGCTTCATCATCATTTCATACGCATCGTTTAAGGTATAAATATCACTTATCCAAACCGGCACATGCTTTTGTAATTCCTCTATTTGCGATTGCTCGTTTTCTTCTTTATTCGCAATAATGATATCGGGGTTTAAGGCTAGAATTTTTTCTATGTTTAAATTCTTAGTCCCTCCAATATTCAGCTTATGCTCTACCTTATCTTCGGGGTGAATACAAAATTTTGTTACGCCTAATACTTCCTCCTCTAAACCAATGCTAAACAAAAACTCTGTTTGCGAAGGCACTATAGAAACAATGCGTTTCGGAGGATTTTCAAACGAAAAGGTATTGCCTAATTGATCGGTAGTATTTATCATTATTGAACGCGCTCAAACAACATTCCATTTTTTTCAAACTTCAATAATCTATTCGGATAAGTAGTTTCGAAATAATAATGTTGAACTAATTTGTCGTTCAATTTTACTTCTACATTTACCACATTCCCCTCTTCCATTTTCATAGAAACAGCAGCTTTGTAAAGTGTACAAGCTCCTACTCCATCCGATATTTGAGATTCTAATACATTAACATTGAATTTCGTAGAATCACTGAACTTCAATGTGCGCAATACTATGGGCAATTGGTCTTCTAATAAAACATCTTTAGGAAATACCTTATCGGCAATTCCTTCTTTGTCCTTATACGAATCGAACTTAAGCGTAATTACACTTTTATTATTGAAATAAGATTTATGCGTAATGCCCCATCTGTGTTGTGCTGCAACTGTCATTTTATGCAATACCAATGGATTCATGCATAAAGTTGCTAACTGTGCCTGGTAAAAGGTATCGGTGTTGTTCTTCAATGAAATGGATGCGTTCAGCACCTTGTACAAATCCGGACGCGCTGTGGTGCTTGTTTTTACATTGAACTGATCGTTAAAGGTCTCCTTACGTATATCGATACGAACGGATGAATTCTTCGATTTATACTCGTTATACTCCACTCCAATAGAATCCCAATAAGCATTATTCGCCCATTCCTTATCGAAGTTTTTATAAATATCGTTGAAATAAGTCTGACGGTTATCAAACTCTTGCTTGGTTTTACTTTTGGCAAATTTTATAGAAAACCATACAGCAAACAAAACGGCTAAAATGCCTATTATTGCTACTATCTTGGTCGAATTATCGAGTACTCGTTTGGCTTTTTCGTGTCGGTCGGTCATGCCGCAAAGATAGTTACTAGATGTGAGATATGAGATATGAGATTGGAGAAAATCAATACGACACCGTCAACCCTGCTCCAAACCCCATATCAGAATCGTAATGTGTTGATATGGCAATACTTTTATTCAAAATATATTTCAATCCGGCCATGTACTCGTTGTCGGAATTATACATACCCGACATGCGGATGCGTTTGGAAATAGGGATATCTTCTCGCATAAATTGCAACCGAACTTCTCCACTTTCATCGAAACGAAGGTCTGCATTAATGAGCATTGGCATAGTGTATTGAATACCCACACATAATACATCTCTAAAATCTTTGGTATTATTTTCTCCAAACAAATTTTTATCGGGCATGCCCATGGTTTGCTTTCTGTAGCGTGTATCGTAGCCCACGTAAGGATATATCCATTGCATCCGACCAAAGTATCTGCCCACATGTATTTCGGTCTCATAACCGTGCATATCGTTATAACCCAATCGCCATTCGGCTTGTAATTTCCAACGGGTATTCTGATACATCATTTCTCCATCGTTTCCATTACTTGCAAAATCATTTTCAATCATAAAATGAAATTCACGATCATCTTTATATAGCTTACGGATAGCTTGCTTGGGGTTTGGTAAAAGTTCGTTGGGTGGAGAATTTTCGTAAGTAAAAATTCTTCCCATTCCACTCATCATGTGATACAAAATATGACAATGAAAAAACCAATCGCCACTTTCTGTTGCAGCAAATTCTATGGTATCTGTTTCCATTGGCATAATGTCTAACACATTCTTAAGTGGTGCATAATCACCCTGTCCGTTGAGTACTCTAAAGAAATGTCCATGCAAGTGCATCGGATGCCGCATCATGGAATTATTGTATAAAATGATGCGAACATTTTCGCCTTTTTTTATCAGAATTTTATCTGTTTCCGAAACTGTTTTATTATCTATACTCCAAACATAACGGTTCATGTTTCCGGTAAGTTCGAATTTATATTCTTTTGTGGGAGCGTCTGGAAGGGTAGTTTTTACTGGTGATTTGAGCATGGCATAATTCAAAGTAGTTTGATTATTTCCTTCTGGATACATCACTATATTCATATCCATTTGCTGCAAACTCATGTTCATTCCCATATCGTTCATATCGCCATTCATCTTCATCATATCGTTCATCATTTCCATCCCTTTAAAATATTTTAAGGGTTGTAAACGTGATGCTTCTACAGGGGTTCCATTACCTACAAACAAAGAGGTGGTACGAATTCTATCTTCAGATGTGGCTAAAAACTCAAATGCTTTTCCGTTTTCAGGGACCGTGATTATTACATCATATGTTTCGGCGACGGCAATAATTAAACGATCCACTTCTACAGGAACTACATCTATACCATCATTCGCAACTACTGTAATTTTACCACCGGAATATTTCAACCAAAAATAAGTTGAAGACCCGCCGTTAATAATTCTTAATCGAACTTTATCACCCGCTTTGTAATTATTTAGGTCTACTTTTTCTTTTCCATTGATAAAAAATTTATCATAGTACACATCGCTCACATCCATGGCTAGCATACGTTTCCACTCGTTCTCTACTTTTATTCCAAAACTTTTTTGAGCAATTGCATCGGTATAGGTTTGGGCTGCACCTTTTTGTATGTTTGCTTTTTTTAAGGCCGACCAATCATTTGCATTATGCAATCGACGATGAACTTCAAAAGGTTTCATGTTTGTCCAGTCGCTTAATACCATAGTGTATTCTGGCAATTTATCTTCCTGTTTTTTATGAATAATAAAGGCACCATACATTCCATTTTGCTCTTGTAATTTAGTATGAGAATGATACCAATACGTACCATTTTGAACAATTGGAAATTTATACACAAACGTAGTATGCGCTTTTATAGGAGGAGTAGTTAAATACGGAACACCATCCATGTTATTGGGTAGTATTAATCCATGCCAATGCAAGGAGGTTTCTGTATTAAGTTCATTATGCACAATAATGAGTGCCGTATCACCTTCCGTGAAATGCAGCTCTGGCATAGGAATTTGACCATTAACCGAAAAGGCAGGCATTTTTTTATTCGCAAAATTTACTGTGGTATCGCGAACATACAAATCATATCGAATTAACTTTTGGGAGAAAGAATTTTCTCCCAAAAGTAACAAACAACCTATTGCAAAAAATTTAATGTTTTTCATTAATAGCTTTCCAAAAAATTACTTCAGCGTTTCAATTGTTTTTCCACAGTTCAGCATTTGCGAACCGTAATACGGGTTTTTTATAACATTCTCTAAACTCAACCAAGTCCCACCTTTCCCATTTTTATACATTGGGCATCGTTGGTAATAAATGGTTTTGCTGAGGGTTCCTGCTTTTGCTAACTCATACATCTTAACAGAAAGTTTAGAAAACTCATCTCGTTGATCGTCGATATCATTAGAATTCGAAATTAATTTAATACTCTTCATTAGTTCCTTATTCAATTTCATCCACACTTGGTGCTCTTTTTCTCCAAGAGATTTCATATCTACTTTAGAAAAACTACTCAGCAAAAGATTAGCTTTTTCTGCTGCCTTTTTCTCATCCGATTGTACTAAGGCATCTTTCAAATTGAAATACGAATCGTAAACCGAATTCATGTTTTGCGCGTACGATTTTGATGTTGAAATTACTACTAGTGCTAACAACATCACTTTAACTATATTTTTCATATTTA
>CALRIM020000208.1:0-4777 GCA_943360385.1 Rhizobium sp. Q54 | reverse complement strand
TGCTATTAATGGTGAACCTGTTTGTGGTACCATGTTGCGAGATCCATTTAACAACAAGTCTGTCGACATTCCATTCGCTTCATAGCTTGATGCTGCTTTAAAATCTGCTAGTGTTGCACGTGCTGCTGCATTTACATAACCGTAACTTGATCCGTTAGCTACAAACACATCGTTAAAATCAGAGGTTACCGTGTTCGCAGCATAAGTAAATGAATAGTACAAACCATATTTAGTTCCTGTTCCTCCCTTGGTTACACTTACTGCATTGTTCTTAATATCCACACTTACAGCATTTGCATTGTATAAGCCATATACCGCACCAGATGCAGCACCAGTATAATCTAACGAAATGGTATTATGGTAAATTCTTGTAAATGAACTCGATGAGTAAATTCCATAGTTAGATCCAAGATTTCTAAAATCGTAAATAGTATTATTGGTTATTGTATTCTCATTTCCGAGTGTACCAGTTGCACTAAAATAGATTCCATAAGATGTACTAGTGTTTGTTGTGTTTGATGCAAATCCATTGTGTACTTTGTTACCATCTATTTTAGCTCTAAATACACTTGAATTATAAACACCGTAAAAAGTACTTATAAGTTTATTTACTGGTCTACTGATATCGTTATTTATTATTTGTGTACTGTCTGGGTAAACATTATAAATACCATAAATATAAAAATTGGTGATTCTGTTTTTTATAATCTCATTTCCAATTGCTGAGGTTGGTGATCCTGAGATACCATAGATTGTAATACCAAAGTATCCTCCATTGATGGTGTTGTTTATGATTTTGTTGTATTTGTAACTTCCCCCTGTTGAATACGATCCTGCACTTCCACCCAACATTATTCCATCATAGTTAGTTGAAGAAATCGAGTCATCTAAAAAGATCTTACAATTCTTTATCACATTATAGTTCGAGCCAGAGTTTAACTCAACCCCTGTTCCATATTGTGAGGTTCCTCTTCCTTGTGCTTCGATAATAAAACTATCAATCGTTACATAACTACTTCCGTTTAACCTGATACCCGCTCTGTTAGCTGAGTTCGTTGAAGTAAATCGTATCGTAGATCCATTACCATTAATCGTAACCGTGTTCGTTGAACTCGCGCCTATAATCGTATTCAACGTCATTTGCTCTAAATAAGGGCCTGCCGATGGATTTACATTGACCACCAATGGTCCACAGATGCCATTCGAGTTGATTTCTGTTGCAAAATCTGTTAACGTTGCAAACGTTGCTCCAACGCCTCCAACGGTTACCGTTCCCAACAATCCTGTTTTTAAATTATTCTTTACTACGGTATCATTCGTTGTATTTGCATCCAAATTGTTGTTCGGATTACTTGTCCAAAATTTGAAATTATAGTTCGTGTTTACCACATAATTTACCGTTCCTATCGTTAAGGCCGTATCTGATCCCGATGGTACCGCGCCAAAGAAACTAAAAGGTGTTTGTGTTACACCATTTATACTCCAGTTTACATTAACTGATGATAAGGTACTTAATCCAAAGTTCTTCACTCGTACAATTACATCTCCTACACCTGCACAAGCACCTACTGGTGATACGATGTTCGTTATACCTGCATCATCATTCGATGGTGTAAATTCATAGGCTCCTATATCTGGTGTTGAACTACGTGCTAGTCCTGTAATATCATTCGCAACCGTTGCCACCATTATACCCACATCATTTAAATTTGGTGAGTTTGGTTTAGTGCTTCCTGTAGCTAGCTGTCCAAATACTGGATCTACACTTACTGAGTTCTGATCAAATGCTGCTGAGTTAGCTGTTTTCCAATCCGATAACAAAGCAAATTCTGCCGTTCCCCATCTTCCTGTTTTTACCAATCCCGTTCCGATGTTTTCTACATATATATTATTGTAGTTCGATACAATTGGGTTTGTTGTTACCGAAAAATAAATCGCATATTTTGCGGCCGACCCGCCTTTGTTTATATAGACGTTGTTGTTCAAATATTCTTGACCTACTGCTGCAGTAGCATTATACAATCCATATACTAAACCAGCCGTAGCTGTTGGATTTATAATCGCTACTGTATTGTAATAGTATTTTGTATGATCCGCACCTCCATTGTATATACAATATTGTGCACCGCTGGTCTCTAAATTATACAAACTATTATTTGCAATAATATTAGGACGTGCGGCAGTGCCATCATTCGAATTGTAAATTCCATATGTTGCCGTTGTTCCTGTTTTAACTTGTGCTGTTAAATCATGAATTTTATTTCCTTCAATTCTATGTGCTCCAAAACCTGTAGAAGTATAAATCCCATACCCTGTAGATACAGATGTTCTATTTAATCTGTGAATATTATTCCCTATAATTTGCAAACTATCTGTATAGGCATTATATATTCCATACACATAATAATCACGTATTATATTGTTTCTAATTTCGTTACCCTTTAATCCTGTATTGGTGGTTGCTCCATAAGAAACAATCCCAAAATATCCACCACTAATTTCGTTGTTTAAAATTAAATTGTTTTTTGCTGTTGTAGCTGTTGAGTAAGCTGATGACGATCCAGAAAATGCTATACCCGCAAACGTAGTTCCTGTTCCAGATTGATCACCTATAATTTTACAATTTTTAATAGTATTATTATTTGCATCAGTTAATACAACAACATAACCTTTTGTTGATGAACTATGCGCTTCCAATATCATACTATCTATCGTCACATAACTTGTTCCTTTTAATTGTATAATAAAATCTGGTTTATTGGTTTTTAGTGTATCAATTAATTTTGAACCATTACCATTTATAATAATTGTATTGGTTGCACTTGTTCCTGATAAGTTCGTAAGGTTTAATGTTCCTACGTATGTTCCTGGATTTACATTTAAAACTACAGGTCCTGTTATACCACAATTTAATGCATTATTAAATTCTGCAATTGATGCAAAATTTGTTGATGAATTGGGTAGTGTAGAATTCAAAGTATAAGTTCCACCTGCTAGTGAAGCACGAATTCTAACTTTTATTGCAACAGAATAAGCATCTACTGAAGAACAGGTAAGCTTACATCTGTAATACATATCAGTAGTTGTTAACTGCGTTGTTGTGTTTAAGTTTGTTGCACCTACAATGTCTGACCATGCAATACTGTCTGTTGAACTTTGCCATTGGTAAGTTAACCCAGATCCAAAAGTATTTCCTTGTAATCCTAAATTAAACGATGTTACAGGACAAATAAATGTTGATGTCGATGTTGTTACTCCTGCTGTTGGTGGAGTAGTACATGGTGCATTATCAATAATCGTTACTGTATAATCTTCCGTCTCTCCACCACCAAAAGATGTACATGGATCTGTTGCTCCATTTGGTGATGACGCTAGTCTCGAACGGATACGCATTCCTGTTTGTCCAGAAACTGCATTCGCTGGTATGGTAATATTTATATTTCCTGATTGGCCTACAGCATAAACCTGCGTCCACTCTGATGCGTCATATACAAAGTTATGATCGTAATCAATCCAAACCGACACCTTGTTTGCACTTGTACCAGTTGTTACAACACTCATGTTGTACGTCTGGCTTTTTGTAAGTGTTGCTGTGAAGGCCGACGTCGGATAATTTGTATACGATGGCACAGCACACGTTGTTGGTGTGGTGTTGTTTATCGTAGAAAATACAACGCTGCTTATACAAGGCGATGCCGATGTATGCGGTGCGGTACAATACTGAGCTTGAGTTTTTTCTACTGTTAATAGTGAAAAAATCAACACAATTAGTAAAGCGCTTAGGCTATGTAATAGTTTTTTCATAAAATTATTTTAGGGTTTTTCAAGATACGATTATCGAAATTGAAAATCAAAATATTTTTTGTATTTTTTTTTGTTGTTAAAATTGCCCAGGAGCTTGTTTTTGAACTGTTTAGCACTTGGGTTCAAAAATATTTTATTAAAAATATTTCTATTTTAAGATGTTTTAACCATAATTTTTAAATAATACAGTGTTTTCTGTTGTGGTATTTTGCAAAAAATAAGCCCGTCTAAACTTCATTGTTCAAACGGGCTTATTTAACTGTTCGTAAACGCTTACTTATTCTATATCAACCACCCTTATCATTGAAGTATTACCATCTACTGTTAATCTTATCATGTAAATACCCGATATCGTTTTCTTGTCTTCATTTACATAAACAATCGAATGCTTACCTGCTAATTGAGATTCATTGTTGACGAGACTTGCTACTTTTCTGCCTACAATATCAAACACTTCAATGCTTACATTTTGTGCATTGTTCAATAAGGTATACTCTACTTTAGTTTGACCAACAAATGGATTTGGTATTGCAACTAAGTTTTGTGTGTTTCGTGCTGTTGAATTTACACCTATCATCACCACCTCTATCGTATCTACATTCACACTCACACATCCTGTTGATACATTCGTTACTGTTAAACTTACATAGTACGTGCCTGCTTGTGTAAACAAGTGTATTGGATTGTAAATCGCTGATGTATTCGATGGACTGCTTGGGTCTCCAAAGTTCCACGAATAGGTGCTTCCTACTTGTTGTACCGTCGTGAACTGTACGTTTAACGTGTTTACTCCTTGTGACGTAAAGTTTGCATTTGGGATTGCCTTATTCGTTACTACAATTTGATCTGTTGTTTTACAACCATCTGCATTTGTTACTTCTACCGAATAGGTCCCTGCTAAACTCACGCGTATCGTTTGTGTTGTTGCTCCAGTACTCCATGCGTAACTTGATCCTGCATTACCTGCATCTAA
>CALRIM020000207.1:0-4815 GCA_943360385.1 Rhizobium sp. Q54 | reverse complement strand
GCATCCATCGCAATGTACACATCTTCACCTGGGCGATAACCTGCTGCTTCAATCGCCATCAATACTGTTTCTATAGCTTCTACATTCGATTGCATGTTCGGAGCAAATCCTCCTTCGTCGCCTACGTTTGTAGAGTATCCTTTTTTCTTTAATACTGATTTTAGATGATGAAAAATTTCCGTTCCCATACGCAATCCTTCCGAGAACGATTTCGCCCCGAAAGGCATCACCATAAATTCTTGGAAATCTATTTTATTATCGGCATGTGCTCCACCATTTAAAATATTCATCATTGGTACAGGTAAGGTGTTTGCATTAACACCACCCACATAACGATAAAGTGGTTGACGAGATTCTTGCGCTGCTGCTTTGGCAATGGCCATCGAAACACCTAAAATCGCATTCGCACCAAGGTTTCCTTTATTTGGTGTACCATCAATTTGAATCATCAATTTATCCAACATGTTTTGCTCGAAAACATCCATTCCCATTAGCTCTGGAGCAATACGAGCATTTACATTTTCAACCGCTTTCAGCACTCCTTTACCCATGTATTTATTCTTATCGTTGTCCCGAAGCTCCACTGCTTCGTGCGTTCCAGTAGAAGCACCCGATGGTACTGCTGCTCTTCCTAAACAACCATTTTCTGTTAATACATCTACTTCTACTGTAGGATTACCTCTCGAGTCGAGGATTTGTCGTGCTTTAATGTCGATTATGATGCTCATTTTTTTGAGTTTTTTTTTGTTATGTTTTCTTTCTCTCCGATGGCTTGCGCATCGGTTACACAGGGGAGCTCTGCGAGCTCTTGCCTAGTTGACTCTTAATTGGCTAATTGGCACATTCGCTAATTAGCTAATTTAACATGCTAACAAAGTCATCAAAAAGGTACCTCGAGTCGTGCGGGCCTGGGGAAGATTCTGGGTGGTATTGTACCGAGAATGCTTTCTTGCCTTTTACTCGAATTCCTTCTATACTTTGATCGTTCAAATTAATATGTGTTATTTCTACTTTATCCGATGCGCGAACATCTTCGGGTACAACGCCAAATCCATGATTTTGTGACGTGATCTCGCAATGATTTTGAATAATATTTTTCACAGGATGATTTAACCCTCGGTGCCCATTGAACATTTTATGCGTACGAATATCGTTTGCTAAAGCTAATAATTGGTGGCCTAAACAAATTCCGAATAATGGCTGATTATCTGCTAATACATTTTTCACCGTTTCTACTGCGTATGGCATTGCTGCTGGATCGCCAGGTCCGTTGGAAATGAAGTACCCATTAGGTTTCCAAGCTTTCATTTCTTCATAAGGTGTTTTCGCAGGAAATACCTTTACAAAAACATCCCGCTCTGCGAAGCAGCGTAAAATATTTTTCTTCACTCCTAAATCTAATACAGCCACTCTGTAAGTTGCATTTTCATCGCCATAAAAATATGGCTCTTTAGTACTAACTGTTGATGATAATTCTAAGCCATCCATCGAAGGAACTGCTGCCAGTTTTTTCTTCAATTCATCTACCTCTAAAATTTCAGAAGAAATGATGGCGTTCATCGCACCTTTATCGCGAATGTGGCGAACCAATTGGCGTGTATCGATATCTGAAATTCCAACTATATTGTCATTTAAAAAATAATCTTGAATAGATTCATCTGCCATTTTACGAGAATAATTCATGTTGAAATTCTTGCAAACCAAGCCTGCTATTTTAATGCCATCTGATTCTACTTCTTGATGGCTAATTCCATAATTCCCAATATGGGCATTGGTAGTTACCATTATTTGTCCGAAGTAAGACGGGTCTGTAAAAATCTCCTGATAACCAGTCATCCCTGTGTTAAAACAAATCTCACCAGTGGTAGTCCCGATTTTGCCTGCCGATTTACCATGGAAGACTGTTCCGTCTGCTAAAACTAATACTGCTGGAATTTTTGCAATTTCTGCCATTTTTTATTTTGAATTAAGCATAAAAAAAGCTTTGTAAACAATTACAAAGCCTCGTGATTCATTGAAAATGAGTGTTTCTGAAGAGATTTCTTCTCAACCCTTGCAAAAAAGATTGTTTTCACATACATTTTCATTGCTCGCAAAGGTAAGAAAAAAGAGAGAATTGACTAAGCATTTTTTGAAAGATTGAAAATTTAGTGGACTTTTGTATTATGTCAGTACATAAAGAAGTAAAAAGAGTAACCACGCACGTGATTCAGGCTATGAAACACGATGGTGAGAAAATAGCGATGTTAACCGCATACGATTATTCAACTGCCCTAATATTAGATGAGGCTGGAATTGATATTTTACTCGTAGGCGATTCGGCTTCGAATGTAATGGCAGGTCATGAAACTACACTCCCAATTACATTAGACCAAATGATCTATCATGCGGCATCCGTTGTACGTGGGGTAAGCAGAGCACTTGTAGTAGTGGATTTGCCTTTTGGTTCGTACCAAGGGAATTCTAAAGAAGCACTACAATCTTCCATCAGAATAATGAAAGAATCTGGCGGACACGCAGTGAAATTAGAAGGGGGTGCAGAAGTACGTGAATCTATAGAGCGTATAATTTCTGCAGGGGTTCCAGTAATGGGGCACTTAGGGTTAACTCCACAATCTATTTATAAATTCGGAACGTACACCGTACGCGCCAAAGAAGAAGCAGAAGCAAAAAAATTAATTGAAGATGCACTTATATTAGAAGAAGCTGGCTGCTTTGCTTTAGTACTCGAAAAAATTCCCGCAGAACTAGCAAAAAAAGTTTCCGAGCAATTGCGCATCCCTGTAATTGGTATTGGTGCTGGTCCACACGTAGACGGACAAGTACTTGTAATTAACGATTTACTTGGACTCACTAAAGGATTTAAACCACGTTTCTTACGTCAATATTTAAACCTTTACGAAGAAATTAATGGCGCAGTAAAAGCATATATTGGTGATGTAAAGTCGAAGGATTTTCCGAATTCGAAAGAGCAGTATTAATGTGCTAGTGTGCTAATGTTAGTCCATCTTCCATTGTCAAACCCCTCAACTCCGCTACGCTTCGTTCGGGGACCTGTCATTAGTCTTCAACAATAATAGAAGAAGAGAAAATTACCGGTCCCCGAACGAAGCGTAGCGGAGTTGAGGGGTAATTCTTAGTTCTTAATTCTTAATTTTTGAATGCTTGAATCCTCAAATCTCAAAAGATATAGCCCATTAGGATAGTCTTGAACATTAACATTTGTATACAATCCATCAATAGGAATAACTTGTAAAACTCGGCCTGTTATATCGCAAAGTTTTGCATGTGTAGATTTCCCTGAATTATTTTTTATGTACACAAAATCGTTTGAAGGATTTGGATATACTTCGAAACTATTTTTCGTACTCGAAGAATTAAATCCAGAAGAAGTGCCTGCATACAATGCCTGAACTTGTGTTGGAGTTAATGCATATTTGAAATAATACAGTTCATCCAAATAACCAGAAAAACCTTGGTTTAACCCTGATGAAGAACCTATACCTATATACTGTTGAGTGGGTGTACTACTATTTACTAAACCCGCAATGTTTAATTCAATACTATCGCTTTGAAGAGTTCCCTTCCCTGTTTGTCCGAACCCTTCGAACACATGAAATTTAGACTTTTTACCATCAATATAAAGTGTGACAATGTTTGAGGTTTTATCAACAACTACAGCTGTATGGTGCCAAGCATCATCCATAAATGTTTTTTCATTACTACAAATAAATATCAAACTCGATAAACTTGAAAGTCCATTTTCGCCTGCTAAAGCAAAGCAAATACTTCCATCGTTAAAATAATAATTTACACTGAAAAATATTCCTTTTTCAAATCCCTGCATTCCAGAAGTGAATATAGAATTTATGCCCGTTCCATTACATTTAAACCATGAAGCAATAGTTACACTTCCATTACCATTACCAAAACCGGTTGTGTCCGCTACCTCCAATTTACTGCCATTGCCTGGCAAAAACCAAGTAGCGGCATCGGTTACATTATTTCTATCTGGTACAGGAATAGTGAAGGATGCGACACCATTTTTATTATTCCCACTTGCATCATCTCCGTTACCATTGAGTGGATAATGAGCAAAAGGTGTTTGTGCAAATGCGGTAAAACTTACCAAAAGCAATGAGAGTGTAACTATTTTTTTCATTTTCAAAGGGTTTAATTAGTTCCCAAAAATACCCTAGGGAAATGAGTTGTGGTATAGTACAAATGAGGTATATTTCGTGTGCTCGTTGTTCGTGTGCTCATATGCTGATATTGGTCCATGGTTTTTAGTCCTTGGTCATTAGACTAAATAGTCCAACGTCATTTGTTCAAATTGTTCAAATTAATAAATTGTTCAAATTCAATTCTTAATTCTTAATTTCTGAACGCTTAAATTATCAAATTTCAAAAAATATAGCCCTTCCGGAAACTGTTGCAAATTGATGGTCGTAACGTTTTCATCAATAGAAATAACTTGTAAAACCCTTCCCATTAAATCGCAAAGTGTTGCGTGTGTTGGTTTGCCTGAGTTGTTTTTAATGTAAACGAAATCGTTTGCTGGATTTGGGTAAATTGAAAAATCTGATTTTTTTGAAGTATTTATTCCAACAAAATTATCGATAAAGAAATTCATACTATCTATGCTTCTATTCCCAGCAGCATCTTCTGCCCAAACTTTTAAAACATACTCCCCATTTGCATACAATTGAGTATTGAAATTCTCAGAAAAATCCTGAGAAGTAATGGTATCGTTGCCATTCGAATTGGTCATCACATGATAAAACTCTCGCTCATCATAATTCCCGGTCGACATGC
>CALRIM020000206.1:0-4906 GCA_943360385.1 Rhizobium sp. Q54 | reverse complement strand
TTTTTATATTTTTATTTTATGAAAATACATACTACAAATTACACGAACACATTTATCGAAATTGCAGAAGATTGTCCGGAAATAGATGGGGTAATGCCCCCTACAAAAGGCGATTCAAAAACTGTTGCCAATATTCAGTTTGAAATAGTTAGTAAAAATCCATATAAATATACTTCTGATGATGTTTTATTTCAAGTATTTGCAGATCGAAATGATTTAACAAATAACGAATATAAAGATGCCAGAATTCAATTCTTTTCAAAGGGCCAACCTTGTTTCCGTGCTTCGCCTTTAACCAAAAGATATGGCTGGGGGGTACATTACAATGAAGAAGGGAAAATGGCAATTTTTGGAGCGGATACTAAAGAATATAAAAAGTTTAGTAAAGACAAATCTTTAAAGGTATTGAAAGCAATGAAATCTAGTAAATAGAAGATTGAATTATAATCTAATTTTTATGATTGACACTAACATCCTAAAATATAACGAATCTCAATCTACCGAAGACAGAGAGATTTGCAATCAACTTGCAAAAATTATCGATGATAATTTACCGAAGTCTGAAAATAAAATATGGCACGCACATCCTGTGTGGTTTTTAGATGGGAATCCTATTGTAGGATATAGCAAACTAAAGGATTGCGTGAGGTTGATGTTTTGGAGTGGAAGATCATTTGAAGAAGATGTTTTACTAAATGAAGGTGGTTTTCAAACTGCAGGAATCCGCTATACATCAGCGGAGGAAATAAATACAAAAGATTTAAAGCGTTGCCTAAAAAAGTCGATTGTTATACAATGGGACTATAAAAATATTGTAAAAAGAAAAGGTGTTTTAGAACGATTAAAATAATTGAAAGTATATGAATAAATCAACATGGATTGTAATGGCTATTTTGGCTGGTGCATTTTTACCGATACAAGCAGGACTTAATTCTCGATTAGGAAAAGTAGTGGAAAGTCCTGTATATGCTTCCATGTTTTCTTTTATAGTAGGAGCTATGGGTTTAATACTTTATATACTTTTAACTAAACAATCTTTTTCATTAGAAGGAGTAAAAGCAGCACCATTAAGTGTTTGGCTCGGAGGACTATTGGGTGCATTTTATGTAACTGTAATTATTCTTGCCTTCCCAAAACTTGGGCCAGGACTTACGTTTGGTTTAGTAATCGCAGGGCAAATGATTGTTTCTATTTTGCTTGAACATTTTAATGTTTTAGTTGCTCAACAAAATTCTATAAGTTTTTTAAAAATTGTAGGAGTAGTGTTGGTGGTAATAGGAGTGATGATTATTAGGAAATACTAAATAATTGTAAATTATGAATAGAGGCCCACTATCAATAAACATTTAGTCATTTGTTAATTGTCCAAATTGTTCAAATTAAATCATTGTCCAAATTAAATCATTGTTCAAATTGTCCAAATTGTCCAAATTATTTCTAAATGATATTTTCTTTTTCTTGTTTAATATAATAACCATTGCTTTTTACGTTTGGTTAGCAAAACGGTATTAATTCATTTATTCTAACGCTATGAAAACACCCATTTTAACACTAGTTCTTTCAAGTCTACTAATTTTATCAGCATGTAATTCTAAGCATGATGAAAATAAGAATGTAGCTCATTCATTAAGTAATGCTGATCAATCGTTAGAGGAGGTCAGTGCGGATATGGTTGTACCAGATGAAAAAAGAATGGCATTTAGCCCTACTTCCGCAAATCAACCAAATCCAACAGTTAACATCAATAAAAAGAAAATCATTAAGGATGGAAACATCTCCATTAAAACTAATGATATCATTATAAGTAAGGCCAGTATCGATGAATTGATAAAGAAATACAATGGGTATTATGAGAATGAGGACCTTCAGAATAACGATCAACAAATCTCCTATAATTTAAGAGTTCGTGTTCCTTCAGAAAATTTCGAAAAGATACTTTCTGTCATAGAAAATGGAAAAGAGGAGGTTACCAATAAAAATATTCAAGCGAGGGATGTTACGGAGGAATTCTATGATATTGAAACACGCTTGGTTAGTAAACGCGAATACCTAAGCAGATACAAAGCATTGTTAGCAAAGGCATCTACTGTAAAGGATATATTGGCCATTGAAGAGAATATTAGGGTACTTCAGGAGGAAATTGAAAGTACCGTTGGACGATTAAAATACTTAAGTGACCAAGTATCTTACAGTACCTTAAACGTAAATCTTTATAAAGAAAAAGAATTCGTTTATAAACCTCAATCGCAAGATAAATTTTCCGAAAGAGTTAAAAAATCACTCAGCAGCGGTTGGAATTCCATTGTAAGTTTCGTGCTTTGGATCATTACTATTTGGCCATTGATTCTTGTGCTTATCCTAAGTATTTTGGTTATTAGGGGATGGAAAAGAAATCGCAAGGTTGAGTAGCGTGTATCAGGTATCGAGTAGCGGGATAATTATAGAATTAATTAATTTTTAAATTTACCCGTTACTCGATACCTGATTCCCGATACTCAAAAAGTGTTAACTTGTTAATAACATTACATTGTTTAAACAATCATCCCTTCTTAACTTTCTAATAATTAACTAATTATTCACCCTTAACTAATTAAAAATTATGAAAAATTTAGGCATGATTGGTAAAATTCTGTATTGTATACCCTTTATTGGATTCGGAATTTTCCATTTAATGAATGCAAACCAAATGGCTGGTATGATTCCTTCATATTTACCAGGAGGTGCTTTATGGGTTTATGTATCTGGTGTGGCTTTATTATTAGCAGCAATTAGCATACTCACTGGCAGAAATACTAAACTAGCTACAATGCTATTGGGTGTTATGCTTATTCTTTTCGTATTGATGTTACACGTGCCAAATTTAAATAACCCAGATGCTATGATGGCACAAATGGCTATGTCGGGTATGCTTAAAGATATTGGACTAGCAGGGGCTGCATTTATGCTATCTGCAAATTCACATTCTTAGTTATTAACAGTTATTAACAGCTTTTAACATAGGTTGTTAACATTTCTGAGTATCGGGTATCGAGTATCGAGTAGCGGGTAATTTTATAATTAAATAATTTTTAATTTTACCCGATACTCGATACCTGATACCCGATACTCTCTATGAAACGAATCCGCAACCTAGAAAACACTCACATTCTCCTTTGGCTTATTAAAGACTCTTGCTGGGTGATGAATTTCAAACCACTTGGGGTAGTAATGATTATACCAACGGTTGCCATGGCCATTTACCTTACCTATTTATCCAGAACAGATCGTAAAGAATTGCTACACAATTTAGCCGTTACCTGTTGGATTTTAGCAAACTCCATTTGGATGATTGGTGAATTTTACCTTAATGATTCTACGAGGCCATTTGCAGCAGTGTTCTTCATTATTGGATTAGCTTTTGTAGCCTATTATTATTTTGGATTGTATTTTATTTCTCGCAAAGAACGCTGAGGATTTAGTAGAGTTCGCAAAGAAAAATTTAGTTATTAAGTTATTATGTTATTAAGTTATTATGTTATTATGTTATTTAGTTATTATGTTATTTAGTTATTATGTTATTTTTATTATGTCTAAATAACCTAATAACCCAATAACCCAATAACCAATTAACCCAATAACCATCCCGATAGCTATAGGGACTATCTGAAAAAACTCACAATTCACAATTATAATGTACACTTTATCAAACGAGCATTTAAAAATTAGTATCCTCCCACTTGGTGCTGAACTCCGATCAGTTATTAATTTAAAATCAAATAAAGAATACATCTGGCAAGCTGATCCCTCTGTTTGGAACAGAAGTTCACCTGTGTTATTCCCGTTCGTAGGTAGACTTAAAAACGATCAATATAGTTATCAGGGTAAGACTTACCATCTGCCGCAACATGGTTTTGCCCGTAACCATAAATTTGAAGTTATTCATCAGAGTCCAAATGAAATCACCTTCGAATTAATATCGAATGAAAAAACGTTGGAAAATTATCCATTTCATTTTAATCTTCAATTGAAGTATATACTCGAAGAAAATTGTCTACATCTGGAATATCGTATAGAAAATATTGGTGATGATACCATGTATTATTCTATAGGTGCTCATCCTGCATTTGTTTTAGGAGATGATTTAGAAAAGTATTCAATTGAATTTGAATATGCAGAAGATTTTAACCGACAGTTGTTAGATGCTGGAATAAGAACTAATCTTTCTGAAAAAGTACCTATGAATGGAAATGTTCTTCCATTGAAAAGAGATTTTTTTGAAAATGATGCGATTGTAATAAAAGGAATGCAATCCAAAGTACTTACAGTATTAGATCAACATCAACAGAAATTAATAAGCTTAGAAGCAATCGATTATCCTTACTATGGTATTTGGGCTAAATCCCCTTATCCGTTTATATGTTTAGAACCCTGGGATGGTATAGCTGATAAAGTGAATACAACAGGAGAACTTACTGAAAAGGAGGGGATTCTTACGCTTCCCTCATCTGAAGTAGTTTTTCGCCGACTTGCTTTCCGTTTTTTCTGATTGACTTTGTTTTTCACTTAATTCGTACTCCAAATCACTTAATACAATATCTAAGGAAACAACCGATAGATGTATTTCGCGTATGGATAAGTATAAGGAGGCTAACATCAATAATAAACTTATACCGAAAGCATATTGCCCAGCGATTACTTCTCCATAAAATAGCAAGAACATGGTAAATACACATCCGAACATGCAAAATACACCAAGCATTTGCATCAGCCGAATTAACTTTACCCGTCTTCTGAGATTATGTAATTGAAATAAAATTTTATCGTCGTGCTCCTTTTCCCATAAATCTCTAAGGCTTCTAATTCTACTTGCAATTACGTTAAAGCGGTTAGTATAAGCGAGTAACAACAAACTCATGGCTGGAAATAG
>CALRIM020000205.1:0-4976 GCA_943360385.1 Rhizobium sp. Q54 | reverse complement strand
CCACCACCACCTGTAATTGAAGTGTATGTTTGTCCAACGCCTACATTTATTGTTCCAGATAAAGTTGCATTGTGTACGTAGTACATGTTGATGCTGTTAGGCTCTAAATTTATATGTTCAACAGGAGGGTTTGTGCTCGCGGTAGCACCTGCAGGGAATGAAGTTAAATTGTTTGCAGTATCTTGTGCAACAACAAAATATTCAATAGCATCACCATCTGATAATGGATTATATAAAAGTGAATAATCAACATTAAATGTATAAGGACTACTAGAGTTTGAGGCTACCACATATTTCCACCCAATATCACCATTCGTGTTGCCTACAAATGCATAATCATCGACGGCATTTTTATAATAGAGCCTTGGTTTTGACGTATTGGATATTCCAACATTGTCTGTTATCGTTGCAAAATTTGTTAGCACTAGAGCAGAGGTTGTGGTATTGGGAATTAAATTATAAGAAATAACACAGGGTGTTACATCAGACAGTGTAAAATTACCCGCATCAGCACCAATATCAGTAGGTGTTAAATTAGAACGTGTTGAGCCGTCAAAATCATCAGTAACTCCTGAGATTATTGTCCCTTGACCTTCGGCAATGTTTAATTGTTTTAAATGTAAATCAATAGTAGAACTCGTCCCATTTGGTAATAAAAAGTTTGGATTTCCATCTATAGAATTATTATCTAGAACAGAAGCTGTTCTCCAATTTGCTAATGAATAACTAGTAGAACTATTTCTGATTAGGGTTCCACCACTACCATTTGCATAATAGATATTATAGTTACATGTTAACCCAGTAGGTGATGGAAGAGAAAGTGCAAAATAGGCAGCAATATTTAGTCCTGTACCTGATGCGTTCGATCGACTATTCACGAAAATATTATTTTGAAAAGCTCTTGTACCCGAAGTTACTGAACTAACAAATGCAAAGGAATTTGTAGTCCCAGATTCAACAGAAGAACCCCCTAAATAAACGGTATTGAAATAATAATTGTTGGTTCCAAAATTGTCGTTAATTCCTCTAAAGTCATACTGATGAGTAATAGAATTTCCAGAGGCATCTAAGCCTAAACGAATCATATTATTTTTATAGGTAGCAGAACCAGAAACAACTTGAATTCCATAAATAACACCAGCTCCAGCGGTCGATAAGTTTAAGGAATGCACAAAATTTCTGGCAACGATATTGGTACCAGTGGTTGGAGCTGTAATGTACAATCCAATTACAACGGTAGCTGCAGAAGCATGAGTATTCATTAATGTATGAATAGTATTTTGACTAAGTGTTAGTGGAGCTGTAGTAGAAGTGCTTACTATACCAATTACTGAAGAGGTAGTAGTACTTCCAATTGCATTTGCTCCCGTTGATAAATTGCGAACTGTATTTCCAATAATGGTTGCCGTTCCAGCTGAATTTATAATACCTCTTAACACAGCAGCATTTACCCCCACCGATGGTGCATAATTGTTATTTAAATTTGCAATGATATTATTGGTGATTGAAATTGTTGCAGCACCGCTGTTCTCTATTCCAGTTATTAATTGAATATTATTATCAGTAGATGCGTTGCTAGCATTAATACTATTGGCAGTAGAAGTACTACCGATGGTATTTCCACTAATGGTGATAGAGGTGCTTGCACTTGTAGATGCAATACCTGTAAATCCGCTTGAAGCGTTAGTTATACTGCCAGAAGTAGTAATCGAACCTATGGTATTATTAGAAATGGATGTTGTTGTACTAGAGGCATCCACACAAATACCATAAGACAAAGTTCCACTTCCACTTATTGATGAGGTTAGTACAATAGATCCTGTGCCTGTTCCACTTCCAATAATATTTCCTGCACTTGTTCCAATATTGGCAGAGCCTATTGATAAATTTATACCAGCAAATATTCCAGGTATCGCAATTGTACCTGCACTTGAACTAAAATTAATATTGGTGATTGTGTTTCCCTGAATACTCGACGGAATGGTTGATCCTACCCTTAAAAAGATGCCTCTAAATTCATTTTGGAAATCGCCATTAAATGTCCATGCAGTACCTCCAGCATTCGGCTGACTTCCTCCAATTTTATTATTGCTTATGATAAAATTATCGCCCAGTGTAGATATATTAATTACTTTAACTAGTGCAACATTTTCTGTTGATGTTCGTGTTGAGGTTTGATAGAAACTATTCCCAGTAATTGTCCAATCTGTATTTCCAGAATTTAAAGTAATACCACTTGTAGTAGCTGAGGTTGGTATAAAGAAATTGAAAATATTATTATTAGAAATGGTATTATTACTGTTATATGTATTAACAGTTGTAGTCGTTCCACCAGAATATATTCCATGATACGCAACTGAATTGGCAGATGGAGATGCTGTACTTCCTGCTCCACAATCAATATCATTATTATCAATAATATTATTATCATTTCCATTTGCCCCAGATGTTGTACTGAAGGAAATAACGCCCACTTGAGTATCACTATAAACAGACTTTAATGTACAATATTTCACAATATTATTACTCGCTTCATTGATAAAAAGAATTGCCATTCCACCCGAAGTTCCCGTGTTCATAATGGTTAAATCTTTAGTAGAACCAACGCCATTTACTCTTCCATCGATAGTAATATAATTCGCTCCATTTAATACCATCGTTCCAATAAAATGAGATGATGAAATGGTTAATCCAGATGAAGCGGGTTGAATAGTTATTGTATTTGTTACGCTTGTTCCAGAAATGTTTCCTATTTGTATAAAAGATCCTTCACCGGAACTATTGTAATTAGCTTGTAAACTAAAAATAACTGGGCCATCTAACCCAGCAGAATTTGCGGCTGCAAAAGCTGCTGTTAAGCTTGTGTAATCTGCACCAGATGCACCAATAGTTTTGGTACCATTAAAAGTGGTGGTTTTATGTTGAGAGGAGGATGCATTTTCTTGAGCATGAATATTTTGTACAAAAAACAGAAAAAGTATAATCGTTAATAAACGATTCTTAAATAAATTATTCATAATGATAGTTTAGTTTAAAATATGGGTAATTAACTTGTACTATTTTTTAATAAACTTCTGATTTATATTATCAGTCAATCCAGATAATTGAAGCGTATAAACTCCTTTTGGAAATTCATCAGTTGGTATCGAATTAATATCATTACTCCATAAGTTATTTGCTTCAAAAATTATTTTACCAAACATGTCGACTATTCGTACTTGTACTTTAGTGTTTTCAGCATTAGAAATTACAATGTTCAATAAATTGGTCGATGGGTTAGGGTATAGGTTTACACTAGCTTTCGCTGCATCGCTTCGTTTTATAGCAATTACATCCGAGTATTCTATTGTATTATTACGATCGATCATTTTTAATCGATAGTAATTGGTACTATTTGTTTTGTTAAAAGTAGCGTCGTGAAATTGATATTGGTTTAATTCTTTACTAGAACCAGCGGCATTCATATGAGCAATATTCTCGAACACATTTTCATTATTCAAACGTTCTACTTCGAAGAAAGCAGAATTTAGTTCAGAAGCAGTGGCCCATGTTATCAAATTGAAATCTACTTTAGCAAAACCAGTGAAAGAAAGTAATTCGATCGGTAATGGACTTGCTATTACTTCATCGGCACCAATGTATGGAATACCAGAAACAGAAGGTCGTACGTTTTCATCAAAGTCTTCGGTAATAGAAGCAATTAATACTCCATTCAAATTTGCACTTCCAATAGAAGCACCCGAAATGTGTAAATCACCATTTGCTTCATCTGCAAAAGTTACATCAACATTTTTAGAAGTTGCATCACCATTACTTATGGTTTGAAATCCTGAAAAGGATTGATCTGTTGTCCATCGTGCTAATGTACTAGGTTCAATAGTATACAAAACGTTGTTGTTAGAAGAAGTATCCGACCATCCTGTTGCAGGAATACTTGCCGCGTTATCAATAGCATAATGTTTACCAGTTCCTCCGCTGCGTTTATTTATTAATATATTATTTTTAACATGCATTGGCACACCCCATATTCGAGCTAATGCAGAGGTGCTAGAAGAAGAACTTGCTGTTCCGCCGATACGCACTGTATTAAAATAAATATTATGATCTAGCGCAGTACTTGAGCTCTGAAAAATTCCTCTTATCACGGGATCATTATTGTTTGCACCGTTGCTTAAACTCACCATGTTATTACTTATGGTAGCATTTCCATTTAATAAATATATACCATATATACCACAAGAAAGGTTACTTGAAGTATTGGTTAATCCATATACTTTATTCTTGGAGATGTTAAATGTACTCGATGCTGATGCAGCTAATATTCCTATAGAAAATACTTGAGCACTAGCGGCAGAAGCACTTAAAGAATAGACCGTGTTTTTAGTTATGGTTGGAAGTGCTGCAGAACTAGTACATAAAACACCAACAACGGCAGGTGCAGTACTTGAGTTAGTAGTAGTACTATTACTACCTAAATTATATACTGTGTTCGATGAAATAATTGGAGTCCCGCTTCCAGTATAACTAATTCCTCTTAAACTTACACTGGTAGCTACTCTTGTGGCAGCCATGTTGGCTACTAAATTATTAGAAATGGTACATGCTGAGGCAGATGAAATTAATATACCAATTGTAGCAACATTACCTGCCACTGTAATACTGTTTGAAGTAGAAGAATGGCCGATGGTATTACCTACACTTGTACCAACATTTGCAAAACCAGAAGTAACTTCGATTCCAGTAAATGTGGAACTACTCGTATTCGAAAGATTAATATTTTGAATGAAATTGTTCTGAATAGAGTTTGCAATTTCAGTACTTCCTGCCGTAGTAATTCCTTTGAATGAACCAGTTCCAGTAGCTGCCCAAGCGCTTCCACCTGCATTACTTGTTGTGCCTCCAATGTAGTTTCCAGATATCGTATGAGTATTGCCTGTTGAAAAGGAAATACCTACAATAGAAGTGGTAGTTGCCAC
>CALRIM020000204.1:0-5040 GCA_943360385.1 Rhizobium sp. Q54 | reverse complement strand
GTTTTACGGAAAGGACTATAATGGGGCAATTCCTTTATTAAAAAGGGCTTTAGAAATTGGTTATGCTGAATATGATGCACATTATTTATTGGCTCAAAGTTATTTGATTACAAAGGATACGGTAAGTGCTTTAAATGCAATTTCTGTAGGAAAAGAGAAATTCCCAACCAATAAGGACCTGCAAAATTTAGAAATAAACGTCTATTTAGCTAAAAATCAACTGAATGTACTTATCGATAAGTTGAAAAAATCGATTGAAACTGACCCACAAAACAAGTTATTGTACTTAATATTGGGTAGTACATACGAGAGCTTAGCAAATCCTAAAAATGCTAAGGGCGAAGATATGGCTAAACCAAAAAACAATAAAGAACTATTAGATTTATCTGAAAAAGCCTATTTAAGTGCTATTAATATAGATTCAAATTTGTTTGATGCTCTTTATAACTTAGGAGCAATGCATTATAACTCTGGTGTGGAGGTTTACAATAAGGTAAAAGATTTACCTATGAGTAAAGAAAAGGAATATAATGCTGGAAAAGCTAAATACACAGCCTTATTTAACAAGTCATTGCCATACTTAGAAAGAGCATTGGCTATTCAACCAAACGACATGAATACTTTATCATCGTTAAAAGAAGTGTACGCAAAACTTGATAATTTTACGAAGTCGGGAGAGATGAAGAAAAGGATTGAGGCATTGAAGAAAAAGTAATCCGTTAAGATATTGCTGTATCTATATATTCAAGCAAAAACTAAATCTATAAAGCTATTAAGGTTATCCTTAATAGCTTTATTTGTTATTTCTACTGATGAGGCTAAGTCGCAAAAGACATCAGATTTTTGTACCAAAACATCAAATTTATTATACATTATTGAGAAATTGCATGTAAATCCTCCAATCTTTAATAAGGAGTTTTTGAAAAATTCATCAGAAAAACTACTTTATTCGATCGATGGGCAGAGTATTATATTGTATAAATCTGATTTAGATTCTCTAGAAATGATGTTAAATAGTTCAACATCAAGTTTAAATGCGATTTGTAATAGCAATAATTATCTCCAAAAAATATATAGAATTAGGCTGTTAGAAACAGATAGTATTATAAAATCAACCAAAACATTACAGCTAAAATGGAAAGATGGTGAAACACTTGTTGTTAACGATAATTTTGCTGAAAAATATCCCGAGACCATCGATCAAAAGAAACAAAAAATAGAGCAGTGGTATAAATTTTACTTTCTTAAGCAATTGGAAATAAAGGGTTTATTGCTTACTTCAAATGATTTGGATAAGAATCCTGAATTAAGAGTAATTGCTTCAAACTATTTAAGAAAATCGGTTAAAAGACGATTGGATAATCCCAAAGGCTTAAATTCATATTTAGAGGAGAATTATTTAGAAGCAATAGCTTCAACATGTGACCCTCATAGCGATTATTTTACCCCATCCGATAGACAACAATTTAACGAGTCGCTTTCTACGATGGTAGAAAAATTTGGATTTTCATTTAAAGATAATGAGAATGAAACTATAGAAATAAGCGCTTTGGCACCAGGAAGTTCGGCGTGGAATTGTAATAAACTAAATATTGGTGATGTTATTTTGAAAATAAAATACCCCAATAAAGCTTCAATTGATGTTAGTATACTTGATAGCTATGAGTTAAGTGAATTGATGGAGCAAAATATTGAAAAATCAGTATTAATTACCGTTAAAAAGAAAAGCAATGAAATAGAAGAAGTGAGTCTTACAAAAGAGCTTATTCCTTCGGAAGAAAATGTAATAAATGGTTTTTTACTTTCCGATTCTATACCTTTCGGATATATTTCTTTACCAAGTTTCTATACAGATTATAAAGAGTTGAACTCTTCTAGTTGTGCGAACGACGTTGCAAAAGAGATCATTAAACTTAAGGAGGAGAATATTCAGGGACTAATTATCGACTTAAGGAATAATGGAGGAGGATCCATTGATGAGGCCATAAATTTGGCAGGAATATTCATTGATCAAGGGCCATTGTTTTATGAGCACTATAGAAATTCGAAACCTCGCCTGCAAAAGGATGTTAATAGGGGCGCTATTTATACTGGTCCATTAGTTATACTCATAAATAAGAATAGTGCTTCTGCCTCTGAACTTTTTTCGCAAATATTAAAGAGTTATCACCGTGCTATTATTGTGGGTGCGAGGTCATATGGTAAGGCAACAGGTCAATATATGTTACCAATGGATACTTCGGTAAATCCATTGGTCCAACGGACATATTACAAAACTAATGATGGATATGTGAAGCTTACCATGGAAAAACTCTATGACATTTCAGGAAAAACGTATCAAAAATTAGGAATTACTCCCGATATTTCTATTCCAGATTTATGGAGTAAATCAATAAAAGGGGAAGACGAATATGAGAATTCCTTAGTAAATGATTTTATTTCTAAAAACATCAATTTAAATCTATTTCCAGATTCCAAAATCGAATATTGTGTAGAAAATAGTAAGTTGAGGATAGCAAAGAGCTCTGGATTTAATTCCATTATTAAACTTAGTGATTCCTTGGCAGAGGCAAATAACAATAATACTTATCCAATTTACCCTATGGGGTTTCAAAAATATAATCAACAATACAAAGCCTTACAAAAGAGTGTGGAAAATATCACCAAATTTAGGGAGGGGAAAATTAAAATTAAGGCAAGTAAATATACCCTAGAGGTAATGAAATACGATGTTTTTTTAGAAAAATCCATTAAACAAAGTATGGATGACATGCAAAAAGACCATTTAATTCAAGAAACAATTCAAATTTTAAATGACTATATAAAACATTAATTATGAAACACTTATTATTAAAATTTAAACTAATACTTGCGATTTTTTTTGTGTTAAATTTTACAACGAGCAAAGCTCAAGATTTTACAAACTCAGGTGTGTATTTTGAATATGTAAGTAAAGAATTTAAGGCAATTTCTAAGGAAATGTGGGATTATACAAGTGCTGCAGCGCATGGAAAAAGTGCTAGAAAAGTAGAAAATAAACGAAAAGAAGTAATTACTCAAATTGGTTCAGCTATAACGAACATCAATAAAATTCCAGGATTTAATCGAAGTAGAGAATATAAAGATTCAGTTTTATCATATCTAAAGCTTTGTAAATTAGTAATGAATGAAGATTATGCCAAAATAGTAGATATGGAGGAGGTTTCTGAACAATCATATGATTTAATGGAAGCTTATTTATTAGCGAAAGAAATGGCAAATAAAAAGCAAAATGCTGCCGGAGAAATGGTACAAGTAGAACAACGCAAGTTTGCTTCTAATAACAATATCAAACTAATTGAAAGTCAGGATGATATATCAAAAAAATTAGATGAGGCAAGTAAGGTTTACAAGTATTACAATGAGATTTATTTAATATTTTTTAAGAGCTATAAACAAGAAATATATTTATTGGATGCCTTAAATAAGAATGATATAAATGCCATTGAACAAAATAGATCGGCATTATTACAAACAAGTACAGAAGGAAAACAAAAATTACAAGGGATAAAAGATTTTAAAGGTGATTTAAGTCTTAAAATGGCTACAAATGAGTTATTAGTGTTTTATAACAAGGAATCTGAGAAGTTTGTAGACTTGGTTAATTTTTACATCCAGAAGGATAAGTTCGAGAAAATTAAGGCAGCATTAGATGCTAAAAAGGAGAAAGACCGAACCAAAGAGGATATTGATCAATATAACAAATCGGTTAATGAGTTTAATTTATCTACTAATAAGTTTAACACGATTAATAACGATTTAAATCAAAATAGAAGTAGACTTATTAACAAATGGAACGAAACTGGCGAACGAATGTTAGATCGATTTGTTCCCAAAAAATAAATGAATTTAAGTAAAGGGTTAATCAAAAATGGTTAACCTTTTTTGTTTTAGAATCCTGGTAACTATCGGGTCAGAAGTTCAAAAATTCAGAAGATCAGAAGTTCAAAAATTCAGAAGTTCAGAAGTTGATTAATCTAGCAATCCAGTAGTCCAACAGTCCAGTAGTCCAACAGTCCAGTAGTCCAACAATCCAATACTACAGGGCAGGTTATTCAAATATTCTACTTAACATAATATTAATTATAGGACATATTCGAAGGGCGGATTGTCGAACTTGCGAACTAACGAATTTGCGGATTATCGAACTTACGGATTATCGAACTTACGAAACGTCGAATTATAGAACTATGGAATTGTGGAATTGAAAATAGCAATTACGAACTTTCTCAATACTAGATACTAGCTACTAGTAATCTAGTCACAAAAAAACCCCGATGGTTAGTCGGGGCGAAATTTTAGTTAGAAGGCACTAGTTCAACTATGCTAAACGCACGTTAACAGCATTGATACCTTTTTTACCTTGCTGTACTTCGTACTGTACTTCATCATTTTCTTTTACTTTGTCCAAAAGACCTGTAGTGTGAACGAAAACTTCTGCGCTACCATCTTCTGGTACAATGAATCCAAATCCTTTAGAGTCATTGAAAAATTTAATTTTACCTTTAAGCATTATAAATAAATAATTGTTAATAAAATACAAAATAAAACATTCAATATTAATTTCCTAAATTTTTTTTAAAAATAATTACTTGTTTAAACATACTCGAAGCATCGAATTATCAAATTATCGAATTATCGAACGTTTGAGTTTAACTATTATCACATATATGTGTAATATGTTTTGAATAGAAATAAATTAAATAAAATCTATATTTTTACAATTCTATAGTTCTATTGCTCTATATTTCCATAGTTCTGTACTTCTATAGTGCTACATTTCTATACTTCTAAAATGACAGTTAAACGCAACGCCGCACTCGGATTCATCTTTATTACCATATTAGTTGATGTTATTGGAATTGGAATAATTATTCCTGTTGTACCCAAATTAATTGAACAACTTACTGGAGAAGGTTTAAGTGAAGCTGCAAAATATGGTGGACTTTTAATGTTTGCCTATGCAATTATGCAATTTTTATTCTCCCCAGTAATGGGTGG
>CALRIM020000203.1:0-5046 GCA_943360385.1 Rhizobium sp. Q54 | reverse complement strand
GAGAATTTATTTTATCATGAAGTAACGGTTTCAAAGTACCCATTATTCGATTACCCACCCTATGAACTTGCATTAGCAAGTCGTTTGGTAGATGTTGTTCAATACGAAGAACTGGATATTTTACATGTACATTACGCCATTCCACACGCATCTGCAGCGTATATGGCTAAGCAAATATTAGCAACTCAAGGAATACATATTCCTGTGGTGACTACTTTGCATGGTACCGATATTACGTTAGTAGGGAAAGATAGAACTTACAAACCAGTAGTTGCTTTTTCAATAAATCAATCGGATGGAGTAACTGCTGTTTCGCAAAATTTGAAAGACGATACACTTGCTTTTTTCGATATAAAGAATGAAATCAAAGTAATTCCAAATTTTATCGATCTCGAGAGATTTAGTCATAAAGCAAAAAATCATTTTAAGAAAGCGATTGCGCCCAACGACGAAAAAATAATTGTGCATACATCAAACTTTAGAAAAGTAAAAAGGGTGCATGATGTAGTGAAAATATTTGCAAAAATTTTAGAAAAAATTCCAGCAAAATTACTACTAGCAGGGGATGGTCCGGAGAGGGTAGAAGTAGAGCAATTGTGTAGGGAATTAAATTTAAAAGATGATGTTCGATTCTTAGGGAAATTAGATGCCGTAGAAGAAATATTATCTGTTTCGGATTTATTTATTTTACCATCAGAAACCGAGAGTTTCGGTTTAGCGGCGTTAGAAGCAATGGCATGTAAACTTCCAGTAATTTCATCTAATGCTGGTGGTATTCCAGAATTAAATATTGATGGCATTACAGGATACTTAGATGCAGTTGGCGATATAGATGGGATGGCTGCACATGCAATTCACATTTTAGAAGATGAAAGTAGATTGCAACAGTTTAAAGAAAATGCATTAGCACATGCTAAAACATTCGACATTAAACACATCATGCCGATTTACGAAAAATACTACGAAGAAGTAATCGAAAAATCGAAAGCTGCTATTGCTCGCTAAAACGAGTGTCGTGTAAAAATGTATCGTCGGTTAGTGTTTTCAAAAATAAAACTAATTTATTTTTCTGATCAACAGTAAGAGGTAATCCTCCTACAAGTGCTGTATCTACAGTTCCTCCAGCAGGTATATTTGTTGTGTAATGGTTTACTGCCGCACTTAAATCGACTGTTCTACCATCGTGAAAATACGGACTACTTTTTTCTACATTTCTTAATGTTGGTGTTTTGAATTTATACATATCTTCTGCAAGAAGTGTAATTTGATAACGTCCTTTATCGCTTAATTTTGCTAGGCCATTATTATGAAAAGTATGGTCGGTAAACAATGGAGCCGTATGGCATCTGTTACAATTTTGCATAAAAATAGTCATCCCCTCTACTTCAGCAGCATTCATTGCAGAGGCATCGCCAGCAACATATTTATCGTATCTAGAATTACTACTTACTAACATGTTCATAAATTGCGATAGGGCATGAAACATCCGTGTGCCAGTGATACTATCAGTACCAAAAGCATTTTTAAATAAGGTAGGGTATTTAGAATCGCTTCTAAGTTTGCTTAATACATTGGAAATAGTTTCATCCATTTCCACAGGATTTTGAATAGGTGCAATTGGAAATAAATCTAAATCGAATACGCCTCCATCCCAAAAGAAAAAAGGAGCCCAAGCCATGTTTTGTATTACTGGAGAATTTCTCACTCCAAGTTTATCGCCTACACCATGACTAACGGGATGATCTAATTGAGCAAAACCAGAACTTTGTTGATGACAAGATCCGCATGAAATGGTTCCATCTTTAGATAGTTTACCATCATAAAATAATTTTCTACCCAATTCAAACCCGGCCTGATTAACAGGATTGTATTCGAATCTGTATACAGTTGCAGGGAAAGTTGCTGGTTTTACAAAGCCCTTGAATGTATTATCAACTGGGGTTGTAGTAGTTTCTTCCTTTTTACATGAAAGAAAAAAAGAAAAAATAAAAATGGCAATTAGAATCTTTTTCATTGTTAAAAATTGTTGTTCGTTGACCTCACCCTAAATTCCTCGCCAAAGGAAAGGAACCTAAATGTTGGCTGTATTTTTTATTGTTCCGTCGTTGGCTTCGACTCCCCTGTCTGCCGATCAGGCTCAGCCACCGTCTGTTATATTCGACGCGATAAATCGCGTCGCTACTAGCTACTAGCTACTCAATACTCACTACCCACTACTCAATACTCACAATAGAAAACATCTCCTTGTAATTCTCAGCAATTTTTGTAGAAAAAGGCGTGAGCATTACAGTTGGGTATTTTTCGAAATCGATATCAGTATATCCAGATATAACTTTAAAGGCATCTACCTTAAAATTCACTTTTGCTTTTTTAGCTTGGGCAACAACAAGTGTTTCTGGAAATTTCAAGGAAACAGTTTTAAGATTATTGATGGTAGTAACTCCATCCATTCCTCCAAAACCACCTATGTGATAAACGTATGGAATGTCTGTAGGATCTCCCTTAGCTTTGGGTTTATGGCATTCTAGTTTCACGAAAATATATCCAGAGTTCCATGTCCAATACATATCTGCAGCATAACCGCTTACATCAAGTACTCCAGTTCTATTGGTAATAGGCATCGTATTTCTTAAACTATCAACACCAATTACAAATCGAATGCCAATATATTCGCCTTCATTCACCCAATTCAAATTTGCAATAAGTGAGTTAGGGTCTTTTTCTTTCATTAAAAAGTAAGAGCTGTCTTGAAGAATTGGAACATAACTACTATCCTTTAATTGAAGTTCTATATTGCTTATAAAGTAATTGAATTTAGCGACTGTAAATTCTTGGAAAAACATGTTTGTATAAATAGTAGAATCTAATAGCAACTCTTCTTCTCCAACAACATTGTCGAACGTTAATTGAACAGAACCAAGTTTGCCAATAGGATTGATGGCTTCCTCTTTTTTATTGCATGAAAATAGTACTATTGAACATGTAATAACAGATAATATGATATAAAGCTTTTTCATGTTAGATGGTTACACTAAAAAAGTTTTTCATCCAAGAGTTTGCCATTGGTATTACGCCATTATCATTCCACTCTTGAAGCGTTAGTGCTAAATTATTTAACACTAAAGTATCGTTGTTAATTTTATTATCTGCAATTGCTTTCTCAAAATCAATTTTATTTAGGGTGATGAAATTATTATGTTCATCGATGTAAGAGAATAACATTCTATTAAATATTTCTACTGAATAGTTCGTTTCTAAGTCTTCTAAGAAATGGACTGACTTATCTATAGAGCAACCACTTGCTGGGTTTAGATGCTCGTCAACGCCCAACATTAAAATTCTATTTTCAAAAATTTTAAAGAATGAACGTAATTCCCTGTTATGGGCAGTCCACTGAGAGCAGAAGGAATTTAGTTCTTCAGAAATTTTATTTAATTGCACATCCGTTAAAGATGGATTAATAGTATAAATCCAAATTTTTGATGATGGATGATAGTCGTTTATTTGCCAATTATTTTTCATTATAGTCCGTTTGCTCTAGCAGTAATTTCTGCAATATCTAGTACTTGAACAACATTTTCTTTTTCGAAATGTTTAACACCATCACTCAACATGGTCATGCAAAATGGGCAAGATGCCGCAATAATATCTGGTTTTACAGAGAGCGCTTCTTCTACACGTTCCACATTAATATCTTTAGTCCCATTCTCTGGTTCTTTAAACATTTGTGCTCCACCAGCACCACAACATAACCCATTAGATTTGCATCTTTTTAATTCTACTAAATCAGAATCTAGTTGTGCTAACACATCCCTAGGTGCTTCGTACACGCCATTAGCACGACCAAGATAACATGGATCGTGGTAGGTAATGCGTTTGCCTTTAAACGACTCTCCGTTGCTTGCAGCAAGCTTGCCTTCGTTAATTAAATCTTGTATTAATTGGGTGTGATGTATTACTTCGTAATTTCCACCTAGCTCAGGGTATTCATTTTTAAGTGTATTGAAACAATGAGGGCAAGCAGTTACAATTTTTTTTACTTCATATGCATTCAGTAATTCTATATTACTCATGGCTTGCATTTGAAATAGAAATTCGTTCCCTGCGCGTTTTGCAGGATCGCCAGTGCAACTTTCTTCTGTTCCAAGTATGGCATATTTCATACCCACATGGTTCAAGATTTTTGCAATGTCTTTGGTGATTTTCTGAGCACGCTCATCGAAACTACCTGCACAACCAACCCAAAATAAAATATCTGGTTGTTCTCCTTTGGCCATCATTTCAGCCATTGTTGGCACTTTGAAATCCATCGTTATTAATATGTTAATTTGTTAATGAGTTAATATGTTAATGGTCCTTAGTCGTTGGTCTATTGTCCTTAGTCCCTTATCTAATTACAGAATTCTAAATTCTAAATCCCAAATTCTAAAAACTAAATTCTAAATTTGATTTTGTACTACTATCGACGCGATAAATCGCGTCGGAGCTTGTTTCAAATTTTGAGTTGTTTTGTTTCTCAATTCTAATATCTCAATTCTTATATCTATCCTTTAAACACTTGAATCTTCGCATCGGCCATCACCAATTCTGTAAACTTCCCTTCGTAACGTGTAGCTCTTACAATGTGATTATCGATCCAATGGTAATTTCCACCACGAGGTTTGCCGAACAAAATTCCATGGTATTTGAAATTATGTTTTGCTAACCAACGTTCTGTAACTGGTCTGTGTGCTTCTGTTCTTGATGTAAAGAATGTAATAATATGTCCTTCGTCGTACCATTTGTTTATCATTTCTAATGCACCATCATATAGGGCTGCATCTTCCATGCGTTCTGGTTCTTCGTTCGGAATATCATCGCAAATCGTTCCATCAATATCTATTAAAAAATTCTTTACTTCGTTTGGCAACTTCGGACTAATATGCTGTCCGTTTTCGTCTAATGCTTCTTCTAAATTCATTTTCTCGTCTATCGTCTATCGTATTTCGTACCGACGGCATCGCTTCGCTTGCCATCGGCTAATCAGGTAAGCTCTACGAGCTTTTT
>CALRIM020000202.1:0-5072 GCA_943360385.1 Rhizobium sp. Q54 | reverse complement strand
ATCTCCTATAGAGGTATATTTATAAAGACAAGTTCTATAAAAACCTTTAACGATTGAATAGTCATCGGTAGAACCTTGCAAATAAATAAAATTATTCTTCTCACTGATATAATCGATTTCAGTAAATGAGTTAAACTCTCCAACTTTTTTGTTGAAAATTGTATTACCAGTAGAATCAATTCTAAGAATAAGTCCTCGATATTTATTGGTTCCAATAAATCCAGATAACAAAATAGTATTTCCACTTCCAATATTCAAGTTGGTTAGATAAGAAACCTCCTCTCCTTCATTATCTATTTTCTTCTGCCATTTTAAATTGCCCAGATTATCCGCTTTAACTAAATAACCATATTGAATATCCGCCTTTCGATCTATTGTAGCACTGGTTAAATAATAATCACCATCCATAGTTTGTATTAATGATGTAGGGGTTTCCCAGTAATTACTATCCCATGTAAATATTTTGTGCCATTGTTCGTTTGCATTACTATCTAATTTCATTAAATACATGTCGCAATTGGTTTCTAGTTTATTACATACTTGTCCTACAATGGCGAAACCATTATCTTTCGTATTTATTAGTTTACTTGCGAACTCATCCCCGTCTCCAATATCAATCGTTTTTGTCCATAAAGTATCTCCATTAGGTGTAATTTTTATTAAGAATATTTTTGAGCCAATGGTATCATTATGGTATTTTACCAAATCGAATTCATTTCCAACCACCAAAAAATTTCCATCATTGGTATTCGTTATTGCCCAGATTGCAATTGAAAAATATCTTTTTTGATAAAGCTTTTGCCATATAGTATCACCTTTCGAATTTGTTCGAATAATTTGAAAAAATGTAACTGCATATCCAAACGTATCTACTTTATGTAAAGCGATTGAAATGCTAGGAATTAAAAAACCACTATCAGGCATTTCAACAAAATCTTTTGCCTGGTCGTAGTTTTTTGTTGGGCTAATTTCATTATTATAATATTTACTAAAGCGATGCTGTGCATCGCTTTGAGTGAATGCAAATACTAGTAGAATCATTATTATCAATGTTCTCATTAGCGAATAATTACAAATCGTTTGTTTAGCACTATATTATACTGATCGATAACCTTTAAAGTATACACCCCAGCAGTTAACCCAGCAGTATTTAACTTAATTTTTTCATTGGCTGCTATAATATCGTATTCCATTTGTTTGTTTCCAATGGCATTAATAATCTCAATTTTATATCTACTATCTAAATCATCTGAGTTTATTATTATCGTAGCCTCTAAACTAGTTGGGTTGGGAAATAAGGAACAACCAAACGAGTTGCTTCTATTAACTTTTAATGGTTCAATTTTAGGAGTGTTAAAATTATTAATTGGCCTAGAACTTTCTTCCTCCCATTCTTCTGGTACCATTAAAAGCGAACCATTTTTATAAAAATTTAAATACGATTTGGCTAAATCCGATACATCGTTTGTCCTGCTTGCTATATCTTCCATAGTAGATAATTGAACCGTGGTCAAAGAGTCCCTGTTGAGATTATTTGTGTACTGATTTAATATTATACTATAGAAATGATAATAGTCCAAATCTCTTTCTCCCGTTGTATCTATGGTATTGAGTACATCTTCTGCTAATGCATACTCGTTTAAGTTTAAATAACTTTCAAATAAATACTCATTTGTTTCAGGACTATCATTCCAATTAATTAAGGTTAAAAAAACATCCGCTATTTTATTTTCAGCGATTAATGCCTCAACTATTGCTTTTTTATAAATATTGGCAGAATCTTTATTACCCAATCCTAATAAGTAAAACAACTCCGCTACGGTACATTCCGCTTCTCCACAATAGATCAAACCACCACCACCTTCATCACAACTTTCATCATTTAATTCGGCAAATGGATTTACTGTTAATATACTGCTTATATATTCTGGAATTGCTTCAGATGGATTATTTGCTGCATTATACACAAAATCAACACTTGTTCTTATATGCCTTTGTAAACCATTAGTTAATTCTCTATCAAAAAATAAATTACCCGCCCTTCTTGCCCCATTTGGAAGAGATGGATTTATATCTCCCTGCATAGGAAAGTACCCACTACCCACATAAAAAGGATTCACGCTCCAAGCATTTGTACTAATATTTGAATATTCGTTACAGTAAACATTAAGTGTTTTATTTGATTGCTCAATTTGTGTACCGTATTTTAAATTAGTAAAAATATTATGATGCACATCACTATTTAAATAACTTCTTGAGTTTCGCAAAATTACACCATAAGATTTCCCATTTTCTGTGTTAAAGGTATTATCAGTAATATAATTCACACAGCTATGAGCATAAATTCCAAAACTTCCATGAACATTATAAATTGGGTAAAACATTTTACCTACACGAGCTAAATTAAATGTATTTCGTTTTATATATGTTTTCATATTAATTACTCTAATACCTTGTAGTACATTTGAGAAATTACAATCTTCTACAGTTAAATTATTTACAATTCCACCATATCCTGTAACATTTACGGCTCTACTCATTCCATTAAAGGTAGAATTATAAATGTGTAGTCCATTAGTATTCATACAATAAATCCCAAAACCAACATCAAATAAACTTTTCTCATAGTTATTAATAAAAGTACAAGAATCAATATATAATGAATAAAGGTCTATCGTTTTAATAAAAGAATGAACTCCATTAAATGTACCTAATGTACTATTGTAACTTGGTAAAAAGGGACCGTCAGCAATAAATTTAGTGTTTCTTATTTCAGTAAGATAGTCTGTTTTACTATATTTCTCAATTAAGATGGACTGATCATTATTTCTAAAAATTGCACTATCGATAGAGTGTATAATACCACCATAAATGGAATGCACTCCAATCCATGCTCCTTCTACCTTACCTTTATTTTTAATAAATACTTCGCCAAAAGTATTACTATTTTGATCCTCAGATGGTAGCCCATAAACTTCAATCCCTTTCCAACCACAAGTACTAGTAACATGTGCACTATCTAAAATTAAATTTCCACCAGGCCTAACAATAATTTTTGAGTTTTCTGACATAATAAGTGTCGACTTAATAGTTAATGTCCTAGTAGAATCTACGATGATGTCTGCTGATGCAATTTTAGGAGTTGTCCAAGTTGTATTCGAAGTAATATGATGGTTAGAAATTTTATAAGAGTTAAGAAGTAACATAGCATCAGTTGCATTTGGTAGGCCATACCCCGCTGTATTAGAATTAGTATAGTTATCAAATAAATAGGAGCTTTGTAAAACATTCTTACTTGCAGTTAACTTCAATGTTTCATAAATCATCTGATCCGTTGCACAAGGTACATATGAATAAAGCAATGCCGCAACTCCAGAAACTTGAGGAGAGGCAGATGAAGTTCCATTAAAATCACTTACATAGGTATCATTTATTGATGTGGTTACAATATTTTCTCCCAAAGCAACAAAATCTAACACAAGATTTTTTTCATAATCACCATGACAATATATATTTTCCATTCCAGTAACATCTGTAGCACCAACACTATATACATTTTCGTTAGAAGCGGGATACATAAGACTACGTGGTTCATTTCCTGCACCACAATAAATCGAACAATTATATTGATTTTTTGCACTTGCAATTACATCTTCAATAATTGGTTCTTTATATGATGAGCTAGTTGCAAGAGATAATGCTATAATTTTTGCATTATGTTTTGAAGCATAATCGATAGATTGAGCCAATAACCAAAGATTAGATGTTTGATCTGAATTAGAATCAATTTTAGAATTAAAACAATTGATTGTCATTAACTGAATCCCCTCTTTAGTTCCAGACGATAAATAATTCCCTCCTGCTATTCCTGCAATTCCTGTTGAATTGTTTGATTTAGCTGCTAAAATCCCAGCAACGTTTGTTCCATGCTTATCATAAATCGTTCTTGGTCTTGTATCATTTGTATTGTTAAAAAAGTCCCATCCTTTCCAATCATCTATTAACCCATTTCCGTCATTATCAACTGAATCGCCTGAGTTTGGATCATTAGGATTAACCCATGGATCTTCTCCTGAATTTTTCCACACATTTTCATATCCATCTATACCCATACCAATATCTTCATGTGACCAATCTGGATATATATCTATTACTGCAACAATAATCTTTGGATTACCCCTTGTATAATGCCATGCAGAATCAAGATTATGAATATTCGTAACATTCAAAACAGTTTCTGAGCCCGCTCCAATTGCAACTGGATTAATATACCTTTGGTAACGAAATAAAGGATCAACCGTGGTTGAAATACAGGAGATATTCAAGGATACATTTGCAAAAAAAGTAGTTCCATTTAAAGAATCCAATCTCCTAGATAAAGGTATACCAGTTGTTAATCTACATAATTTATAATCATATAATGAATCAATTATTTCAATCTGGTGCACTTGTAAATAATTAATGATATTATCTAGGTTTTCTTCATCATTAAATTTTACAATTACTATTGTTGAATCAAATGGAATTAGTTGATTGCCAATTTTCGTATTCCACTTACTACCAAAATAAAAAATTGTATCGCTGTTAAATACTCTGTTTAATTGTGCGAATGAACTTATTGTACTGAACAAAGTCAATATTATAAGTAAAAAAAAGGAAAGTTTTTTCATAGTTTTCAGGGTTAGTGAATCTAATATAATAAAAAAATGGATATTAACCCACTGATAATCATATAATATAACTAATCCATAAAAAAAGCCCTCTTGTTTTCACAGAGGACTTTTTTTGTTTGTAGTATAAATTCGAATTTTCGCAGTTTCGCTAATTCGATTACCATCCATATGGATGCAAGTCAATGGTATCAGGATGTCTGGCTGGTTGAATGCTTAACACTGGAATACTAGAATGGTTAATAATTTGTTGAGCTACTGGGCCCATAATATACTCTACCACATCTTCTTTTTCCATATCTGCCATTACAATTAATAAATCTGCATCTATTTGTTTTCCGTATTGTAAAATTGCTTTTTGCAGGTTACTATTCTTTACTATTTCCATCGAATTTTTCACTT
>CALRIM020000201.1:0-5104 GCA_943360385.1 Rhizobium sp. Q54 | reverse complement strand
GATTATTGCGAGGGTGTCCACCTCTTCCCATTCCGAACAGAGAAGTTAAGCCCCTCAGCGCCGATGGTACTGCCGTAAAAGGTGGGAGAGTAGGTCATCGCCAAATTTTATTACAAGCCCCGAGTAGCAATATGTCGGGGCTTTTTTTTTGTTCGAATCCGTCCAACGTATTCCGTCCATTGTCCAACGTCTTACGTCCATTGTCCATCGTCTTACGTCCAACGTATTCCGTCCAACGTATTCCGTCCATCGTATTCCGTCCATCGTATTCCGTCCATCGTATTCCGTCCATCGTCCATTGTCCTTCGTCCATTGTTCAAAGACAAGGTATAAATAGTCCAACGAGAAATCGTCAATTGTTCAAATTGTTCAAATCGTTCAAATCGTTCAAATCGTTCAAATTAACCCATTGTTCAAATTAACTAATTGTTCAAACTGGCACATTGGCTAATTGGCACATTGATTACGTCCATTGTCCATCGTCCTTCGTCCATTGTTCAAAGACAAGGTATAAATAGTCCAACGAGAAATCGTCAATTGTTCAAATCGTTCAAATTAACCCATTGTTCAAATTAACTAATTGTTCAAACTGGCACATTGGCACATTGGCTAATTGGCACATTGATTACGTCTTCCGTCTTCCGTGCAAAGTCCAACCCCTCAATTCCGCTACGCTACATTCGGGGACCAATTGCTTAATCGTTAATTGTACAAATTGACTAATTGTTCAAATTAATCAATTGGCACATTGGCTAATTGAATAATCGTACAAGTTACTAGTTACAAGCTACAAGTTACTTCCAATTACGAGGTTCGAGTTACGAACTATGAGTTACGAAAAAACTCGATACCCGATACCCAATACTCGATACTATTACCTATATTAACCGCCGAAGAATACTTACTTTGAATTAGCAAATCAAAATTGCTGGGAAACAAAAAAAGCAACACGATTGTGCTGCTTTTTGTAGCGGGGAGCAGAATCGAACTGCCGACCTCAGGGTTATGAATCCTGCGCTCTAACCATCTGAGCTACCCCGCCATTTTTATTTAGTTTGCAAATATAGAAGAAATTGTTTTTCTTTAAAAAAATCATTGATAATATTATTAACATTTAGCACGATTGAATGAAGAAGAAAGATAAAAATAAGCAGAAAATCACTATGGAGTTCGGCTTAAAGTCCTCACCTAAAATACTTTTCAGCTATTTAAGCTCCCCAAATGGACTTGCTGAATGGTTTGCGGATGATGTGATTTATAAAGATGGTTCGTACCACTTTATTTGGGATAATGAAACAGTTCGTGCTAAAATGGTGGCCAATCGCGAAAATAAACTGGTTAGGTTTAAGTGGGAAGAAGATGAAGCTACTTTCCTGGAATTTGAAATTTTACAAGATGAGCTTACTGGCGATGTTGCTCTTTCTGTTACAGATTTCGCTATCGAATCAGAATTAGAAGACAAAAAAATGATATGGCATAATCAAGTCGATGATTTAATTCACGTACTAGGCGCATAACATGTTACTATTCCCAATTAAAAAGGTTCATAAACTAATCATCGGTTCGTTTATCGGACCTTTTATTCTTACGTTTTTTATTGCATTATTTATTCTTTTAATGCAATTCCTTTTTAAATACATAGACGATCTTGTAGGTAAAGGATTAGAATGGTATGTCGTACTCGAGCTGTTGGTTTATGCGTCCTCTACACTCGTTCCTATGGCTTTGCCTCTTGCTATTTTACTATCATCCATCATGACCTTCGGAAATCTTGGTGAACACTATGAGTTAGTAGCTTTAAAATCTTCAGGAATTTCTTTACGCAGGATAATGATGCCTCTTATCACCATTGTTTTTGTAATAAGTGTTGGTGCATTTTATTTTTCAAACATCGTAATGCCTTATGCAAATTTAAAAATGGGTGCATTGATGTGGGATGTGCGAAATCAAAAACCTTCACTTGCTATAAAAGCTGGAGAATTTTATAATGGTATAGATGGTTATAGCATTCGTGTTGCTGAAAAGGACGAAGATAAAAATTCACTTAAAAACATTATTATATATAATCACACTGCTAATAACGGTAACATGAATGTGTTAATGGCAGATTCTGGCAAAATGCTGAAGTCTGATAATGATCGTTTTTTAGTAATTGAACTTTACAATGGGATTAGCTATGAAGAATCAGGAGTTCCTGGTACCATTAATAATCGCAAGCAATTAACGCGTGTTAAATTTAAAGAACACGAAGTTAAATTTGATCTTTCTACTTTTCAATTAAATAGAACAGACGAGAATTTATTTAAAGATCATTATACAATGCTTAATCTTAAGCAATTAAAATATTATGAAGATTCTTTAAGCCAACGTTTAGTGAGAGACAAAGCATTTTTTCATCAGAATTATGCACTCTATACATCTATGAATAAAAGTTTCAAATTAGATTCATCTGTAAAATCAATTCAAAAAATAAAACTTGATAAAAATATTATTCGAAACTTTAAACAGGATGAAAGAACGATGATTATTAATCGTGCATTCTCAACCATTAGAAATGTTTTGAGTTATACCGAAACGGCAAAAAAAGATCAGGAGGCTATGTCGGAGAAAATTCGTCGACATGAAATTGAAACTCATCGGAAATTTACACTTCCATTTGCATGTATGATTCTTTTCTTTATTGGCGCGCCTCTCGGAGCAATTATTCGTAAGGGTGGTTTAGGTATGCCCATTGTAATTTCTATTTTCTTTTTCATATTCTTTCATATCCTCTCTATAACGGGCGAAAAGATGGCTAGGCAAGATGTTGTGCCGGTTTGGCAAGGAATGTGGATGGCGAGCTTTATTCTAACCCCAATTGGTGTTTTTATTACCCGCAAGGCAAGTTCAGATTCTACTTTATTGGATTTAGACGTTTATGTTAATTTTTTCAAGAAATTAGCGCGCAAAAAAAAGTAATTTTGCCCCAGAACACATTTTAAATACCTAATGAATATACTTATACTTTGCAATCGGATCCCTTTCCCATTAAAAGATGGTGGCGCAATTGCAGTGTATAATATGATTAATGGACTTAAATCAGCTGGAAATAATGTTGATGTGTTCTCCCTAAATACCCCAAAGCATTACTTCCATTTAAAAGATTTACCAGAGACATTAACTACCAAGGGTAATTTTATTTCAGTGGATATAGACACCTCCATTAAGATAATTCCTGCATTTATTAATCTGTTCGGAAATAAATCATATAATATAGCTAGGTTTTATAATAAAAGAGTTGAAAATAAACTGATAGAAGTTTTAGAATTGAATAAATATGATCTTATTCAAATCGAAGGCTTATTTATGTTGCCTTATGTGTATGCTATCAAAAAATATTCGAATGCAAAAGTTGCTTTTCGTGCACATAATGTTGAATCGCAAATTTGGTCGCGTTTAGCAAATGCTGCAACTGGATTAAAAAAATGGTACCTGAACCTTTTAAGTAATAGAATACATCAGTTTGAAATAACAAAGCCTAATGCTGTAGACTACATCATTCCAATTACTCCAGAAGACTCCGACTATTTTCACCAATATTTTCCTACTAAAAAAATAGTGGTTTCTCCAGCTGGAGTTGACCTTCAGAATTTTAAGGTTTCAGATACAAAAGCAGAAGTGAAGAGTTTGTTTCACTTGGGGGCTTTAAATTGGATTCCAAATCAAGAGGCGGTGGATTGGTTGCTAACAGAGATATTCAACAAGTTAATTTCTATTAGAAATGATTTCACTATTCATATAGCAGGGAAACATACTCCCGAACGTTTTTATCATTATTCAAATTCTAATATTGTAGTGCTTGGTGAAATTGAGGATGCCGTTCAATTTATGAATTCTAAATCTATTATGTTGGTTCCTTTACTTTCTGGAAGTGGTATGAGGTTGAAAATTATAGAAGGAATGTCTCTTGGGAAAGCAATTATAAGTACTAGTGTAGGAGCAGAAGGGATACGATACACAAATCAAAAAAATATACTTATAGCGAATAGTACAGATGAATTTGTACAAGCGATTCAATTGCTATTAGATAATCCAGATATGGTTCTTCAGATTGGATTGGAGGCAAAGAAATTAATCGAATCGGAATACGAAAACCAGTCATTGGTCAATAGATTATTAACGTTTTATAAGGAGGAATTAAAATGATTGTATTTCTTTCCATTCTTCTTGCTTCTTATTTTTTAATTTTCCATTCATATGTTTTGTTTCCAATTTTGTTGAAATTATTTTCAATAAATAAAAAGCAAAATTCAACAATATATAACTATACAGACGATCTGCCTACAGTAGCAATTTTATTAGCAGTATATAATGAAGAGCAAGTTATTGAAGAAAAAATCCGAAGCACTTTTGATACAAAGTACCCAATACAAAAAATAAAATTCTTTATAGGCTCAGATGCTTCTACAGATAAAACAAATACGATTATACAAAAGTACGCGGATCAATATCCAATTCACTTGGAAGTTTTTCCTGGAAGAACAGGGAAATCTGGTATTATAAACCGATTAGCAGAACTTGCATCAGAAGAGATTTATATACTTACGGATGCCAATGTTTTTTTTAATTCCGAAACGATATATCAATTAGTAAAGCATTATAAAAATCAGGAAATAGCACAGGTTGGTGGTAATATTATTAATCCTGTTTTTAAAAGTGATGGTATTTCTTTTCAAGAGAAGTCTTACTTGACAAGAGAAAATAATATTAAATACCAGGAGGGAGTGGTGTGGGGAGCAATGATTGGAGCATTTGGTGGTTGTTACTCTATACGCGCTAGTTATTATATGCCAGTGCCTAAAAATTTCTTAATGGACGATTTTTATATTTCTATGAGTGTTTTGGAAAATAAGAAGAAGGCCATTAATGAATTGGATGCACAATGTATAGAAGATGTCTCTAACAAGATTGATGAAGAGTTCAGAAGAAAAGTTAGAATTTCGGCAGGAAATTTCCAGAATTTAAATAGATATAAAGGATTGCTATGGCCTCCATTTTCGGGCATTTCATTCTGCTTTTTATCTCATAAAGTACTAAGGTGGTACGCACCAGTACTTCTAATAAT
>CALRIM020000200.1:0-5110 GCA_943360385.1 Rhizobium sp. Q54 | reverse complement strand
CAACAATAATGATATGTTCAACTTTAAGAATTTCTACTGCATATTGAAGAACAGATAAAATATTCATATCTGTTTGAACCACTACATTCGCAATGTTACGATGTACAAACATTTCACCAGGCTCCAACCCCACTATTTCATTTGCAGGAACACGACTATCAGAGCAACCAATCCATAAATATTTTGGAGATTGAATACCAACTAAACGGGAGAAATAATCTTCACGAATACTTAGTTTTTCTTTCACCCACTTCTCATTATTTTTAATGAGTGTTGATAGATCGGTTGCTTTGGCCATTATATATTTTAGAATTCTCTATTTACATCAAAACCTTCAAGGTAATCTGCAACTCTACGCACAAACTGTCCTCCTAAAGAACCATCCACAACACGGTGGTCATAAGAGTGAGATAAGAACATTTTATGACGAATAGCAATCATATCTCCTTCTGGAGTTTCAATAACCGAAGGCATTTTGCGAATTGCACCAACCGCCATAATTGCTACTTGAGGTTGATTGATAATTGGTGTACCCATTACATTTCCGAAAGAACCTACGTTTGTTAAAGTGTAAGTACCACCAGAAATTTCATCGGGAGTTAATTTATTTGCACGTGCACGATTTGCAAGATCATTTACAGCTCTTGTTAAGCCAACTAAGTTCATTTGATCAGCATTTTTAATAACAGGAACAATTAAGTTGCCACTTGGCAATGCTGCTGCCATACCAATGTTGATATTTTTACGCTTAATAATTTGAGTTCCATTCAATGAAATATTAATCATTGGGAAATCTTTAATTGCTTTTACTAATGCTTCAATAAATATTGGAGTAAACGTAATTTTTTCACCTTCACGTTTTTCAAATTCTTTCTTCACTTTATCTCTCCAGCGAACAATGTTTGTTACATCTGCTTCTACGAACGAAGTAACGTGTGGAGAAACATGTTTACTCATTACCATGTGATCGGCAATAAGTTTACGCATACGATCCATCTCAATTATTTCATCGCCATTATTAGCGGTTACCGCTGGGGCTTGAATAGTAGTGGTTGAAGCAGGCGCCGTTGATGGAGCTGTCTTTGGAGCCTCAGCTTTTACTGCTGGAGCAGCTGTTGCAGGAATTGATTTTCCTGATTTCTTTCCTTCTACAAATTCTAAAATATCTTGTTTAGTAACTCTTCCTTCTGATCCAGTACCAGCAATACTATCTAATTCTGTTTGGGTTACACCTTCGTTACTAGCAATACTTTTTACCAATGGAGAATAGAATCGATTTCCGCTAGATTGAACAGCACTTGCTGCAGGAGCTGATACTTTCTCTTCTACTTCTTTTATACCAGGTGCAGACGTAGCCGGACTAGGTGTTGCACTAGCAGCAGGAGCAGCAATACTTGCAGAACCAGCTTCGGTTTCTATAATTGCAATAACAGCACCAACCTTTACAACATCACCTTCATTAAATAATGTTTTTACTAATGTTCCAGAAACTGGTGAAGGAACCTCAGAGTCTACCTTATCGGTAGCAATCTCTAAAACCGATTCATCGGTATCAATACTGTCGCCAGCATTTTTTACCCATTTAATGATTGTTGCTTCTGCAACACTTTCTCCCATTTTCGGAAGCACTAATTCGTACTGAGCCATAGTATAAACTTCTTGTTATAATTCGCAAAAATAAGCTAATTTGTTAAATCCTCAATTTTATTCTTCTCTAATCAATCTAAAGAGCATGTAAAGTGCCTGAACTGCTGTTCGTTCTATATTTTGTAATCTTAAATTACTGAATTGAAATTTCTTGCTTACGACCCTGTTTTTTGTCGCAACCGCAACCCATGTAGTTCCAACAGGTTTATCTATTGTTCCTCCTCCTGGGCCTGCTATTCCTGAGCATGCAATAGAATAATCGGTATTAAAATGCATTATAGCCCCTCTAGCCATTTCTTCTACTGTTTCTTGACTAACTGCACCAAACTTATCAAGTGTGCTTTGTTGGACTCCTAGCATACTTTTTTTCAAGTCGTATGAATAAGATATTGCGCCACCCTCATACGCCCTAGACGAACCTGGAATACTGGTAAATAAATGCCCGATATATCCACCGGTACAACTTTCTGCAGTTGAAACAGTCTTGTTGTTTTTGATCAATAAATTTAAAATTGCTTCCTCAAAACTGATGTCATCTTCTGCCACCACGTGCTTATGTACTCGTTCTACAATTTTATTTTTAAAACTAATTATTTCTTGCTTATCGTAATCATTTTCATAAAGTGCTGATAAGCGCAAACGAACCTGTCCTAATTTAGGTAAATAGGCTAATTTAATATGAGATGGTAATGAATCTTCAATGTCTTCAATTTCAGAGGCTAAAAACGATTCACCAATTCCAACTGTCAAAATGTTTTCATGAACAACTGCATTTCCAGAGAAATTCGCTTTTAAAAATGGAATTACTGAAGCTTCCATAATTGCTTTCATTTCGAAAGGTACTCCGGGCATAGAAAAAAAGTATTTACCATTTTCTATAAATTGCATTGCGGGTGCAGTGCCTTGTGGATTCTGAATGGGAATACAATTAGAGGGTAACTCAGCTTGTTTTCTATTTATAGCTGTAACAGGCCTATTAAATTTTGCAAAAATCTGTTCTACATTTATTAATGCTTCCTCATTCAACACTAATTCCGAACCAAAATATTCAGCAAGTGTATGCTTTGTTATATCATCCTTAGTTGGACCTAATCCTCCTGTAATTAGAATAATATCTACTCTAGCTTTTGCTTCATCAAGTGCGTTAACAATATGTTTCTTATTATCAGAAACAGAAGTAATTTGCTTTACTCTTAACCCAATTTCATTCAACTGCTGAGCCATCCATGCAGAGTTGGTATCAACTATTTGTCCAATTAGTATTTCGTCTCCGATGGTAATTATTTCGCACAACATTACTTTAATATGTTAATTTGTTAATGAGTTAATATGTTAATGAAAATTTAAATATGAGCACACGAGCAAACGAACTTTATTTCTTTCCAAAGACTTTCTTCAAAATATCACTCACTCTTGCCGCTGGATTCTGACGAATGTTTAATTCTTCTTTTGCTACTAAAATAAATAAACCATCGATTGCTTTTTGTGTAGTATATCCAGCTAAATCGGGATTCATTTTAGTTACCAAAGGTACTTTATTATAAGTAGTAATAATGCTTTCCCAATATTTAGTTGCATTTACTTTACTTAAAGATTTCTCTATAATTGGCCTGAATTTTTTTAATAATTCTGCTTGAGTATTTGACTTTAGAAAATTAGTGGCCGCATCATTAGAACCATTCAAAATAGTTAACCCATCCTTTATGGTCATTGCCTTTACAGCATTAATAAATATAGGTGCAGCTTCCTTCGCTGCATCTTCTGCTGCACGATTAACTGTTAACGTAAAATCGTTTACTAATTTAGTTTGACCTAAACTAATAAGTGTTTCTTGTATTTTTTTAGCCTCTGGAGGAAAAGGTATAAATAAAGCAGGGTTTTTATAATAGGCATCTACTTTGGATGCTAAGCCACCCGCATTTTTACTACCCACTGTAAGCGCTTCTTTTAACCCAGAAACAATATCTGCATTTGTTAAGCCTGTACTTCCTTTAACACCACCCAATACTTCTGTACCTTGCTTCTTTAATTTATTAAAGTCGATTTGGGAATTACACGATGTTGATACCATTCCGATTAACATCATTGCCATAATAATTACTTTCTTCATATTATATTCTTTATAAATTTTACTCTAATGAAATGTGCCAATTAGTCAATGTGCCAATTAGCCAATAATTCGAATTGGCACATTGGCTAATTGGCTAATTATTTAATCTCTTTCGTAGAACTCTCTCCTCCTACTCAACTTCAAATCCTGAAGAATAGATGCTCTAACTTTTAAATCTACGCTGTAACGTTGATAGGTTCCAAATGGTATCCAATTTATAGCCAAATCCCAACAATGCAAATCTCTATATATATTTAAGGCAGTTGGAGTAATTTCTTTATTCGTAAAATCATATCCACTGGTAAATCCTATTTTCCATTTCGGAGTAACACTCACATCTCCACTAAAGTTTACAGATTGTTGTGTGGTTGATGTTTTTAATGGACGTGAATACGATAAAATATAATTTACGGCTAAGTTCCAAGGAATAGACCAGTCTACATAATACTGTGGATTTCTATAAACCATTTCTAACTCCGCATAATCATATTTATTTTTTGCAACTTGTTTAACCTCTTCAGTACCTTTCCTCTTCAATGCTTGTGGATTTAAATTTGTACCTACAGATACGCTTGCAGATTTTAATCTAGCCAATCTATTATTAGTATTATATTGAAATTTATTTACTCTATGAATGCTCCCAATAGAATCTGTAACCAATGTATACAAATCATACACAGCACTCACATCAATATTTACTTTTTCAAATATTACTGTTCTAGCAGTAACAGAAATGTCTGAAAACTTTAATGAATCGGCGGCAATATTATAATTTCCTGAAAATCTAAAACTATCAAAAATCCTTATTTTTCGAACAACCTCACCTGTATCTGTTTCTTTTTTTACTTTCATTTCCAAATTATTATCTAAAGTATAAGATAATAAACTAGATTTCCCTCCACCTGGTGAACCAAACAATGAATTATTGTTTTCGAAGATAGAATATAAAGCTGTTTTACCTGTGGAATCCGATTGAACATTCTGATAATAACCATAATTACTTTTAGAGAAATCTGGTCGATAAGAATAACTTAAAGATGGAGTAACTACGTGCCTAATTGCTACAATTCCAACTTTATTTACTGGATACATTCCATAAATACGAGTTGAGAGGCTTATTCCTCCATTATATTCTGCAGAGCGTTTAAACCCTTCTAATGTATCTGTAATAACATTTGTACCATCCCATGATTTTTGAATAGAATTGAAATACCATCGTTCTGTATAATTTACAAATGGCGTAAAATTCAAATATTTAAACGCATTAAAAGAGGTTGAAATTGGTATACTATGTCGTAATCCATTTTGAAAATCCTTTAATGTTTCTTTTCTAAAAAGTAATGAATCATAAGT
>CALRIM020000199.1:0-5159 GCA_943360385.1 Rhizobium sp. Q54 | reverse complement strand
AACTATTAAAGGTGCACCACATATCAACTTCGATTCATTAGCAGCAAAAGGATTTACGCAAGATGATTTAGAAAGAGTTGATAAAGGAATGTTAAGTGCATTCGAAATTAGTTTTGCATTTAACGTATGGTCGTTGGGAGAAGATTGCTTGAAACGTTTAGGTTTCAAAGCAGAGCAGTACAATGCTCCAAACTTCAACCTATTACAAGCATTAGGCTTTAGCAGAAATCAAATCAGCGAAGCAAACACTTATGTATGTGGTACAATGACTACAGAAGGTGCTCCATATTTGAAAGAAGAACATTATCCAATTTTTGATTGTGCAAACCGTTGTGGAACCATCGGACAAAGATATATCCACGCACATGGTCACATTAAAATGATGGCTGCAGCACAACCATTCTTATCGGGTGCAATTTCTAAAACCATCAACTTACCAAACGAGGCTAATGTTGATGAGATTAAAGATTGCTACCAATTAAGTTGGGAATTAGGATTAAAAGCAAATGCATTGTACAGAGATGGTTGTAAATTATCTCAACCATTATCTACAAAAGCATCTGATGATAAAATAGAAAGCGTAGAAGAAGTATTAGGAGAAGCAGCAAACGTTAAGTTGAGCGACTTAACTCCTGAGCAAGTTTTAGAGGCGGCAAGAGCAATCTTGGAGCGTTCTAAAGACACTTCGTTTAAACGTCAACTATCTAGTGTGGTTGAGAAGAAAAGCATGCCAGCGAAACGCCAAGGCTTTACACAAAAAGCGGCAGTTGGTGGGCAAACCATTTATGTACGTACAGGTGAATACGAAGATGGAACGTTGGGAGAGATCTTCATCGATATGCACAAAGAAGGAGCAACCTTCCGATCATTAATGAACTGTTTTGCCATTGCCATTTCGGTAGGCTTACAGTATGGAGTTCCTTTAGAAGAATTCGTAGACAAGTTTGCCTTCACAAGGTTTGAACCTTCGGGAATGGTTTCTGGTCACGAAAACATCAAGAGCTCTACTTCGATCATCGACTATATCTTCCGTTTGTTGGGTTACGAATACCTAAACAGAACAGATTTAGTACATGTGATCACCGAACAAAATGCGGTTATTGGTAACCCGCAGATGATCGACGAAGATCAGAATCCAGATGTGTCAAACAAAATGGAATCTGCTTCAAGCCCTGCTCCAAAAGCAGAAGTAACTTCAGCAGAATTTGCGAACAAGAAACCAGTTTTTGATATCTCTGGTGGAGCGCAATCAGACGCACCGGCTTGTACTAATTGTGGTCATATTATGATCCGTTCGGGAACTTGTTACAAGTGCTTGAACTGCGGTACACAAGGCGGCTGTAGTTAAACTAACATTGCTTGTTGCCACACAGCAACAGCCATGAATTTTGTAAAAGCTTAAAAATTATAAAGATCCCGCGCAAGCGGGATTTTTGTTTTTCTATCTAACTGGTGGCACGACTTAAGTCGTGCCACCACTTTACTGCACTTATGCGGGTTTTTATTTAATCCCGTAGATATCATCCTGCATTTATTAAACCTCTCTTAAACCAAATTATTCTCCGAAGCAAACTTCATTAAGCCTGCTGTATTCTTTATTCCAAGTTTGTGCAGAATGTTTTTTCTATGCGTGTTTACTGTAAATATACTGATGAAGAGTGCGTCGGCTATTTCCTGACTACTTTTTTCCTTAGCAAGTAATACAATTATTTCCTTTTCTCTGGTGGTTAAGCTCAACGACTTTACAAAAGAATCTTCTTCATGTTTTTCTACTCTTAATGCTTTACTAATATATGTTTGATTGTTTTGAATAGCATCCATTGCTTCTAATAATTCCAACTTTCCAGCATTCTTTAACACATACGCATTTACACCCATCTTTATAAACTCATTCATAAATTGCTCATCGCCATACATGGAGAGAATCATTATTTTACATAAGGGATAATGTTGCTTGATATACTTACAAACCTCAAATCCATTAGGCTTTGGCATGTTAACATCTAAAATGGCTAGATCAATCACTTTAGTTTTAAAATAATCAATTACCTGATTTCCATCATTTGCTTCTGCAACAATTTGCCAATCTTGGTGGTCAGAAAAAATCAATTTTAATCCATCCAAAAAAATCTGGTGATCATCAGCAATTAATATTCTTCTCTTCTTACTCATTATGCTATAGGTAATTCTATTATACAAGTTGTCCCTCTTTGATTATTAGAATCAATAGTAATTGTTCCATTAAAAGCATCTACCCTAGAGCGAATACTAGTTAAACCCAATCCTTCATTAATGCTATTTATATCAAATCCAATTCCATCATCTTCTATAATAATATTCAATATGTTTTTATTTCGAATTAATTGAATAGTAGCATTCTTTGCTTTCGAATGCTTAATAATATTATTAATTAATTCTAAACAAATTCTGTAGATAGATAATTCGATGTCCTTATTTAATCTACTCTCCATTCCGAATGTATCCAGTGAGACCTTTACCGTTTCGCTAGTATTTATTTTTCGAACAATAGAAATTAGTTGTTGTACTAGTCCAAATTGATCTAGCCCTGTAGGCATCATATTATGAGAAATATTTCGGAGTTCTGAACATGCCTTATCAATTAATTCAATTACATTTTGATAAGCAAAGTATTCCTTATCACTTAATCCCTTGTCATTTAAATCTATAGATTCAGCATTTAATCTTAAGGTGGACAACAAACTACCCATACCATCATGTAATTCTTGAGCCACACGTTTTCGCTCTTGCTCTTCTCCCCAAATTAATGCCTTTTTCACCTCATTTTGTTTGAGCGAAAGTTCCTGTGTTTTTTCTTCCACTTTTTGCATCAATTCTAAATTAGCATTTTCCTTTAACGTATTTAACTGCTCCAGTTGTTGAATAACCTGCATTTGAGCCACCTCCTTTTCTTCTTTAAATATTCTCAATCTATCTAATGACGCAAGCATAAGTAAAAGTGATTTTAAAATTTCACCAATTATTAAAACCTGATTTGTAAACACGTTGTTATGTGTTCTGGTTAAAGCATAATAATATATAGCACCTATAGATAATAATGAAATTAAAAATGCTGTAAAAAAATACCTAGCTGGTAGAAATTTTGTTAGAAAGAAATAACTCGATAAAATAAAAAATCCTATATAAAAAATAGGTATTAACTTATATAATACCCAAACTGTTATGTTATATATTTTCCCATTTCCAAAAGAAGTAAATAACAATACGAAAGCAATAATTTGTATACCAACTACTAAATAATAAATATACTTTGGGATGTTTTTTTTATTTATAAATTCTACAAGAAATACGATGGCTAGAAAAATTGATATCGACATGAAAAAAGGCACACTACGGTCGTTCCAGAATGGGAAATTTGGCCATAGTAACACATACCCTATTCCGCTTAATGCTACTTGCAAAAATAATTGAGATGTAAAATAACTTGCCAAATAAAAATATACTTTTTCACGAAGTAAATAGAACATAATGAAGCAAGTAAAGCTTAAGCAAACTAGCATTCCATAAAAAAATCCAAGGTTTAAATCTTTCTTTAAATTGTATTCTATAAAATGATTATAAGAATGCAATTCCATAGGTACATGGATTTTTCTTCCTCCTAAATTAAATTTAAAATAAATATGAATTTCTTGATTGGCCTTAATATGAATTGGATAGATTGGGTTTTTCTCCTTAATAAATTTATTACTTAAAGGAAGTGCATCACCAGTTATATTCTGTTTAATTATTTTGTTCTCGTAAACTTCGTAATATTCAATCCAATTAATCAATGAGTTATTTAGATTTAAGATGAGATCATGCTCATTACTAGAGGTGTTATTAATAGTGAAGTGTAACCATAAGTCTTCCTTATATTCATCCTCATTTAATAATAACATATCGTGATTATTATGGATAAATAAAGGATGATTATCATTTATAAAATTCTTTATGGTGAATTCTCCCTTGGGTGTAGTAACATATTCTATCTCTCTTCCAATCTCCTTATAAGCAAAGCTGTTATCTACCAATATAGAATTATCGGCCTTACTAATAGTCCATTGCAAAATAAACGAGAGTAAAAATAAGTAGGTATACTTAACCATGGCTACTAAGTTGGGTAACTTATTCTTTATTAAAAATACCAATTTATAGGTATTGATAGCAATTTATACAATATAGATATTTGAGCACCGATTTATATGATTTAATCTATTTTTCGGTTAAGATGAGGGCCGGGGAACCTTCATCTTATTTTATTGACTAACTAAACCAAAACATCATAAACTGGCTGAACGGAAATTGTTCGGCCTTTTTTTTATCTTTATTCTACAATGAATAGAGATTTAATTCGAAATAACGAAAAGTTTCAAACAGCTCTTGCTGGCCTAAATAAAGAGCAACGTAAAGCTGTTGAACAAATAGATGGGCCTGTATTAGTTATTGCTGGCCCAGGTACTGGAAAGACTCAAATTCTTGCTGCTCGTATTGGTCAGATTTTATTAGAAACAGACGCCGAAGCACATAACATACTTTGCCTTACCTATACTGATGCTGGTACCATTGCCATGCGGAAACGCTTATTCGATTTCATTGGCCCAGAAGCTTATCGTGTTCATATCCATACCTTCCATTCTTTTTGCAATGATATTATTCAGGAAAACTTAGACTATTTCGGTAAGCTTAATTTAGAGGCTATTTCTGATTTAGAAAAAATAGAACTCTTTCGAAAACTTATTCATCAATTTAAAGAAGGTAATCCTCTTAAGCGTTATAGGGGTGATGTATATTTTGAGGTAGATCGTTTAATGGAGCTTTTCTCTATTATGAAAAGAGAAAATTGGTCTTCTGAATATATTATTGAAAAAGCCGATGAATACATTAAAATGATTGATAATGCCGAAGAAGGCTCTGATTTATACAAAACATTTTATTATTTAAAAAAAACAAAAACAGCAGAAGCTGGAGATAAGAAACCTTTGTATGCTGATGAGGTTGAAAAAATAACTTTATTAAAACATGCTGCAAAAGAATTCGAAAACTATCAGAAAATTATGTCGGATGCAAACCGATATGATTTTGACGATATGATTATTTGGATTCTTAAGGCATTTAAAAATGATCAAAATTTCTTACTTAAT
>CALRIM020000198.1:0-5238 GCA_943360385.1 Rhizobium sp. Q54 | reverse complement strand
AAAAAGCATCGCAAAATCAAATGTTTAGACCCCTAGAAGCGATTTGTGTAAATGTTTATAACAATTGCTTTAAGTACAATTGTATTGTATTCTCAAGACCATAATACAAAGCATCTGAAATCAATGCATGTCCAATGGAAACTTCTAATAAATTTGGAATAGATTGTTTGAAAAAAGAAAGATTGTACAAGTCTAAATCATGACCTGCATTTAATCCTAAATTACACTCTGCAGCTTTTTTCGCAGCAATGATATAAGGGGCAATGGCTATATTTTTATCTTGATGAAAGGAGGTAGCATAGGATTCTGTATATAACTCTACTCTGTCTGTTCCTGTGCTAGCAGCAGCTTCAATCATTTCTGCGATTGGATCTACAAATATAGAAACGCGTATACCTTTACTTTTAAAAACCTGAATTATTTCTTTTAGATATTCTTGATGTTTGATGGTATCCCAACCATGGTTGGAGGTGAGTTGATTTTCGGAGTCGGGAACTAACGTTACTTGTTCTGGAGTATTCGCTAACACTAATTCGACGAATTTTTCTTCCTTTGGATTTCCTTCAATATTAAATTCGGTAGTTAATACTTTTTTTAAATCGAACACATCTTGGTAACGGATATGGCGCTCATCAGGGCGAGGATGTACAGTAATTCCTTGTGCACCAAATCGCTCGCAATCTAAGGCAGTTTTTACTAAATCAGGATTATTGCCTCCACGAGCGTTTCGTAGGGTTGCTATTTTGTTGATGTTAACGGAAAGTTTAGTCATCAGAATTGAGATGTTAGTATTGAGAATGGTAAATAGTGCTATTTTTTTGTAAAAATAACTATTTAGTATTAAGAATTGAGATATTAGAATTGAGAAAGGTAAATAGAGCTATATATTATCTAAGCAGTAACAATAATAAAGAATTTGCAAGGAAGGGAGTTTCTCAATACCCTAATGTTTAATTTAGCAAGTATTGAGTTTCTCAATACTAATATCTCAATTCTGGTAACTAAAAAAGGAGATACAAACGCATCTCCTTTAAATTTTGTAGGTATTGAGTTTCTCAATACCTTAATGTTTACTTTAGCAAGTATTGAGTTTCTCAATACTAACATCTCAATACTAACATCTCAATACTGGTAACTAGTTATTAGTATCGGTATGCATCACTTTTAAACGGACCGTTTTTCGGAACGTTAATGTAGTTTGCTTGTTCATCAGAAAGTTCTTCTAATTCAACACCAATTTTTGCAAGGTGTAAACGAGCAACTTTTTCATCTAAATGCTTAGGCAAAGTATACACTTTGTTTTCGTAGTTAGCAGAGTTTAACCATAATTCTAATTGCGCTAATGTTTGATTTGTAAACGAGTTAGACATTACAAAAGATGGGTGACCAGTTGCACAACCTAAGTTTACTAAACGACCTTCGGCTAAAACGATTACATCATTTCCGTCGATTGTATATTTATCTACTTGAGGTTTAATTTCAATTTTAGTATTGCCATAGTTTTTGTTTAACCAAGCCATATCGATTTCGTTATCGAAGTGACCGATGTTACAAACAATAGCTTTATCTTTTAATTTTTTGAAGTGTTCTCCACGAACAATATTGAAGTTACCAGTTGCAGTTACTACGATATCCGCTTCAGAAATTGCAGTAGCTAATTTTTTCACTTCGTAACCTTCCATTGCTGCTTGTAATGCGCAAATTGGATCAATTTCAGTAACGATAACACGTACACCAGAATTAGATAATGAATCTGCAGAACCTTTACCAACATCACCAAAACCACAAACTACAGCTACTTTACCTGCCATCATTACATCTGTAGCTCTACGAATAGCATCTACTAAAGATTCACGGCAACCATATTTATTGTCGAATTTAGATTTTGTAACCGAATCGTTTACGTTGATAGCTGGCATTACCAATGTTCCGTTTTTCATACGATCGTATAAACGTAATACACCAGTAGTAGTTTCTTCAGATAATCCTTTAATTCCAGCTACAAGTTGAGGGAATCTGTCGAATACCATATTTGTTAAATCGCCACCATCGTCTAATATCATGTTTAATGGTTGACGATCTTCGCCAAAGTATAATGTTTGTTCAATACACCAGTCGAATTCTTCTTCGTTCATACCTTTCCAAGCATAAACAGAAATACCTGCTGCTGCAATAGCTGCCGCTGCATGATCTTGAGTAGAGAATATATTACAAGATGACCAAGTAACTTCTGCTCCTAATTCTACTAATGTTTCAATTAAAACAGCTGTTTGGATGGTCATGTGTAAACAACCAGCAATTCTAGCACCTTTTAAAGGCTTAGAAGCACCATATTCAGCTCTTAAAGCCATTAATCCTGGCATTTCTGCTTCTGCTAATTGAATTTCTTTACGACCCCATTCTGCTAATGAGATGTCTTTTACTTTGTACTTTACGAAGGTATCTACCATTTTATTTGTCTTTTTTACTTTTACGAAACGCAAAATTACCCTATTGGTTTGTAAATCACAAAAAAATACTTGTAAATGACATATCTTCTCAAACAATTTAGGCTAAACATCAGTTAAAACACTAAATTTGCATCAGTTTAAAATCAATATAAATTAATATGTATCCAGAATATATGGTTGCGCCAATGCGCGAAGAACTTACTAGCGTAGGTTTCGAACAATTATTAACACCAGAATCGGTAGAATCGGCTATTAAATCGGAAGGAACTGTACTAGTAATGGTGAATTCTGTTTGTGGTTGCGCAGCAGCAAATGCTCGTCCAGGTGTTCGTATGTCTATAGATGGTGATAAAAAACCAAATAAATTAGTAACCGTTTTTGCAGGTATGGAAAAAGATGCGGTAGATTCTGCACGTGCTTTAATGCTGCCTTATCCTCCATCTTCTCCATCTATCGCTTTATTTAAAGATGGTAAATTAGTACATATGATTGAACGCCGCCACATTGAAGGTCGCCCAGCTCAGTTAATTGCCGAGAATTTGAAGGCTGCTTATGCAGAGTTTTGTTAATTCGTAAATGTGCCAATTAGCCAATTAGTCAATGTGCCAATACAAATATGGTGGAAGTTGAAGTTTACTAAGTAACATTTAACATTGGCTTATTGGCACATTTACGAATTGGCTAATTAATAGACTTCCTAATCGTCCTCTCCAACTCCTCTACGCTTACATTCGTTTTAACCTTGCCTCTGCTGGCAATAGAAATAAATCCGGTTTCTTCTGAAATTATGACTGCAATGGCATCACTTTGTTCTGTAATTCCTACCGCAGCCCTGTGTCTTAGTCCTAGTTGATCTGGTAGTTCGGTGTTATCTGTAAGTGGTAATATACAGCTAGCTGCACGTAGCATACCGTCTGCAATTACAACAGCTCCATCGTGTAATGGGCTGGATTTAGAAAAAATGGATTCTAATAAACGCTTTGAGATTTTAGCATTTAATAATTCTCCATTGTTTGAATATACTTGCTCCTCATAGGTTCTCGCAAATACTATAAGTGCACCTATTTTGCTGTTAGACATGTTTCTGCATGCCTCAATAATAGGGTATAGGTTGAGCTGATCGGGGTCGTTTAATCTAGTATTACCAAGTAATACTTTTCTCCAAAAACTATTTTTTCGTGATACTGTGTTTCTTCCAATTAATAATAAAAATCTTCGAATTTCTTGTTGGAAAACAATAATTAAGGCAATAACGCCCACTCCAATTACTTTATCTAATATGCCCGAAAGTAGTTGCATATTCAAGGCTTTCACACCAATCCATAACATGTAAATTAGAGTCAATCCAATGAAAATATTTACGGCAATAGTGCCTCGTATTAAATTATAAATCTGATAGATAATAAATGCTACAAGCACAATATCTATTACATCGAAAATTCCAATTTTAAATAAACCTAAATCAAATGGTTCCATATTTTAAAGATACGAATATAGTTTTACACATTCTACCGCTTCTTTTACATCGTGCACTCTTAAAATACTTGCACCTTTTTGCAAGGCAACCATGTTTAATGATGTTGTTCCATTAAGTGCTTCAGACGCATCAATATTTAGTGTTTTGTAAATCATGGACTTCCTGGAAAGGCCTGCTAATATTGGCATTCCCAACGATTTTAATTCTTCTAAGTCCGATAATAATTGAAAGTTTTGAGTGCCAGCTTTTGCAAAACCAAAACCCGGATCGATAATTATTTTTTCAAATCCTTGCGATTTAAGTTTCTCTATTTTTACTTCAAAATATTCTTTTATTTCTTTTATTAAATCGGTGTATTGATTTAAAGTCGACATGGTTTGTGGTGTACCTTTCATGTGCATCATAATATACGGGCAATTCCACTTTATGATTAATGGAAACATTTTTTCATCTAACTCTCCTCCAGAAATATCGTTAATGATATCTGCGCCCTCGTTTAATGCTTTTTCCGCAATATTGGCTCTAAAGGTATCGATGGATAAAATTGCTGATGGAAATTCTTTACGAAGAATGGGTAAAATTTTGTTTAATCGTTCCCATTCAGTTTCCTCTGAAATGTTTTCTGCCTGTGGGCGAGAGGAGTATGCGCCTAAATCGAGCATGTCTGCCCCTTCTGAAATCATCTTACTTGCTGTTTCAAGAATCTCATTTTCAGACTGCTTGCGACTATCAGCAAAGAAGGAATCGGGTGTTAGGTTAATAATACCCATAACTAATGCAGGAGCACCTCCAAGGAGTTTTCCTTTTAGTTCGATGGTTGAATTTTGGTAAAAAGTCTTATTTTTATGCACTTGGTAAAATTATAAAAAATTGCAAACGAATACATCATTAGAATACGATCAAGTTATACAAGCTTGTAAAGATTTGTTTATAAAGAAAACAAAAGATTATGGTACAGCGTGGAGAATTCTACGATTACCCTCTATTACTGATCAAATATTTATAAAGGCACAGCGCATTAGAACTCTTGAAGAGAAAAAAATAAGCAAGGTGGATGAAGGCATTATTCCAGAATATGTTGGTATAATTAACTATTGCATTATTGCAATGATTCAGTTGGACTTAGGTGAAACCGAAACTGATTTAGAAATTGAGGCTTCTAGAGTGAGTACTTTGTTCGATCAAAAAGTAAAAGAAACGAAAGACTTGATGATGGATAAGAATCACGATTATGGTGAGGCTTGGAGAGATATGCGTTTAAAATCGCTAACCGATTTAATTTTGATGAAAATAATGCGTGTAAAACAAATT
>CALRIM020000197.1:0-5240 GCA_943360385.1 Rhizobium sp. Q54 | reverse complement strand
CCTAAAAATTCTGGAATGATAAATATTCCTTTCGGGTGATTAAAAGTTCCTAAATGGTTTTTGTAATTCGTTAAATCTAGCCCAGTTTTTCCACCAATACTTGCATCTACCATTCCAAGTAGGGTAGTGGGGATATTAATAAAATCAATACCTCGCATATAAGTTGATGCTGCAAAGCCACCCATATCTGTAATAACTCCTCCCCCTAAATTTATCAATAAAGATTTTCTGTCTAATCCAAATTCTTGCATCATGCTCCACACACCAATGCAAATATCAATGTTCTTATTGTCTTCTCCTGGATCTATTTCAATGAGGTCGTATTGAGGGGTATGAGATGAATATAAATTTAAGTATGGTAAACACTCCTCCAAGGTATGCGTATCGCCAAGTATAGCAACTTTAGAATACGATTGTTCAGAAAGCCAATGGTCTAAGGAAACAATTGGATTTTCTAAATAGATGGTATAGCCTAAACTGCTTTTAATGTCATTCATCTTGCATTACTTTAGTTTGAATAGAGATGGACTCTCGGTGAATCAATTTAACCAAATCTAATATCATTTCTTCAGAAAGGTGTATTTCTTTTCCGTATTTTTTTCTGGTCTCCACAATTTCAGCCCAACGTTCTGGTTGAAAGATGGTGATGTTATTTTCTTTTTTGTACAAACCAATCTCTTGAATCAATTTTAATCGCGAGGCGATTAATTCCAATACTTCAAAATCTAATTTATCAATCTCTTTTCTCAGTCTCGAAAGTTGATCTTTAAATTCAATATTTTCTGAATCGGTATCGCGAATTATTAATTGATTTAAAAGCTCAGCCAATTCAATAGGTTTTAACTGCTGATCTTTATCGCTTAATGCAATACTTGGGTCGTAATGCGATTCAATCATTAATCCGTCGAAGCTTAAATCCATTGCCTTCTGACTTACATGAGCAATTAAATCGATGCTTCCACAGATATGAGAAGGGTCGCAAATTACAGGTAAATTCGGCACCAATCTTTTTAACTCTAATGGAATGTTCCAATTAGGAGTGTTTCGGTATGTATTTTTTTCATATTGAGAGAATCCTCGATGAATAGCAGCTATTTTATTAATGCCTGCATGATGAATTCTTTCTATCGCTCCAATCCATAATTCTATATCAGGATTGATGGGATTTTTAATCATCACCGGAATATCTACCCCTCTTAAGGCATCAGCAATTTCTTGTACTACGAAAGGACTTACCGTAGAACGTGCACCAATCCATAAAATATCAATACCCGCTTTTAGGCAATCTTCTACATGTTGAGCAGTTGCTACTTCTACTGCACTTTTCATGTTGTTCTGTATGGCGGCCTCAGCCAGCCAATTAATTCCTTTGGTACCAAGCCCAGTAAATGAACCAGGGCGAGTTCTAGGCTTCCAAATACCTCCCCTTAAAACTGGAATTTTATAAGCTGATAATGCTTTGGCAGTAGCATGTATTTGTTCTTCAGTTTCTACACTACAAGGCCCCGCAATTACAAAGGTCTTTAAGTCAGTGCTTAACCAAGAATTTAAGTGTTCGGATTTTATAGAAGTGGTCATTATTTACTAGCAATTTGAATACAAAACAAATAAAAAGGAGCGGGGTTTCAACTATTATATTAATTATTTAATTAAAGTACGCTTTTTTCCTATTTTTGAGCCATTCATTTACAAACAATGAGCAAAAATATATCGTTTGACAATACCGAGATAGCCTTTTCGGGAATGAGTAATGCAGATCTTAACAGAGCTTACTGGTTATTTAAAATTATCAATATTAATTTCTTTGTAAAAGTTGGTCCACCCATAACTACAGCAGCTATAAAAATTGGATTGCCTGTTGCTCCTTTAATCAGAGCAACAATTTTTAAACAATTTTGTGGAGGCGAATCTATTAGCGATTGTTCAAAAACCATTGAGCATTTGGGGAAATACCACATTGGTACTATCCTAGATTATTCGGTAGAAGGCGAATCGAAAGAAGAAGTTTTTGATGCAACTGCAAATGAAATTATATTAACGATAAATCGCGCAAAAGGGGATGCTCACATACCATTCAGTGTATTTAAAGTTACCGGAGTAGCACGATTTGGTTTATTAGAAAAATTAGATGCAAAAGCAGAATTAACTTTCGAAGAGAAAAAGGAATTCGAACGAGTAAAAGATAGAGTCCGTAGAATTTGTCAAACAGCATATGATGCCAACGTGCGCATTTTTATGGATGCAGAAGAAACGTGGATACAACAAAGCATCGACGATTTGTCGTTAGATATGATGCGTATGTTCAACAAAGAAAAAGTTATTGTTTACAATACTTATCAATATTACCGCCACGATCGTTTAATTGCCCTAAAACAACACGATGCACAGTTGGCTTCAGAAGGAATAATGATGGGTGTGAAATTGGTTCGTGGAGCCTATATGGAAAAGGAAAGAGAACGAGCAATAGAAATGGGATATCCATCACCCATCAATCCAGATAAACAATCAACAGATAGAGAATACGATGATGCATTAACCTATTGTGTGGAGAATATTCATCGCATTGCAATTTGTGCAGGTACACATAACGAAAATAGTTCTAGGCACCTAATGAATTTAATGTCAGCTAAAGGTATTGCCGAAAACGACGAACGAATTTATTTCTCTCAACTCTTAGGAATGAGCGATAATTTAAGTTACAACTTAGCAGATGCAGGTTACAACGTGGCGAAGTATGTTCCTTATGGACCAGTAAAATCAGTGCTACCATACCTGTTCCGTAGAGCACAAGAAAACACAGCCATCGCCGGACAAATGGGAAGAGAGTTGGGGTTGATTTTGAAGGAGAAGAAACGTAGGAGTAATTAGCCAATTAGCCAATGTGCCAATTAGCTAATTAAAGTTTTTGTTTGCCTATTAGGATTTCAAAAAATAATCTAAAGTCACTGGTTAAACTCCAAAGTGGATATCTAAAAGTAGCAGGTTTGTTTTTTTCGAAGAAGAAATGCCCTATCCATGCAAATGCATATCCAGTAATTGGTAGTATAAACCATAAGTCCCAGCGGTTATAAAAACTTAATAAAAATACTTCAACGAACACTAAAGCAGTTCCAATAAAGTGTAGTCTTCTACTGGTTCTGTTTATATGTTCTGTTAAATAAAACTGGTAGAATTCAGAATAGGTTTTTATTCTTTCCATTGTAAATCATTATTTAAATCCAATTTAAGATTTTCTTTTCATAAACCACAATATTAATGTGCCAATGAGCCAATGTGCCAATTAGCCAATCACGCTATATCCCTTTCTGCCGATTGGCAGGTGGACAAATAGTGCTGATATATTATGGATGATAATTAATCCTGCAAATATGCAGTTGTATGGTATATGTTTAATTGTATCATTTGTAAATGAATAGTAAAAACCAAACTAACAATCCTGTAATGGAAAAGAGTTTACAGTTTTCAGTTGAAATTGTAAAATTCACAGATATACTTTGTGAAAACAGAAAGTGGAAAATAGCAGAACAATTATTAAAATCGGGCACATCTATTGGAGCAAATATTCGCGAAGCTCAGAATGCAGAAAGCAAAGCTGATTTTATCCATAAGATGAAAATTAGTGCGAAAGAAATAGATGAAACTCAATATTGGTTAGAATTAATAGATGAAGTATATGAAGAATATAATGTTGAATCAATGACTTTAAAATTGAAGGAAATTGCAAAAATTGTAAATGCAATTATCACTACTTCAAAGAGATCAATTAGAACGTAATGTTGGCATTGCTTGTCCCCAGCCTTTCTGCAGAAAGGGATATAGCGTGATTGGCTAATTGGCACATTGGCACATTGTCGAATTGGCTAATTAGGTAATAAATCTTACTTTTGTACAAAATTGACACAAATGAGCGGATTAAGCGAACAAGAACAGTTAAGAAGAGACAGTATGCAAGAATTAATGCGATTGGGCATTAATCCTTACCCTGCGGATGTTTACGAAGTGAATGTAACAGCTGCTGATATTTTAGAGAATTACGAACGAGATAAAACAAGCTATAAGAATATAAGCATTGCTGGCAGAATAATGAGTCGCCGTATTATGGGTAATGCTTCCTTTGCCGAATTACAAGATGCAACTGGTCGTATTCAGGTATATTTCCGTAGAGACGATTTATGCCCAGATGAGGATAAGACTTTGTACAATGTTGTATTTAAAAAGCTAATAGATATTGGAGATATTATCGGTGTTACGGGGTATGTATTTACCACTCAAGTAGGGGAGATTAGTATACATGTTACAGGTTTCAAGATGTTGAGTAAATCTCTTCGTCCTTTGCCAGTAGTAAAAATAGATGCAGAAGGTACTGCTCATGATGTGGTAACAGATCCGGAGTTTAGATATCGTCAGCGTTATGCAGATTTAATTATTAATCAGGATGTGCGCGAGGTTTTCAGAAAACGCACAAAGATTATTCAATCCTTAAGAAACACTTTTAATGAGGCTGGATATTTAGAGGTTGAAACGCCTATTCTTCAAGCAATACCTGGGGGTGCGGCGGCTCGTCCGTTTATTACTCACCATAATGCATTGGACATGCCATTGTATTTACGAATTGCCAACGAACTTTATTTGAAACGTTTAATTGTAGGTGGATACGATGGAGTGTACGAGTTTGCCAAAGACTTTAGAAATGAAGGGATGGACAGAACTCATAATCCAGAGTTTACGGTAATGGAAATATATGTTGCTTATAAAGATTATAATTGGATGATGGATTTTACGGAAGAGATGATCGAAAAAGTAGCAATGGATTTGCATGGTACCACTAAAGTACAAGTTGGTGAAAATGTAATCGATTTCCAACGTCCATTTAAACGTATTACCATGTACGATTCTATTAAGGAATTCACGGGCATCGATATTTCTGAAATGAGTGAAGATGAATTAAGAAAAACATGCAGGGATTTAGGAATAGATGTAAGTGATACCATGGGGAAAGGGAAATTAGTGGATGAAATTTTTGGAGAGAAGTGTGAAGGAAATTACATACAACCAACATTCATTATTGATTACCCAGTGGAGATGTCGCCATTGTGTAAAAAACATAGAACGAAAGAAGGATTAGTGGAGCGTTTTGAATTAATGGTGAATGGCAAAGAATTAGCGAATGCTTATTCAGAGTTGAATGATCCTATTGATCAACGTGCACGTTTCGAAGATCAAGTAAAATTGATGGAAAG
>CALRIM020000196.1:0-5375 GCA_943360385.1 Rhizobium sp. Q54 | reverse complement strand
ATATAAAAAGGATTCATTAATTGAGTTTTGTAAATTTGTATATAAAAAACGTCCAATTCAAATATGGGCTATTTTTCCTCAACTAATTTCAACAATATTATATTACAGCAAACTTATATCTACTAAAAAATACAAGGAACTATTTCTCTTATTCCTCTATGGTATTAATGAAAAAGAGGTAGAACAATTGGCGAAGCAATTTTGGGATGCTACAGATGAGAACAACTTCAATCCAACCATAATTAATATTATTAAGCATACTAACAGTAGAATAATTTGTATAAGCGCTTCTCCAGAACTGTATTTAAAACCAATACTTAACAATTTAAATATTGAGTTAATTGGGACAATAATCCAATATTCTAATAATAGATATTCTATTGTTGGTGAAAATTGTAAAGGAATAGAAAAAGTATATAGACTCAAAAAGTATTTAATACTTGAGGATGTTCAAATTGATGAGAGTTATAGCGATTCGGAAACAGACCACCCCTTGTTTGATATCAGCAAAAAAGCCTATAAAGTAAATACAAATGGGGATATCGAAGCTTTAAAAAGGATTAATGATATTAATGATTCTATATATAATTCAATAATTTAAATACTCGAAAAAAATTAACTACCTAATTTTTTTCGAGCATAAATAGTAAAGTGAGGATAAAACAGCATTGTTCTTTTCGACTTTTCTAAAATTACAAACCCAAGATCTTTTAATAAATTCTGTGCATTTTTAAATGAAATTTCGTGCCCAATTTCTGAAGACAGAAGCAAATCATGCAACTTATTCATTATTACAAGTGGGTTTGCCTGATTAATATCTTTAAAAATCAATGTAGAACCGGGTTTCATTTTGGAATACAACTCTTTCATAAATGAAACTTGAAAAGCAACAGGAATATGATGATACACATCAATCATGCTTATTATATCGAAATCTACAATTTCATTAGGTATGTTGCTTCCATCATATTTATAGATATGTTGTTCTATCTTGAACTTAGCTAAGAGTTGCTTCGCGTTTTCAATGAGATGTTCTGAAATCTCTATACCTCCTATTTTTTGCGGTGCAGTAAAGTTAGATACTAGGGATAAAAATGAACCAGAACCACAACCGATATCAAAAATTGAAGTGTTGTTAGGTATTTTGTTTAATATATCATCAAAAGGACAAATATAAGGACGGTATATTGTCTTTATTTTACTAAGCCCGTTTAAATTTTGAGCTTCACTATGTTTTAAATAATCAAACAATATTTGTTTTGTAATCATTTTCAATTCTAACTTGAAACTAATTCTTTAAAGCCCATTCCGTATCATCTTCTAACTGTTTATTAATACTAACGTTATTTTCTTTTGCTTTCTTTTTAATTTGCTCCATCCAATCTTTATTGTGGGAAATCTCCCATTTCTTAATAAAGAAACTTTTTCTTTCAGGTGAAAGATTACCAAATTCTGGTTCAAATGTAGCTAAAGCATAATCTGTAAAACCAAAGGGGAAATAATAATCATTCCCTTCTGTACACATCATAATAATTATATCAGATTTATCTAATTCATACTTAACATCAGTTTGAGCTCTTGGTAAGGATTTTGAATTTTTATTTAAGTAAGCGGTATTGAAATAAAAATAATACGAGTAATCGTTGTATTGATAATCAGGTGATTTTGTATTGTAAATATTCCACCAATAACTATCTGAAACGACTAAAACGTTAGGCTTTTTGAGATTACTTATTGTATCAAATTCTACAATTGGGTTGAATATATCTTCCTTTATGGGTAACTGAAATGAAAGATTCATTAAGTCTTCTAAATCATAATCAGATCCCTGTTTATATTTCAATTTTTCGAAGGATTTATATTTTTTATTTATAAATTTTATATCGCTTTTTGATTCAACAAACTTGTGTATAGAATCTGAAGTCAAATTTGCACCATAAAGTGTCCAATGTGTACCATATTTTGTAAATAACGGATAAGGTGATTTTTCTTTAATTGAAAGAAAGTGTGCCTTCATATCAATAAAGTTTACTCCATTTTCTTTAAAGTACTTAACAAATTGGGCATAATTATTTTCTTTTGTATCCTTTAATAGATGTTCGGGAATATATTCTTTATAATAAGATGCTTTTCCTGGAGCAAAAACAACCACAAGGGTTTTATTTTGATTAGCCAAGGCAATTTGCAATTCTTTTATACGCCTTACCTTAGTTTCAATTTCCTCGCTACCAATAAAATTTTTTCCTGTAATAGCGTCAATATATCGAGGGTTGAAAAAATATCCATTTTTTCCTACTATAACATCAGAAACATTAGACTGATTATATGCTAAAAAAGAATATGAATTATACAGACGAATTAAGACTTCTTTAAACCCAATATTTTCTTCAAAATATTTGTTGTATTCAGTTTGAAACTTCCCAGACTTATATGTTTTTATTGAAAAATCGGGTCTGGGTGAAGCAACATATGCACCATTTAGAGGTTTTAAAGTAACTAATTTTAAAGTCGATTGAATATTTGGAGCTATTAAGAATAATAGAAATATCCCAAGAAATAACTTTTTTATAATCTCGTTATATTTTTCCATCTCTTAAAATTGAAAATAAATAAATGGATTGAATGAACTAATACTTAATTTCAAAATACTCATAAAAAACAATATTGTAAGAGCAAAACCAATGCCTAGAGTACTTTTTAGACCATATGTCTGGTTGAAATATTTATCTTGATTGTTTTCTATTTTAGGGATCAGAGCAACAAAAGAAAACAAAATTGCAAATACAAAAATAATAATATGTTCATTTGATAAGTAAATATTTCTTGTATGTGTAATTCCATTAAAATCAAACATTTTTGAAATATAATATGTTGCATTTTGAAAATCTGAAATTCTAAAAAACACCCAACCAATAAGAACTAATATATATGTAATTAATACAGACGGAATCCTGCCTAATTTATTTAAAAATTTAACTAAGAAAAGTCGATCGAGAATAAGTATGCTACCATGAAATGCTCCCCAAATAACAAAATTCCATGATGCACCGTGCCATAAACCAGAAATTAGAAATACAAACCATAAGTTCAAATACATTCTCCAAGTACTAACCTTATTTCCACCTAATGGAATGTATAAATAGTCGCGCATCCACCTCCCTAAGGTCATATGCCATCTTCTCCAAAATTCAGTAATACTCCTTGATATATATGGATTATTAAAATTTTCAGGGAATTTAAAACCCATAACTCTAGCAAGTCCAATAGCCATATCAGAGTAACCCGAGAAATCGAAATAGATTTGAAAAGAATAAGCTATAATTCCAATCCAAGTATCAAATGTACTTAATGAATTCACTTCTATATTAAACACACTATCTGCTAAGGAGCCCATTGTATTGGCAATTAGCACTTTTTTAGATAACCCTATTATAAATCTATAAAACCCATATACCTTGTTGTCTAAAGTATCTTGATTTTTTCGATCGATTACTTGATCAGCAATTTCACTAAATCTAACAATTGGTCCAGCAATTAATTTTGGGAATAAAATAATATATAAAAGGTAGTCTCTAAATTTTGGAAGGGGTGCATGTACTCTTCTATAAACGTCTATAGAGTAGGTTAATGTTTCAAAAGTGAAAAATGAAATTCCTATTGGAAGTATAATTTCAACCCACTTTATAGTTTTAATACCCTCTGTGGCTAAAATTTGATTCAAGTTTGAAATAAAAAAATTGGAGTATTTGAAATAAATTAGTAGACCAAGATTAATAGAAATTGAACAAAATAAAAACAACCCTCTTTTCTTTCCTTCGGCATTATGTATTAACTTAACTATATGAAAATCTATAAATGTTGTAATTAGAAGGATGGAAATAAAATCTGGAGCTCCCCATGCATAAAAGAAAATACTGAAGGCTAAAATGGACAGGTTTTTATACTTATTGTCTATTAAAAAATAGGCAAGTAAAAAAAATGGTAAGAAATAAAAAAGAAATAGACTACTACTGAATACCATGAATTTAAATATTACTATCAATATTTGTTTCCCTAACAATATACAATGGTCTATTTCTTATATTACTACTTAAACGGGATATGTATTCACCAATAATTCCAATTGATATAAGTTGAATACCTCCTAGAAATAGAACAGAGATTATGATAGAAGTCCATCCCTCTACATAATGACCTGAAATGAATCTAGAGTATAAAGCATACAAACCAACTAAAAAGGCAATTCCTGAAACCACAAAACCACAAATACTAGCAAACTTTAAAGGGAAATTAGAAAAGGAAGTAATACCATCTAAAGCTAAACGTATCATTTTTTTATAAGTATATCCAGTTTCACCTGCATTTCGCTCATCGCGTTCGTATTCCACATAAGTTTGATTAAAACCTATCCATGAAATCTGACCTCTTAAGAATTTTTGTTGTTCTGGCATTTGTTTAAGAACATCAACAATCTTGCGGTCTATTATTCTAAAATCACCAGTATCCACCGGGATATTAACAGAAGTTATTGCCTTTAGGATTCTATAAAACATTCTTGCAGTAAACTTCTTCATCCAGCTCTCCCCTTTTCTTGCTTTACGTTTTGCGTAAACCACTTCAAATCCATCATCCATTTTATTATACATGTCGATGATTAATTCTGGTGGATCTTGCAAGTCTGCATCAATAATAACAATACGATCTCCTTTGGCCTTATCCAAACCTGCGGTAACTGCAATTTGATGTCCGAAATTTCTACTAAAATTTATAAACTTAACTGAAGAGTCAATCTTAGCTAGATTTTTTATGATATTTATAGAGTCGTCTTTACTTCCATCATTTATGAATATATACTCACAATCGATGTTTAATTGGGCTATAACACCTTTTAAACGATTTATTAAACGATCAATATTACCTTGTTCGTTGTATATTGGAATGATGATAGAAATCTTCATAATTATCTCAATTTATAAATAGAAATACTATCTTTTTCAATTATTCTATTGGTCATATATTTTTGAAACATTGGTCTATCGTTTATATATTTTGATTCTATTAAAATATAATCTGATTTATTAAATAAATGTTCAATATAACCATCTTCAAAGATTTTTACTATATTAAATCCCTTTTTATTTATAATATATAATGCAATATTAGGAGATGTATCATAAATAATGCTAAAAACTTTATCGTCTTTAATTCCTTTTTCTTTTAACTCTTGGTTGATTCTTTTCAAATGATTGTAAAAATTATAATTCCCAAAATAGAAGTTATCACGTTTGTAATCATATCTATCATTTATATTTTTTTTACAGTATAATAAATTACTTATAATCAATATAACTATAAGGGTATTAGTGAGTGCATTA
>CALRIM020000195.1:0-5384 GCA_943360385.1 Rhizobium sp. Q54 | reverse complement strand
GCTATTACTCCTCCATTAATGGTGAAGGGACCCGCACCTATTGCATTAATATTGTTTCCCAAAATAATGGTTCCATCATTTAATGTAAAACCAGCAGGATAAGCACTCGATTGAGCTCCAATAACCCAAGTTCCACCTCCATTTTTGATCACCCCTGTACCCGCATTATTCGAAATAGATTGTCCATTCCAGGTTAAAGTAGATCCCGTTCCAATATCAAAAGTTGCTATTCGACCACCAGCATCAGTACAATCGAAATTTACACCTCCATTTGCAGTCCAATTTACAGTCGATGCATTCGTAATGGTAAGTCCTAGTACATGTTTTGATGTTGTAAATCCAATATTACTATTTGCAGTAAAAACAAGATTTGAACAATCAATATAAGGTTGATCAAATGGACCTGTACTCGTTGTGCTCCAATTACTGGTGAGAATATTGGCTAAAGTACCATCCGTTCTCCAATACAAAGGGCTTGGTAATCTATCAACATTAACAATATAGGTTTTGGTTGTAATCCCATCCCCAGCAGTAACCTCAATTGGTAAGTAATTTAAACCAGGGCTAAGCGGAATATTGCCTGAAGCAGTGCCACTAGCAACAGAAATTGCTTTTACCGTAATGGTGGCAGTACCCTCGGCCGCTGTAGGTGTTACCGTAATGTTACTTGTTGAGCCACTAACCGTTAAGGTGTAATTAGTAGTTCCTGAAGAAAAACTTGGGCTAATGGTACCTGCACTAAAAGTTAGATTGGATAAATTAGCATCCGATGAGGTTGCCTTAGAAGGCGTAATATTGAAAAAAGTTATTGCAAAAAAACACAATAAACCACGTAGATACAGTTTGAGAGAGGGCGTAATCATTATTAGAATAGTATATATTATTAAAAATCAATCGATTGGGTTATTTCATTGACTAATTTCAAATGTTTTAAATTTAATCTTCCTGTTCAGCATAAAAAATATTTAAACATAGGCTAATAGCGAGCTAACAGCTTATATTTCAACGAATTATATTCATACTATCAAAAAGTAGATGGGAAATAGCATGGGGAAAATATAAACCGAACAAATTAAGCTCTCTCCAAAAATTAGTTCGGATATCTTACAATATGCATCATTTAATGTATTGCTAAATTGCAAATGAGGATGAGTGTGCAATATTTGTTTACAAAAAGCTATTTTATGAGTACAAAAAATATACAAGCGAATAAATAGGGGAATAAAATATTACTCCCCTATTTCAAAAAGAATTTATTTCAAGAAATATTTATATGCCCATATATATTTTTCATCAATTAATTAAGGTAATAAAACCTTTAATTGATTTATATTGAGGCCCAAGTTCTATGAAGTAATAATAGGTTTCTTCTTCCAGATTACTATTATTCAATGTTCCGCCCCAATCATTTTTATATCCAACTTTACTATAAACAACTCTTCCACTCCTGTCATAAACAGTCACTTTATTATCAGGATACTCTTCTATATTTTTCACAATCCAAAAATCATTTACTCCATCACCATTAGGAGTAAGCGCATTGGTTGGCTCAATGTTTACCAGACTTACCGAAATAGTATAGGTATTGGTAGTTACCCCGTCCTCCGCTGTGACTACTATGGTTACTACATTATTTCCTTCAACCAAATTTATTGTTTCAGATAAGGCTCCACTTTTTACAGGTATACCATTAATGCTTATGCTTGCCGAAGTATCTGTTGCAAATGGAGTAAGGTTGATGGATGTGGTATTTATAGCTACGTTTGCAATATAGTTTAACGTGTTTTTATCAAAAGCAGGAGATAAGGTTCCATGTTGAACTATGAGATTGCTTAAAGTTGCATCCGATAATCCTTGTATGGTTAACACATCACCGATAAATACGATGCTGTAATTTTTAGGTAAGCTTAAGGTTCCTTGGTAAATTTCATAATCTCCTATCGTTTCGCCTATTGCTCTAGTTAAAGTACCAGTAAAGGCATCCGTTCCGATTAGAGATGGAGAGAAGGTATACGTTAAGGTTGGATCTAATTCACCAACTCTTTTTGTTTTAGGTTCGGCAGTAACCGTGATGGTTTTTGCAGTGATCGTTAAACTATCTGTATTGTAGAGGATAATATAATTAGACCCTAGCGATAAAGTGTTTTGTTTAATGGCATACTTCCCGATATTCTCTCCTACTGCTCTTGATAATTCTCCGATGAATGCATCACCAGGATTCAAGGCAGGAGCATAGGTGTAAGTCAATAAAGGATCAAGTTCTCCGTACTCTTTTGTTTTTGCAACTGCAGTTACCGTAATTGTTTTTGTAATGATGCTAAGAGAGTCATCATCGTAAGTAATAGTATAGTTGGTACTTAGTGCAAGTGTTCCTTTATTAATGGCGTAATTACCAATGTTCTCTCCTGGAACTCGCGTTAAACTTCCTGTAAACTCATCTGTACCAATTAATGCTGGCGTATAACTATACGTAAGTGTTGGATCAACTTCTCCATATACTTTTATTTTTGGATCGGCTGTCACAACTATTTCCTTTGCTTTAATTTCCATGATGGAAGGAATGAAAATAAGTTGATAATTAGTACTCAACACTAAACTACCTTGATTGATATCATAGACTCCAACAGTTTCACCCATTTCTCTTGCTAATTCACCCGTGAAAACTTCACCAGAAATTAATTCAGGAGCATAGGTATAGGTTAATGCTGGATCAACTTCACCGTACTCTTTTGTTTTTGCATCCGCTGTAACGGTAATGTTTTTCGATGTAATACTTAAGCTATCTGCAACATAAGTAATGGTATAATTTGAACTTAGGGATAAGGTGTTTTGGTTAATCTCGTATTTTCCAACATTCTCTCCAACCTCTCTAGAAAGTACTCCAGAGAACGTATCGGTACCTACTATAGTTGGCTGGAAAGTATACGTTAATTCGGGATCAACATCGCCATACTCTTTTATTTTTGCTTGAGCGGTAACGATTATATTTTTTGTAGTGATGCTTAAAGTATCTGCTACATAAATGATGCTATAATTTGAACCCGGTGATAAGGTGTTTTTATTGATAACATACTTTCCAACGTCTTCACCCAAAGCTCTACTTAAAGCGCCTGTAAATACATCTGTTCCAATTAAAGCAGGAGTGTAGGTATACGTAAAAATTGGATCTACTTCTCCATATACTTTCGTTTTTGCTTGCGCTGTTACAGTAATGATTTTAGGGGTAATGGCCAACGTATCTGCAAGGAATAAAATTCTATAATTTGAACCAAGGGATAAAGTATTTTTTCTAATAACATATTTCCCAACATTCTCTCCCTCTGCTCTAGCGAGTGTTCCTGTAAATACATCGGCTCCGATAAGTGCTGGTGAAAAGTTATAGGTTAATGCAGGATCAACTTCTCCATATACTTTTGTTTTCGCATCTGCAATTACCGTAATTGCTTTTGCAGCAATTGTTAAACTATCTGCGAGGTAAGTAATCGTGTAGTTACTATTGAGGGCAAGTGTATTTTGATTGATACTATATTTTCCAATGTTTTCTCCAGTTGCTCTGCTTAAAGAACCTGTGAAGGCATCCGTTCCGATTAAGGCTGGAGCATACGTATACGTTAACGTAGGATCTACTTCACCATACACTTTTGTTTTTGCATCGGCGGTTACCGAAATCGTTTTTGCGGTGATGCTTAGTGAGTCATCATCGTAAATAATCGAGTAATTGTTATTTAATGCAAGAGTGTATTTAGTAATCACATATTTCCCAATATTTTCTCCCACTGCTCTGCTTAAAGAACCAGTAAATGCATCACTTCCGATTAAGGCGGGAGCATAAGTATACGTTAAGGCTGGATCAACTTCTCCATATACTTTTGTTTTCGCTTCTGCGGTAACGGTAATTGTTTTTGGGGTGATTGATAAACTATCCGCAACGTAAGTGATGCTATAGTTCAAACCTAGTGATAAGGTGTTTTTATTGATGAGGTATTTTCCAATATTTTCACCCACTGCTCTAGATAGACTTCCAGTAAAGGCATCTGTTCCGATTAAGGCTGGAGCATAAGTATACGTTAATGCTGGATCTACTTCCCCATACACTTTTGTTTTTGCTTCTGCGGTAACAGTGATTGCTTTAGAGGTGATGCTTAAAGTGTCATCATCATAGGTAATGGTATAATTTTCACCAAGTGTTAAAGTGTTTTGATTAATAATATATTTGCCAATATTCTCACCCACTGCTCTTGATAGACTTCCAGTAAATGCATCACTTCCGATTAAGGCTGGAGCATACGTATACGTTAACGTTGGATCTACATCACCATACACTTTTGTTTTTGCATCAGCTGTAACAGCAATTGTTTTCGCAGTGATGCTTAGTGAGTCATCATCATACGTTATGGTGTAGTTTGAATTTAATGCTAGTGTTCCTTGATTGATTGCATATTTACCAACATTCTCTCCAACCGCCCTTGATAAATTTCCGGTGAACGTATCACCAGTGTTTAAGGCAGGAGTGTAAGTATATGTCAATGCTGGATCAACCTCTCCATACACTTTTGTTTTCGCATCAGCTGTAACCGTAATCGTTTTTGCAGTGATGCTTAAACTATCTGCAACATAAGTGATCGTATAATTGCTTGGCAAAGTAAGGGTGTTTTGATTGATGGCGTATTTACCAACATTCTCTCCCGCAACTCTACTTAACGCACCACTGAAAGCATCGCCAGTAATTAATGCAGGAGTGTACGTATAAGTCAATGCTGGATCCACTTCTCCGTACACTTTTGTTTTAGCATCAGCGGTTACTGTAATTGTTTTCGCAGTGATGCTTAAACTATCTGCGTTATAAGTAATCGCGTAGTTGCTATTTAAGGCAAGCGTGTTTTTATTGATAATGTATTTACCAATGTTTTCTCCCACAGCTCTAGCTAAAATTCCTGTAAATGCATCTGCACCAATTAAAGCTGGTGTATACGTATACGTCAATGCTGGATCCACTTCTCCGTACACTTTTGTTTTCACATCAGCAGTAACAGTAATTGTTTTCGCAGTGATGCTTAGTGAATCATCATCATACGTAATTGTATAGTTTGAGTTTAATGCTAGTGTTCCTTGATTGATTGCATACTTGCCAATGTTTTCTCCTAATGTTCTTGATAAACTTCCTGTAAAAACATCCGCTCCAATTAAGGAAGGAGTGAAAGTATATGTCAATGCTGGATTAACCTCTCCATACACTTTTGTTTTTGCTTGAGCTGTAACAATGATTGCTTTTACTGTAATTGTTAAACTATCCGCCACGTATGTGATACTATAATTTGAACCGAGAGATAAATTGTTTTTATTGATAATATACTTCCCAATGTTTTCTCCTGCTGCTCTAGCGA
>CALRIM020000194.1:0-5419 GCA_943360385.1 Rhizobium sp. Q54 | reverse complement strand
CTAATGGCTGCAATTGGTAAAATTAAATCGCCTATTTCATTTTTCTTTTTCAACCCACCGCATTTACCTAAAAACAATACTGCTTTCGGGTTAATGGCGCTCAATAAATCCATTACTGTTGCTGCCATAGCACTACCCATTCCGAAATTTAAAATGGTAATGCCATTTGCCGAAACAGATTGCATGGGCTTATCTAATCCAATAATGGGTGCGTTGTATTTTTGTGAGAATAAGGTTAAATATCCAGAGAAATTGGTTAATAATATATAATCCGTAAAATCCACCAACTCCCTACCCGTATAACGCGGTAACCAGTTTTCTACTATTTCTTCCTTTGTTTTCATTTTTTCGTGTGCTCGTTAATCGTGTGCTCGTTAATCATGTGCTCGTTGTTCGTGTGCTCGTGTGCTCATTCGTAAGTTCGCAAATTCGTTAATTCGCTAGTTCGATTATGCTACTTTGAGTTTACGAACTTCCGATTTTTCGAATTTTTGTTTCGCGTAGTTTAGATCAACATTTAATTTTTTAACGTTTTCTGTTGATGGTAGTTCGAACATTGCATCGATCATAATTGCTTCCATAATAGAACGCAATCCACGTGCTCCAAGTTTATATTCCATCGCTCTATCTACAATAAAATCTAACACATTTTTCTCTACCGTTAATTCAATATCTTCATACTCAAATAATTTTTGGTATTGTTTGATGATAGAATTTTTAGGTTCTGTAAGAATACTGATTAAGGTCTCACGATCCAATGGATTAAGGTGTGTAAGCACAGGTAACCTTCCGATTAATTCTGGAATTAATCCAAAACTTTTTAAATCTTGCGGACTAACATACTTCAATAAATTATCGTGATCTACGCGTTCTGTTTTACTTTCGAATTGGTAACCGATCGATTGAGTTTGAATTCTACGCGCAATTTTTTTATCGATACCATCAAAAGCACCACCACAAATAAATAAAATGTTTTGCGTGTTAATGGCAATCATTTTTTGCTCAGGGTGTTTACGTCCGCCTTGAGGTGGAACGTTAACAATAGTACCTTCTAAAATTTTCAATAAAGCTTGCTGAACACCTTCTCCAGAAACGTCTCTAGTAATAGAAGGATTATCGCTCTTACGTGCAATTTTATCAATCTCATCAATATACACAATGCCTCGTTCTGCTGCAGTAACATCATAGTCGGCCGATTGCAATAAGCGAGTTAAAATACTTTCCACATCCTCTCCAACATAACCTGCTTCTGTTAATACAGTTGCATCTACAATACAAAAAGGAACATGTAATACTTTAGCAATTGTTCTTGCTAAAAGAGTTTTACCTGTACCAGTTTCGCCCACCATTACAATGTTCGATTTTTCAATCTCTACTTCATCATCGCCCTTTTGTTGAGCTAAACGTTTGTAGTGATTGTATACTGCTACCGATAAAATTCTTTTCGCATCATCTTGTCCAATTACATATTGATCCAAGTGAGTTTTAATATCTTTTGGTTTTGCAACATTTAAATCTGCAGCTACAATTTTCGCATTGCGAGCAGTAGATTCTTCTGTTAAAATAGTATTCGCTTGTTGAATACATTTATCGCAGATATGCGCGTCGATACCAGCAATTAATACCAGTGTATCTTGCTTTCCTGATCCACAAAAGGAGCAGCGGATATCGCGTGTTTGTTTTGCCATTTTTTCTTTTAATTATTTTGCTGAAGAAACTAAAATTTCGTCAATCATTCCGAATTCTTTCGCTTCATTTGCAATCATCCAATAATCACGATCCGAACTTTCCCAAACTTTATCGTAAGTCTGTCCGGAGTGTTTAGCGATGATTTCGTATAATTCTTTTTTCAATTTACCAATCTCACGAGCAGTAATTTCGATGTCGGAAGCTTGTCCTTCTGCACCACCCAATGGTTGGTGAATCATTACTCTAGAGTGAGTTAATGCTGCACGTTTACCAGCATGACCAGCACATAATAAAACGGCAGCCATAGAAGCAGCCATACCTGTACAAATAGTCGCTACATCAGGAGTAATAAATTGCATGGTATCATAAATTCCTAAACCTGCATAAACCGAACCACCTGGAGAGTTAATGTAAATTTGGATGTCTTTTTTAGAATCAGCAGATTGTAAAAACAATAACTGAGCTTGAATAATGTTCGCAACCGTATCGTAAATTGGATCTCCTAAAAAGATGATACGATCCATCATTAAACGCGAAAAAACGTCCATTTGAGCAACATTTAACTGTCTTTCCTCTATAATATATGGAGTTACTGCCCCTGGTGTGTTTCTTGCTTCTACTCTCGAAATAAAATTATCAACTTGAATACTGTTGATTCTGTGATGTTTAACCGCATAACTGCGAAATTCTTTTTTATCTATGTTCATATTGAAATAATTGTATGCTTATAACGTAGCAAATTAGGGTATTGTTTTGGGATTTGCAATACTCGGAGCTCGGAGCTCGTGAATCTTTATCAAACTACTTTCACCCCTCAACTTCGCTACGCTACGTTCGGGGACCGATGTTTTTCGCTTCTTTATGAGAGGGAGTATTGGTAAAACGAAAAGGTTTTGAGCAAAGCTCAAAACCTTTTCGTTACTAGATACTAGCTACTAGCTACTTAATTTCTAAGAACTTATTATAGTCAATCTCTTTCTCGTCCAACGTAATAATCGTTTTCAAAAGGTCGAATACTTTTTGACTTCTTACTTCTTCGTACAAACGGTTTGCTTGTTCTCTGTTTTGTAAAAAGTTCATTGCATATTGTGCTAATTGCTCTTCCGATAATGGTTGTGGACTGTACATCTTGAATTGTGCGTCGATGCGTTTTTTCGCAAGGTCCACTACTTCTTCTGGATTAATTTCCATTTTGTTATCGGTAATGATTTTATTCGCAATTAATGTCCATTTAAGGTTTTTCGCGAAATCATCATATTGTTCAGCAATTTGAACATCGTCCATGTTGTTTTCGTTGGTTGCTTTCAACCATCTTTTCAAGAATTCGTTTGGTAATTCTAAATCGAATTTCTTAACACCATATTCGTAGATATCTTGTTGAAGTTTACGATCAGCATTATCCTGCATAATACCAATTAATTCTTCTTTCATTTTTTCGATGAATTCAGCTTCAGTAGATACACTACCTTCACCATAAATTTTATCGAAAAACTCTTGATTCATGTCAGCTTCTTCAATGCGATTAACATTTTTCACTGTTAAGCGGAAGTTCGATTTTAGGTCTTTTGCAAGCTCTTCGTCGATATTTAAAAGGTGCGCAATTCTATGAGCATCCTTCTTGTAAGCTTTTTGTAAATCTAAATCGATAGTATCGTCTTTTTTCAATCCTACCAACGATTTCTTAATTTTTTCGTCTTCCACTAAATCTAAACGAACTGAAGCAGTATTCGAAATACCACCTTCGAAAATAGAACCATCTGGCGACAATTGAGTTAATTCTCCGTAAAGAACATCATCAATAGCAGCAACATCAGGGTTCGTCATTTTTCCGTAACTACGACGAATATTCTTTAAACGGCTGTTTAATGTTTCTTCGTCGATCTTTACTTTATAATGTGTCACCTTATCTTTTGCAGTAAAGGTTTCTTTAATTTCTGGAGCTAATCCCATTTCGAAAGAGAATTCGAACTCATCGCTAAAATCCCATTTTGGCTCGTAATTATCTGCTTTCGGTAACGGTTGTCCAAGAACGTTAAGTTCTTGCTCGGTGATGTATTTATTCAAAGAATCCGACAATAATTTGTTGATTTCGTCTACTAAAATACTTTTACCGTATAATTTTTTAATGTGTGAAGCAGGCACCATTCCAGGGCGGAAACCCGGCATACGCACTTTTTTGCTTTGGTCTTTAATTGCTTTCTCTACTTGATCTAAATAATCTGCAGGAGCCAATTTAATTTTCACCACTGCATTTAATTGATCGATGTTTTCTTTCGTGATATTCATGATAACCTATTTTTCAATACTTTAAAGTCCTTAATATCCTCCATTAAGGGCTGCAAAGGTATGAATTTTGAATGAAATAGTATAGGAAATGGAGAAAATTGCTGTTTTCACCTAAATTAAACAGCATTCTGATTAATTATTTCAAAATTAGTGTTAGAGTGTCAACAATTGGATCACCAGTAGGAACGAAATTTACTTCAGATTTGTTCCTTTGCAAGTTATAATTTCCGATTGCATATATACATTGATGATAATATCCTGTATTTATTATTTTAACCTTTCCTAAGTGTTTATTTTGCGTTGGCCCTATAAATTTATAAGTGGGACCAAATGATGGTATAAATAATGTATCATTCAACCCTAAGTCTCTATTTAAAAAAATATCTACGGTTGCACTATCACTAACATATATAGTTTTAAACCACGATTCACCAATTGGTAAACTTTCGAATTTAGTTGCAGCCGCAAAGCTTGTATCTACAAAATAAAGCTTTAAATAGTTCCCCGTTAAATTAGTATTTAAATCGTACTGCAAACTAAATTCACCATTAGCATTAACATAACAAGTACCTAAATATTTAAATGCTTTGTAAGTAAAGGTATTATAAGCTTCAATTTTAACGTTTTGAAATGTGCCATTACTATTTGCATCAATAAATTTCCCTTTTACTACATAAGTAAATTTCTTTTCTTCAACAGTACAGGAAGTAAATTCAAATAGTGCTATGATTGTTAACACCATTGCTAATTCTGATTTAATCCAATTTTTCATATCAATCAATCAAAATCTCCCCCATTAAATACAATTTAGCCTCTCCTCCTATCATACACCTGTCGTTTTTATATTCGCAGATAAGATGTCCACCTCGTTCGGAAATTTGATTGGCAGTAAGTTTGGTTTTGCCAAGTTTATTTGCCCAGATTGGGGTTAAAGAAGTATGCGCCGAACCAGTTACTGGGTCTTCATTAATGCCCGATTGAGGTGCAAAGAATCGTGATACAAAATCAACCTCATCGCCTTTTGCCGTAACAACTAATCCTCTCCCAATTAATTTAGCGATTTCAGTTAAATTAGGTTGAAGGTTTTTTAGAGAACTTTCGTTTTCAACAATTGTAATGTAATCCGTTTTCCCTTTGTACACTTCAATGGGTTTAATTCCAATGCAGTCTTCCATTATGCTTTGCATACCAGAAATTAATTCCAAGGTATCTGTTGGGAAATCTAAGTATAGCATTTTCTCGTTTTTATTAACCCTTAATTCTCCACTTCTTGGAGAGTGAAATCGAATGGTTGAATGGTTATAATCCAATACATTGAAAAGCACATAAGCCGAAGCGAGCGTTGCGTGTCCACATAAATCAACCTCGGTAGTTGGTGTAAACCACCTAATTTCAAAGTCGCTTCCATTGGGAACCACAAAAGCTGTTTCCGCTAAATTATTTT
>CALRIM020000193.1:0-5431 GCA_943360385.1 Rhizobium sp. Q54 | reverse complement strand
TTACAGTATAGGTTTTTGTAGTAACTCCGTCTTCAGCCGTTACAACAGTTGTAATTGTATTCACTCCTACCGATAAGGAAATACTACCCAATGCCGAACCGCTTGTTACTGCTGTTCCATTAACGGTAACGGTAGATGCTCCTACTGATGTAGTTGGAGTAACCGTAACAGAGGTGATTGCATTCGGTACACTTGCTATATAACTTATTGAATCTGATGCAAAGCTTGGACTTAAGGTACCACTACTGATTGTTAAGTTAGATAAACTTGCAATGTTAGATTGTCTATTAACAGTCAAGCTGTAAGTCTTTGTAGTACTCCCATCTTCAGCCGTTACTACTGTATTAATTGTATTCAGTCCTAATGATAATGAAATACTACCAGATGCTGAGCCACTGGCAACCGTTGTTCCATTAACGGTAATAGTTGCCTGACTATTTGTTCTAGTTGGAGTCAGGGTAATTGAGGTAGTGGCATTGGGTACACTTGCTGTATAATTTGTTGAATCTGATGCAAAACTTGGACTTAAGGTACCACTGCTAATGCTTAGGTTCGATAAGGTCGCATCGGTGGATTTCATCGTAACCGTTACACTTGCACAACTTGTAGTGTTACAGGTTCCACTGTATCGTACATAATATGTGGTATTAATCGTTGGAGAAACCGTAATACTATTTCCCGTTCCTGCAGAAGTTCCTCCACAGGAGCCAGTAAACCATTGCGCTACTGCTCCTAATCCGGCACTCCCTCCAGCCAATGTTAAAGTAGTGCTGGTGCCACTCGCAATAATAGTTGTTCCAGTTATGCTAGTAGGTGCAGTCGATATCGCATTTACGGTGATTACTGCTGATCCCGAGGTGCTGGTTGCTGGGCAACCATTTGCGTCTGCAATCGAACTAATGGTATAGGTAGTATTAGCGCTTGGACTAACTGGAATATTACTTCCACTGGTATAACTGCTTACTGTAGCTCCTCCACTTGGGGAACCACTGTACACTACCGAATAGGGAGGGACTCCACCAGTAATGGTTACCACCAAGTTGGCCGTTGAGCCATTACAGATAGTGCTGGTACCACTTATGGTAGCGGAAATAATAGGACAAATAGGAACTATTTCACCAGTAGATAAAATAGAAGCCTCACTTGCTTGACCTGTAATAGGATTTATAAATTGTATTTGAGATAATTGAGTGGGTGTTAATCCTGTTGCATCTGTTCCCACAAATATTCTTCCTGCGGTGGCAGAGGCTGAGCCATTGTATCCTCCTGTCCAACCCGTAATGGTGAGCATGGTAGCACCTGTCCAAGATTGTGTATTACTCGCAGCAAAGGTTAAGGTATGATATCCTGTTCCCAGGGCAATAGTTGAATTAGCTGTTAAGGTTAGCGTTCCTGCAGTTTCCGTAAATCCAGTGGTCGTTCCTGTGCTGAGAGTTCCTCCACTTAAAGTTACTGGACCTGCATCTGCGAGAACTCCCGAGGCTCCGAAGCTTACGTTACCTCCTCGAATAGTAGTTCCACCATTATACGTATTCGCTCCTGCTAATACAATGCGACCAGATACTGTTGGCAAGCGATCGAAAATAATACTAGAATTAGAACCATCGATTGCTCCTGCAAAAGTATACACACCTGAACTTCCGGTAGTAATGTTACCTCCAACGGTAATCGTACGAGTTTGAGATGTTCCTAAGCTAACACCGCTATTAAAGGTAAAACTGGCATTGGCATTGGTTAACGCTGGGGCATTCCCCAACATAAAATCTCCTCCAATAGTAATACTCGAAACGGCTGGAACTCTTGTAACAGTACTATTTCCAGCAATTACTCCTCCATTAATGATTAAGGGACCAGCACCAATTGCATTAACTTGGTTACCTACTATAATAGTTCCAGCATTTAATGTAAAACCAGCAGTATAAGCATTCGATTGTGCTCCGATAACCCATGTACCTCCTCCGTTTTTGATGACACCTGTACCTAGGTTACTTGAAATTGCTTGTGCGTTCCAATTCAAGGTAGAACCAGTTCCGATGTCAAAGGTCCCTATTCCACCAACACCATCTAAACAACTAAAACTAATGCTACCTGCAGGAGACCAATTTACGGTAGATGAATTCGTAATAGTAAGTTCAAAAATATGTTTCGATAATGCAAATGTAAAATTACTATTGGCAGTAAAAACAATATTAGAGCAATCAACAAAAGGTTCATTAAATGGACCTGTGCTAGTTAAGCCCCAATTACTTGAATTAATACTTGCTGGTGAAGTGTTAGTATTCCAATAAAAGGTATTGATAGGCTTATCAATGGTAATAGTATAGGTCTTAGTAGTCACACCATCTTCTGCTGTAACTTCAATTGGAATGGTATTTATTCCGTTATATAATGCTATATAGCTTGAAGCTGTTCCACTTGCAACAGATAACACAAAAACTTTAATTGTGGCACCTGCATCTTCTGCTGTAGGAGTTATGACAATAGAGGTTGTGGTACTAGCAACATCTACAATATAATTGGTAGTTCCTGGAGAAAAACTAGGACTAATGGTACCAGTACTAACTGTAAAATTAGATAAATTAGCATTAGAAGAAGTTGCAAAAGCAGACGAAGTATTTAAAAAAATTATTGTAAAAAAACACAAGAAACCACTTAAATTCAACTTGAGAGCGTACATAATCATATTTAGATTTAGTAATATTTATTAAATCAATGTTTAAATAAAGGCTGATATTGAGCTATCAGCCTATATTTTAAATTACATCCATACTATCAGGGTTGATGGGAAATAGTATGTTAAAAATGTAAACCGAACAAATAAGCTCTCTCCAAATGTTGCTCGGCATGATAAAACTACATTATAAATCTTTTAAGAAAATACAATTGTATATGAATGGGGTATAAGAAGTATATTAACTATGCTTTTTTGTATGTAAAATATATATATCCATTTTAGGTTTATTACTATAATTTATTTTTCATTCTTTATGAGAGTTATATAACCACCTGATCGCGGGTAATTTGGACCTAGCTCCACTATATAATAATACGTTTCTTCTTCTAATAGCAATCCATTAATTGTACCATCCCAGTCGTTTGTATAATTAATTTTACTATATACTACTTTTCCATTTCTATCGTAAATGGTCACTTTATTCTCTGGGTATTCGGAGATATTCTTAATTACCCAAAAATCATTTACTCCATCTCCATTTGGTGTTAATGCATTTGTAGGTTCTAAACTTACCTGATTTATAACAACAGTATATATTTTGGTGGTTACTCCGTCTTCCGCCGTAACTAATATGGTTACCACATTATTTCCTTCAGTCAAATTTATGGGATCAGATAGGGTTCCACTTTTTACAGGTATTTCATTAATGCTTATACTTGCCGAACTATCAGTTGCAAAAGGGGTAAGGATTATGGATGCAGTGTTTTTGGCCACTTTAGCAGTATAACTTAAATTATTTTTATCAAAAACAGGAGAAAGGCTACCATGTTGAACAATGAGATTGCTTAACGTTGCATCCGATAATCCTTGGATGGTTAAAATATCACCTACAAATACGATGCTGTAATTTTTATTTAGGCTTAATGTTCCTTGGTAAATTTCATAATCTCCTACCGTTTCGCCTATTGCTCTTGTTAAACTACCTGTAAAGACATCAGATCCAATTAAGGCTGGAGTGTAGGTATAAGTTAAAGTTGGATCTAATTCACCAAACTTTTTTGTTTTAGGTTCAACAATAACGGTAATCGTTTTTGGAGTGATCGCTAAACTATCTGTATTGTATAGGATAATATAATTAGACCCTAGCGATAAGGTGTTTTGTTTAATGGCATACTTCCCTATATTCTCTCCTACTGCTCTTGATAGCTCTCCAGTGAATGCATCACCAGGGCTCAAGGCTGGAGCATAAGTATAGGTCAATAATGGATCAAGTTCTCCGTACTCTTTTGCTTTCGCAACTGCTGTAACGGTAATTGTTTTTTCAATGATACTAAGAGAGTCATCATTGTAAATAATACTATAATTCGAACTTAAAATAAGCGTTCCTTGATTAATCGCATAATTAGCAATATTCTCACCTGGAACTCTTAATAAACTTCCACTAAATTCATCTGTACCTATTAGTGCCGGTGTATAACTATACGTAAGTGTTGGATCAACTTCTCCATATACTTTTATTTTTGGATCAGCTGTAACAACTATTGCCTTTGCTTTAATTTCAAAAACAGTTGGTGTATAAATTAATACGTAATTAGAGCTTAAGGTTAAACTACCTTTATCAATAGTATATTCACCAACATTTTCTCCTACAGCTCTGGTTAATGAACCTGAAAATTCATCTCCACTTCTAAGTGCAGGGAAATAAGAATAGGTAAATTCAGGATCTACCTCTCCATAAATTTTCGATAAGCCATTAGCGTTAACATTTATTTCTTTTGTCGTTATCGTTAAGGTATCAGTATTGAAAAATAATTGGTAATTTAAATTCAAGTTCAAATTACCTTGATTGATTTCGTACTTACCTACATCTTCACCGATTGTTCTACCTAAGTTCCCAGTAAATACATCCGATCCAATTAAGGCAGGAGTGTAGCTATAAGCCAGCGCTGGATCCACGTCTCCGTACACTTTTGTTTTCGCTTGTGCAGTTACCGTAATTGTTTTAGCGGTAATCCTTAAGGTATCTGCAATGTATGTTATCGTATAGTTACTTGTTAACGCAAGATCGTTTTTATTGATAACATACAGACCAACATTTTCGCCCAAGTTTCTACTTAAACTTCCCGTGAATGTATCCGTTCCGATTAAAGCTGGAGAGTATGTATATGTTAAGATTGAATCAACTTCACCATAGTTTTTTCTTCTTGGGCGAGCAGTAACCGTAATCGTTTTAGGAGTGATGTTTAATGAGTCGTCATCGTACGTAATTGTATAATTACTTGTTAATGCAAGTGTTCCTTGTACAATTGAATATTTCCCAATATTCTCCCCTACTGCTCTCGATAAACTTCCTGTAAAAGCATCACCAGTGTTGAGTGCTGGAGAAAAAGTATAAGATAAAGATGGATCTGATTCTCCATATACTTTTGTTTTGACTTGTGCAGTTACCGTGATTGTTTTTGAAGTAATTGTTAAACTATCTGCTAGGTAAATTATCGAGTAGTTACTATTTAAAGCAAGTGTGTTTTTATTGATAACATATTTACCAATATTTTCACCTATAGCCCTACTTAGACTACCAGTGAAGACATCTGTTCCAATTAGATTTGGAGTGTAAGTAAAAGTTAACATTGGATCAACCTCTCCATACACTTTTGTTTTCGCTTGTGCAGTTACCGTGATTGTTTTTGAAGTAATTGTTAAACTATCTGCTAGGTAAATTATCGAGTAGTTACTATTTAAAGCAAGTGTGTTTTT
>CALRIM020000192.1:0-5519 GCA_943360385.1 Rhizobium sp. Q54 | reverse complement strand
ATACCATAACCAATACCACGTTCTATTTTAGGGTTCACAACTTTACCATTTTCGTCAACAACAAACGATACATAAATAGTACCAGATACATTGTATTCTTTTGCGCTTTTGGTAAAGTGTGATCTATTCTTAACATACGCTAATAAAGCCTCCTCTCCACCTGGAAACTCTGGCATTTTTTGCGCACCCATTAATGTTGGCGGTTCAATTGTTCCTGTTCCAGACCCAACATTTTCGGTAGGAAGTGTGGTAGATCCCTTTCCTTCTGTATTTGTAATTACACCAGACTCTTTACCATTTAATTCCTCATTAGTTGGAGGTAACAATTCTGGAGGAACTGTATTATCGGGTACAATATCTGGAATAGTATTTCTAATGGTTTGTGCAAGTTCTTCTTGCACAGGAGGTCTACCTAGCTCTACTTTTTCCTCTTCTATTGGTGGCAATTCTGGCATTATGATGATTACAGTATCGTACATCGGTGGTACAGGAGAATCTGGTAAGATGGCTGATTTAAAAGAACTAAACAACACAATTCCACCAAAGGCTAGTCCCAAAAATGAGAACATTCCTACAATTCCTAGAATAGAATTTCTGTTGTAATTTTTCCTAATCTGATAAGCACCGTACTCGTGATTACGATTTTCGAAAACGATATCAATCCAATTGTTATCGTTTAAATTGATGTTATTTGACATGTTTATGAATTTAGCGAGTAGAGCTTTGGTTCATGTCCAGATTTTTAACTAAAACGAAAGCTCATTGCGTTTATTATTCGGAAGTTCAAAAGATCGGAAATTCAGAAAATCAGAATTACTTTTTTGCTTTCTTTGTTTTCTTTATATTCTCTTGTCTCTCGAGTTCTTTTCTACTAGTAAATATCAATCTAGTTATTGTTTTCTGGAGATGTATTACAATTGAAAAAACTTCATCATCGATTAAAACTAATTCCTTTTTTTTGCAAAGGTTAATCCAATATTCAAATTCTGAAAGCTCCTTATTAGCAATTGATATTTTATGAATATAATCTATTATGCTTTCTGCATTAGTTGATTCATTAATATTTGCACCTACTGAGGTGCCACATTTTAGCAACTGTATTGCTATTGGTTTCTTATTTATATTTTCCAATTGATCAGAAAGGTCAATGGCTAATTCAGCTAACTCCAGACTTCTATAAATTAAAACTTCATTTCTCATTTTCAAAAAAAATTAGAAACAAGTATCATCTTAAAATTGAAACTAAAAAATTCCTATGCTAAGAATCATGCATATATAATCCTGCATAAATGCAACTTTCTTCAATAAAATAATTTCCGAACTTTTGAACTTCTAATCTTCTGAACTTCTAATCTTAGCGAACTCTGCGGAACCTTAGCGCCTCTGCGAGAAATATTATCTTATTTTTTTTGAGAAGTATAAACACTGGTTCTTCCAGAAAACAGAAACGCCACCAAACAAGCAATCACAATATAAACTCCACTCCCCATTCCGAATAACTCTAATCCCATTACAATACAAGCAACTACCGTATTAGTGGCGCCGGCAAAAACAGAAACAAATCCTAAGCCTACAAGCAATGGCAGAGGCAATGGAATAAACCAAATGAGTGCATTTCCGAGCGTGGCTCCAATGAAAAACAAGGGTGTTACTTCACCACCTTTAAATCCTAATCCGATGGTAAAAGCAGTAAGCAATAATTTAATTAGAAAATCTTGCACAGGCATCGGTTGAATAAAAGAGTTAGCAATGCTTGGCAAGCCTAATCCCATAAATTTATTTAAATCGAAAAAATAATATAAGAGGACAAGTATTATTCCCCCAACAAAGGGTTTAAGAGGGGCATACTTAATAATTTTATCAGATACGTTTGTAAATAAATGAGTGAATTTAGAAAACAATAAAGCAATCAATCCAAAAATTATTCCAGCATTAATTGTCCAGAATAAGTTCATAAAAGAAACTTCTGGGACAAATGGAATAGAATAGTGCGAATGATGTATTCCCCAAGCTAAACAAACATAATGCGCCACAAAGGCAGCGAGTAGGCTATGTAAGGCATATTTGTATTGCAATTTCCGGATATGAAAAACTTCCAAGGCAAAAATTGCACCTGCTATTGGAGTTCCAAACACCGACGCAAAACCAGCGCTAATACCAATAATTATGAGTGCTTTCCGATCATCAACGGTTAATTTAAAATAGTGAGTAAACTGATCTGCAATTGCCCCACCCATTTGCAATGCAGTTCCTTCCCTACCCACAGAAGCACCAAATAAATGAGAAATTATTGTGCCAATATATACCATTGGCGCCATACGTAATGGTATCACATCCTTAGGCGAATGAAACTCTTCAATTAATAAATTATTTCCTTTAGAAACTCTATCACCAAAATAATGGTACGTTAATCCAACTGCCAATCCAGCTAATGGTAAAAAATAGATAATTCGAGAATTTGAAATACGATATCGAGTAACTAGATCTAAAGTCCAAAGAAAAAAAGCAGAAGCTGAACCCACTAATATTCCTATTAAGGAAATTAGTAAAACCCAGAAGATAATAGTTCTTATTTTTTTCATTGAAATAAAATCAGCTATCTCATAAATTATTATTGCTTTAGGTATGTAGAAAGTACTGCGTCGAGTTCTTCTGGTTTCTGAGTGCTCACCAGAAACATATTACCATCTTTTGTTATTATTTGCAATCCCTTATTTCCAGAGGTCGTCCAAGCTTTTCCGTTGCCTTTCATACTTGTTCGGAAGCCCCAACCGCCATATTCGGTGATGGGATTAAATTCTCTCACGAAGGCCTTTTCTATTCGGTCCCATTTATATAATCGAAATTTCCTGTGAATCGGATAAAAACGAATCATTATCCCCTCTTCTGTTATAGAAGTTTCTAAACGAAGTATAAGAAGAAAATAGGTCAATATAATCATTATACTTTCTGCTATAAATAACCCAGCATTGGGCATAGGATTATCGCCAAAAGGAACGTTTAAAATTACTTGTTGATAAATGCCATAAAGAAAAATGCCATGTGGTATTGTAACTATTACCAATTGCCACCATTTTTTAAACGATTGTGATTCTGTGAACATCTTTATAATTGTGAATTATGAGTTGTGAATTACCTATCAAATATCGCAGAATAATGTCAAAGTAATAGTAATTTCTTTAAACGTTGGACTATAGACGTAAGACGATGGACGTAAAACTATGGACCAATGACAAACTTTGCATAACCCGAGCCATGCTGAATAAAATACATTCCAGCAGGTAAAGTTAAATTAACATGAATGTTTTTTTCTGTAGAAATTAATCCAAATTGAACCAACTGGCCCATGCTGTTATATATTGAAAACTGTTGATTCCATACATTCTCATTACTAAAATACAAAACTCTATCTGCACCTAAAATACTAGGAAAAACAAGTAATTCTGAGGAATAACTCTTATTAATTCCAGAAACATTGCATGTAGAAAGTTGAATGTTTTGATGATAACTGAGATACCTAATTAAAATATTTGATAAACTATCTGCAAACAATTTTCTGTTTAAATAAGTATCCCTAACACCAGTATTATTACATTCTATTTGTAAGCCGTTTACAATATTTCCAGGCACTTTACTAGTATAATTCTCTGTATTGTATCCACCATCGAAATAATTAGTAGTAGTATCTGGTTTCGGAATTTGAATACTCGGAACCGAAGGAAATCCTGCATTACCAAGCATAGTACCCAAAGAATTTGTGCCTCTTAACAAATCAGCATGTTTCTCCACATGTACATTTGTATTCACTAAGTTTTGAATAGAACTTTTCACAATATACTTTGAAGTATTAAGTACACTATCTGGAAGTTCTAAATAATTATCGCTTAATAAATAACCTAATTCTAAGCGCTGGTTTACCTTACCATGTCCATGAAGATCAATATAAAATGCTTTGTTATTGTTTTCTGCCAAAGCGAATGCTTGCGCAGAATCTATATAATTATGAAATTCTGTCCACGCTGTTTCGGCTATAGAATTACCACATGCTCCATCACTTAAATTACGATTACTATCTAGTTTTGTTCTTTTTAAATTGCAAATAATTAAATGAATATGGCAACCTGTTTTATTGAAGAAAGCAGAATCTATTTGCATCGCCAATTCAATTGTTTTAGAGTCGGTAACAGTTGTAGGATTATTACAAATACGGTCGGGAATGCTGTCGGGTTCAACTAACCCACCATGAGGAACAGATATTATAATTGGTAGCGAACCACGATGGTACTCTGTAAAATTGTTCTTCCCATAATGAACTTGCGCGTTAACCGATATGGTGGATATAAATAAAGCAATTGCAGTTAAGGCATTTTTGAACATAACACTAAAACGAATTAAGAATTAAGAATTAAAATATCAACATATCAGCATATCAGCATATTAGCATATCAGCATATTAATCCGCGTCTACCTGGAGAATATGTAAAATCCTATGAATTATTGGTGCAAAAAACACCCCTGAAATAGTTAAAAATGCTACCCCACTGTATAGAGCATAAAGTGAGGAGAAAATTTTTGCAGCATTGGTTTTCATTTCTACCACTGGCCCCATACCTGTTAAAATTAAACAAGCCATGTGGAAACTATCCACCCAAGAGCAATCGGATAAAGAGTGGTAACCTATCATTCCCATTAATACCGATAAGGCAATTAAAAGTATTGCAAATAATGAATACCGAAGCATCCTCCTAATAAAATGAGGAATGCTTATTACTTGTTGGTCTTTTCGTTCGAAATACATAAAATAAATTAACGGTTATAAATTTACGATTACCCCTCAATTCCGTGTTTCTGCGAAACACTTCATTCGAGGACCGGTTTATACTTATTTTAATTATTTACTATCCATTAGCATATCTGCATATTAGCACATCAGCTATTAATAATGGTATCTGCAAGCAAAGATATAAATAGCACCATTTTCTACCTTGTAAACTAACCTATGTTCTTGGTCTATTCTCCTCGACCATAATCCAGATAAATCATACTTCAATGCCTCAGGTTTTCCTTTTCCAGAATAGGCGTGTTGTTCAATATCACGAATTAAAATGTTTATTTTATTCAACATTTTTTTGTTGTCGAGTAACCAAGAATTATAATCTTCCCAAGCACTTTCCGAAAAAATAATTTTCATTTTAAATCTTTCAAATTCTTTTTCACAATTTCCCCACGCTTCATTTGTTCGATCGACTCAAATAGATGCTCAGCATTTTTCTTTGAACTCAGTAAGTGAACTGTTTCCATCAGTGAATTATATTCCTCCATTGATATTAAAACAGTTCCCTTTCCGGTTCCTCGCTTAATAATAAGCGTTTCATTATTTTCTTCTACCTCATCTAAATATTTCTTTAGATCTGTTCGTAATTCTGTATAATTCGCAGCAATCATTTTATTAAGTACTTAATTAAGTACAAATATAAGCACTTATTTTGAATTAAGGGTACCCCTCAATTCCGTGTTTC
>CALRIM020000191.1:0-5560 GCA_943360385.1 Rhizobium sp. Q54 | reverse complement strand
TAATTTCCGTCGATCAATTACCTACAGGGATGTATCTGCTTAAAGCAAGTACTTTGAATAAGAATTATGTTGCGAAGTTTATTAAAAAGTAGCAGCGATTTCTAATTCCTTGCCATCTCTTTTAATTTTCAAATGAACTGTTTGACCTTTCGAGAACATACCTAGACCTTTCATATAGTCTTGTATGTTTTCGATTTTCAAATCGTCCATCATCATAATAATATCTCCTTGTTTTAGTCCAGCTTTTTGCGCTGCTTTGCCTTCGCTAACGCCGTCTAAACGCAATCCTGGGCCTTCGAAGGCGTAATCTGGAATAACTCCAAGAGTAACCTTAAAACTAGTAGATGATGAGGATGCATTGTTATTTTTAGTAGGGGTGAAGCTTAACGTTTCTTCTTTATCTAAATCATTTATCAATTCCACAATAAAATTCAATACATAAGCTTCTCCTTTGTTATTTATTTTATTGGCATCGTCGCTTGGCTTGTGGTAATCACTATGCGTTCCAGTATAAAAGTGTAATACAGGTATGTTTTTTAGATAGAATGAAGAATGATCTGAAGGACCCATTCCTGCACTATCCGCTTTGTATTTAATAATATTATCTGCTCTTCTATTTAATGCCGGACCCCAAGATGGACTGGTTCCTACTCCAGAAATTATTATCTTTTTTGTGGAGTCGTTTAAGCGACCAATCATGTCCATGTTAATCATATAACTGATGTTGCTTAATGCAATAGTCGGGTTCCCCGTGAAATATTTTGATCCTAATAATCCTTCCTCTTCACCAGAAAAACAGATGAATAAAATATTATGATTTTCTTTCACGCCATTATTAGCAAAGTATCTTGCGAGTTCCATTACGCCTGCAGTACCAGAAGCATTATCGTCTGCACCATTATGTATTTTATTTTCTGGGTTAGCATCTAAAGAATTTCCACCTAAGCCCAATCCTAAATGATCATAATGTCCACCAATTACAATGGTATATTTAGCTCCATTATTTAAATAAGCAATAACGTTATGTGCATATCCTTTTGGAACCATTTCGTTATCTGTTGCATGAGGATTTTTACTCATTTTGAAAGGGAATTCTTGCAAGAATCCTTTATCGCCCTTAGGTTCTAGCCCTAGCTTTGTAAAAGTTTTAATAATATAATCAGCAGCTTTTAATTCTTGCTTAGTCCCAGGAAACCTTCCTTTTAACTTATCGGAACTTAAATAATGAATATCTTTTTTTACTCTATTGAAATCCGTTTGTGCAAACGTGATGTTTGATAGTAGTAATAATATTGCAATTAATCTAAACATGATATTGTGTTATTAAGTTATATTGTTATTAAGTTATTTTACCCTAATTCTGAATTTCTGAACTTCTGAACTTCTGAATTAGTCTTTCCAATCCGCAATAAACAAATTGGTGTCTCTAGTACCGTGATTATTTCTATTAGATGAAAATACAATTTTTTTACCATCTGGCGAAAACATCGGGAAAGCATTGAAAATACTAGCATTTGTAACCCTCTCTAATCCACTTCCGTCTAAATTAATTAAGTAAAGTTGGAAGTCGTATCCACGTTGTGAATGATGATTGGAAGAGAAAATAATCTTATCTCCTTTTGGAGTAAAGAAAGGTGCCCAATTAGCTTTTCCTAAGTGCGTAATTTGTTTTATATCCGAACCATCTATATTACAAGTATAGATTTCCATATTGGTAGGAGCAACAAGACCTTCTCTTAATAAGTCTTTATATTCCCTTACTTCGATCTCATTTGTTGGACGTGATGCTCTGAATACTAATTTTTTTCCATCAGGAGAGAAAAATGCTCCACCATCATATCCTAATCCGTTGGTAATTTGTTTCGGGTTTGTTCCATCAATATTCATTGTCCAAAGTTCCAAATCTCCCGAACGAGTAGAGGTAAATACGATCATTTTTCCATCTGGAGAAACAGTTCCTTCTGCATCGTAACCAGGTGTTTTGGTTAATTGTTGCGTAATTTTTCCATTTAAATCTGCAATATAAATATCATATTCTGGAGAAATTTGCCATAAGTATTTGTGGTCTGCACGTGGGGCTGGTGGCAATGGACACTCGTTCATTTCTCCATGAGTTGATGCATACAAAATATGCATATTATCTTTTAAATAAAATGAGCACGTAGTTCTTCCTTTGCCAGTAGAAATAAGAGGCGGACGATAAGTAGTGTCTTTTTTAGCTTTTTTTATGTCTAATGAAAATATTTGATCGCAATTTAATCCCCATGCTTTATTATTAGATTGAAAACTTAAGTGTTTGCCATCAAAACTAAAATAGGCTTCAGCATTATCGCCACCATAAGTTAGCTGAGTTAAATTTTTAAAATGTTTTTCCTGAGCCTGAGCACTAAAAATAAATACCAATAAGGTAAGTAGGAGGGTGTAGAATCTTTTCATTTTTTAAAATTTTTTATAAAAATATTGAATTTAGTTTGAAGCAAATATGATGATTGTCATCGTAGTGTAATTAAACTAAAAGTTTAGGTAATAGCACTCTTAAATCGTCTGTTTTAAGCATTAAATGTGTTTGAAAGCCAAGCTTTTTTGCGGTTTCTAAGTGTTGTGGGCTGTCGTCAATAAAAAGAGTTTCCGCCACATTTAATTGTTGATCATTAATAACTTTTTCGAAAATATCGGCATTAGGCTTGCGCATTCCCATTAAATGGGAGTAATAATCGTGTTCGAAAAATTGCGACATATTAGGAACTGCAAATACGTTTTGTAAATAATCGTTTATCCAATTGTAATGAATTTCGTTGTTATTGCTTAACAAAAAAGTTCTATACAACGGTTTAAGTTCCATTAAATATTCTAAGTAACCTGGTCGAATACCTAAAAGCAGAGTGTTCCAAGCTTTATCTATTACTTCGTCTGTAAAGTTTTGGTTTGCAATTATTCTAACCTCATTTCTAAATTGTACGGGAGTAATATTACCCATTTCGAATTCATCGAAGAGCGGATTTTGTTGAAGATGTCCAAAAAATCCCTTATTGTGTTGCAATCCCAAATCTTGGAATGCCTTAATTGTTAATTGATGGTCGATATCGAAGATTACATTCCCGTAATCGAAAATGATGTTTTTTATCATAATGCAATGATAAAAAAAAGCCCTTCATTTGAGAAGGGTTATTTAAGTTTAAAATTGTTTGGGCTTTAATTTTTGTGAAGCTTGTATTACTATTTCAGTTATTCTTTTTTCCCTAGTTTCGGTTCTTTTGGCCGTTACCAACCAATGAAGGATCATTTTTTTTACCGATTTACTTAAACTATGGAAATATTCCTTTGACCCCTTATGTTTCTTAAATGCCTTTTCTAAGTCTTCTGGTATAGTTAATTCCTCTACTTCATCCAATATAGTCCAAGAACCATTTTGTTTGGCTATTTCAATAACTGCCATACCAGCCTCCGTCATGTGCCCAGCCTCAATTAATGTCCTTACTTTTTCTTTATTTATTTTAGACCATACACTTTTGGGTTTGCGTTTGGTGAAAAATTGCATGTATTTATCTTCATCTATGGGTTTTGCCTTGCTATCTATCCAACCAAAACAGAGGGCTTCCTCCACAGCATCACCCCATGACAGCGATGGCATATTAGATTTTTTTTTGTAATAAATAAGCCATACAGATTCGGATGTTTTATGGTTTTTCTTTAACCAATTCCTCCATTCCTTTCTGCTTTTAGGGTAGAAAACGTCTATTTCTTGCATAAGAGCTATTACTTAAATAGAACTAAAATAATACTTACCATGGTAATACCCAATAAGTGATACATTCCAGTGATAATACCGTAATGAATTGGGTAAGGAATGTTTGGATTAATGGCAATGTTAACCGTGTTTGCAAATAAATATCCAATACCAACCACTAATGAAAACTCTAATGCACTACCAATGGTGTTAATGTTTAACGCATAAATAAATACAGCACTTGTTACGGTAATTATAAATGCACATATTGTTGGTCCTACGATAAATATAGGTTTGTTTATTAATTTTTCGTTTTCTCTACCTAACGACTGTTTATATTGTTTACTAAAAAATAGCGTAAACCATAATGCTCCTAGCATGGAATATGCAACAAATGCAAGTACTAGACTAATCCAATTTAAGTTTGATAATTGACTGATCATAATCTTTTTTTTAAGTTATGATACAAATTTAGTGGGGTGTAATGACAGCCTTATGTCAGGGGTTAACTTTATTTGTGAAAAGTATCAAAATACTCTTGAAGGGTAATTTTATGAGGATTGAATTTTTCGGATTGAATTTTAAGTTTTTTAATTCGGTCTAGTCGAAAAAACCTAAAATTGTTTCTTAAACGACACCATGCCACAAGTAGCCAATTAGCTTGTGTACTTAATAAGGCAAAAGGTTCTATTAATCTGTTAGTAGTTTCATTTGCATCATTGGTATATTCAATCTTCACTAGATAGAAATTAGTGAGGGCAAACTGTAATTCTGATAAGTGATTACTATTTTTTTCGCTGTTATTATTTTCGCTGAATAGAGTTCGCTCTGTAAGAAGATTAGCCTTGGCTTTTATACCATGATTTAATACAGCTTTAATTTTACTTATGGCCTCCGAATACTCTTTAGCAAAAGAAGTGTCTTTATTTTTTAATATGAGTTGTTCTGCGGTAATTAAAGCATTGGCTTCCCGTTCTGTAAACATAATGGGAGGTATTTTATAGCCCTCCATTAAAGTGTATCCTTTGCCTTCTTCCACTAAAATAGGAATACCCGATTGTTCTAATGCTTTTATATCTCTGTAAATGGTACGGATACTCACTGAGAATTTTTTAGAAAGTTCGGTGGATGTTATGAGACGCTTAGTTTGCAATTGAGTAATAATTGCAGTTAATCGGGAGAGACGTTTGGTATCTGAATTGCTCATTTCTTAAAAATACAGATTTAAATTTTTCTTATTGGAAATTCAGAGATGAGGAGTAAAAAAAAGTCCCCAACAGTGTGGGGACTAATGTGGGCCCAGAAGGACTCGAACCTTCGACCAAAAGATTATGAGTCTCCTACTCTAACCAGCTGAGCTATGGGCCCTGAAATAGGCTGCAATTATAGGGAAAAATAGTATTATTTCAAAAAAATAGTGAATTATGGCAGTGTTTTTGATAACCATGGTTATAAGGCACACTAGAAGAGCGCATTCCGAAACTAAAATTAGAATAGCCTGATTTAAATGCCTACTTTCGAACAAATTATTTGAACTAAATAACAAAACCTTATTATGAAAATGAATTTATTAAAGACACTTTTTGTGTCAACTACCTTGGTTGGAGCTAGTTTTTTTGCAGCATGCGACGAACAAGCGGGAATTCAGATTGGAATTCCACAAACACAAGAAACAGTTTATATGATAGTACCTTTAAGTTCTGTTTCTTTAACTAAAATTGATACTATTTCTTCAAATTTGGATAGTATGTTAACTGCTAATGAAGCAACAAGAGAAGACATAGACTATATTGAGTTAACTGGATTAAGTTTGGCATTAACAGACAAAAATGG
>CALRIM020000190.1:0-5774 GCA_943360385.1 Rhizobium sp. Q54 | reverse complement strand
CAGCACCTAGTTTCGTGTCCTTGCGGACTGATCCATTTCTGGTTCATTCACTAACTTTCAAGCCCGGGTAAGGTTCCTCGCGTATCATCGAATTAAACCACATGCTCCTCCGCTTGTGCGGGCCCCCGTCAATTCCTTTGAGTTTCACCGTTGCCGGCGTACTCCCCAGGTGGATTACTTAACGCTTTCGCTTTGACGCTAACTGTATATCGCTAACATCGAGTAATCATCGTTTAGGGCGTGGACTACCAGGGTATCTAATCCTGTTTGATCCCCACGCTTTCGTGCCTCAGCGTCAGTTACAGTTTAGTGAGCTGCCTTCGCAATCGGTGTTCTGTGTCATATCTATGCATTTCACCGCTACATGACACATTCCGCCCACCTCATCTGTACTCAAGCACTGCAGTATCAATGGCAATTTTACAGTTAAGCTGCAAACTTTCACCACTGACTTACAACGCCGCCTACGCACCCTTTAAACCCAATAAATCCGGATAACGCTTGGATCCTCCGTATTACCGCGGCTGCTGGCACGGAGTTAGCCGATCCTTATTCTTTAGGTACCGTCAGCCCCGGACGCATCCAGGGGTTTCTTCCCTAACAAAAGCAGTTTACAATCCAGAGGACCGTCTTCCTGCACGCGGCATGGCTGGTTCAGACTTGCGTCCATTGACCAATATTCCTTACTGCTGCCTCCCGTAGGAGTCTGGTCCGTGTCTCAGTACCAGTGTGGGGGGTCATCCTCTCAGATCCCCTACCGATCGTAGTCTTGGTGAGCCGTTACCTCACCAACAAACTAATCGGACGCATGCCCATCTTCAACCCTGACGTTTGATAATTAAACGATGCCGTTCAATTATGTTATGCGGTATTAATCTCCCTTTCGGAAGGCTATCCCCCAGTTGAAGGTAGGTTGCATACGTGTTACGCACCCGTGCGCCACTCTCACAGGGAGCAAGCTCCCTGATCCCGTTCGACTTGCATGTATTAGGCCTGCCGCTAGCGTTCATCCTGAGCCAGGATCAAACTCTCCGTTGTATAAAACTTTAAGTTTAATCTGTCTAAGATTATTTTTATTTTTTTGAATTTGACTTCTGGCATACATTCACTTCCCTATAAAAATAGTTTGGTGATGCTGCCCGCTATACTACATAGTACATCTCAAAGAACTTCCATCAAACCTCTCGTCTGATTTTGCTGTTAGTCGTGGTCTCGATCCACCCGTTTCTGTTACTAACCTTTTTACTTCTTAGCGTTTCTTCTTTCGTTAATTCGCCGTTTCCCTTTTCGTCTGTTCGTTATTTCGAACCTTCTTATTTAATACCCCTCGTTTGGGGACTGCAAAGGTAGAAATGTTTTTCGTTCTACAAAAATTATTTTTAAATATATTTTAATAAAACTACCCTACAACTCCTCTGCGGGGATGCAAATGTAGAAATCAATAACCATTCTCACAAGGGTAGCTACCACTTTTTTTTATATTTCAAATTAACCACCTGAAAATTAATCGGAAATAATATATACCGCACATCATTTTAATTCGTTTTACCTAAAAATTTTAATAACTACCACTAAAAAGTATATTTGTCGCATGTTTAAAACAAAGCAATTTAGATTATCTATCTACCTAATTTTATTATTAAGCCTAAACGCTTGTAAAAGCGAATACCAAAAAGTGTTGAAAGGTAACGACTTACCTAAGAAGTACGAGATGGCAAAGAAGTATTATAACGATAAAGATTACTTCCGCGCCCTTACTTTATTAGAGGAATTAGTAAACGTTTACCGTGGCTCAGAAGAAGCTGAGTCTATTTATTACTATTACGCATACTGCCACTACGGGTTAAAAGACTTAATTACTGCTAGATTCCATTTTAAAAACTTCTCGGAAACATATCCTCGAAGTAAATATGCAGAAGAGTGCAGATATATGACTGCCTATTGCTATTACTTAGATTCCCCAGACTTTACTCTTGATCAGGACAATACCTATAAGGCAATTGAAAGTTTACAGTTGTTTATTAATATGTATCCAAAGTCGGAACGAGTAAACGAATGTAATCTGTTAATCGATCGTTTACGCGATAAATTAGAAGCTAAATCGTACAATAACGCTAAACTATATTACAATATTGGTGATTATAAATCGGCTATTTATGCTTTTAGAAATGCTAGTTTAGACTTTCCAGATAATAAATATCGTGAGGAAATGCAGTTCTTAACTATCAAATCGAGCTATTTATATGCTAAAAAGAGTATTGAATCTAAAAAATCGGAAAGATTTTTGGAAACTATCGAATATTATCAGAACTTTGTAGATTCCTATGCAACGAGTAAATACCTTAAAGAAGCACAAGATATTTATAACAATAGCATAACTGAAGTAGAAAAATTAAAGTCTTTATCAAAATAGTATGAATAACGGAGTAAAAAATACAACCCCAACATCTACCATTACCAGAGATGTTCGTGAATTAGATGCAAAAACTGGTAATGTCTATGAGAGCATTGTTGTAATCTCTAGAAGAGCAAACCAAATTTCTTCTGCATTGAAAGAAGAATTAAACGGAAAACTTTCTGAATTTGCTACTTCTAATGATAACTTGGAAGAGGTTTTCGAAAACAGAGAACAAATTGAAATCTCTAAATACTATGAGAGAATGCCTAAAGCAACTCTATTAGCAACACAAGAATTTCTAGAAGACAAGATTTACCAACGTAAACTTGAAGAATAATTTTTAAACCCTCTCCAACGAGAGGGTTTTTCATATAAAAAAATTCGGATTCATTTCTTTTATAATGAAAGGCTTAAAAATAGTAATCGGTGTAACTGCTAGTATTGCTGCCTATAAAACGGCTAGCCTCATTCGTTTATTAATTAAAGGTGGCGCAAATGTTAAGGTTATAATGACCGAAGATGCCAAAGCATTTATTACACCTTTAACTCTATCTACTCTGTCTAAAAATCCTGTTTATTCCTCATTTATAAAGAATGATTTAGGAGAATGGACAAACCATGTAGAACTTGGACTTTGGGCGGACTTAATGCTTATTGCTCCTGCAAGTGCAAATACCATAGCGAAAATGGCAAATGGCATTTGTGATAATTTATTATTAGCTACTTACCTTTCTGCAAAATGTCCTGTGTTATTTGCACCTGCGATGGACTTAGATATGTACCAACACCCAGCAACTAAACAGAATATTTCTAAACTTCAACAATACGGGAACATTCTTATAGCCGCAAAACATGGTGAACTTGCTAGCGGACTAGTTGGCGAAGGCAGAATGGCAGAACCAGAAGAATTGCTTTCTGAAATAGAGTCTTTCATTTCAAAAAAAAAAGATTTAACCAATAAAAAAGTACTTATTACTGCAGGTCCAACCTATGAAAACATAGATCCTGTTAGGTTTATAGGCAACCACTCTACTGGGAAAATGGGATTAGCATTGGCACAAAACTGTTTCGATAGAGGTGCAGAAGTACTACTAGTTTGCGGTCCTAACCAATTAAAATTAAAACAATATCCGTTTAAATCAATTGAAGTAACATCTTCAGAGCAAATGTACAACGCTTGTATCGAGGCATTCTCTACAGTAGATGTTGCTATTATGAGTGCTGCTGTTGCTGATTATAAACCGAGAGATATTGCAGATCACAAAATCAAAAAAAACGATTCTACACTAACACTAGAACTAGAAAAAACAAAAGATATACTCAGTAGTTTGGGCGCGCTAAAATCAACTCAAATTTTGGTTGGCTTTGCTTTGGAAACCGAAAATGAAAAGGCCTATGCTATTGATAAATTAAAGAAGAAAAATGCGGATCTAATTGTATTAAATTCACTGAATGATAAAGGTGCTGGATTTGGATATGATACTAATAAAATAAGCATTCTACATAAAGACAATCACATAGTTGAGTTCCCATTAAAAAGTAAAAAAGAAGTAGCAGAAGATATTATTAACGAAATAATTTCGTTACTTCGATAGTTCGAAATTCGATATTCAAAATGTTCAAAAAGATATTCATTTTTATAGTATTACTTCCCTTTGCAAATAATACATTTTCTCAAGATGTAAACTGTAAGGTTCAGATTATTACTCAGCAGCTTTCTACCACCGACAAGTCTATTTTTATAGAAATGGAAAAATCTATTTTCGAATTCATAAATAATACGAAATGGACAAGCGACATCATTCAAATTAATGAAAGAATAGAATGTAATTTAATATTAAATATTAAAGAGCAAGTGGGTATTGATGAATTTAAAGCCACAGCACAAATTCAATCTAGTAGACCTGTATTTAATACATCCTACAACTCTACGTTATTTAATTTTATGGATGAAGACTGGACATTCAGATACATCATAAATCAACCATTAGAATTTAACGAGAACGAATCGCGTTCAAACTTAACCTCTTTAATTGCCTACTATGTTTATATCATGGTAGGATTAGATTACGATTCTTATTCGTTGTTTGGAGGAACTACCTATTTTCAGAAAGCTAGAAACGTTGTTAATAACGCCCAAACCCAATCTGGTAAAGGCTGGAAAGCATTTGATGGTACTAGGAACCGTTTTATTTTAGTTGACAATTTTCTAGATAATAATTTCAAACCTTTACGTCAAACTATTTATACCTACCATAGAGGTGGAATGGATGTTTTATCACAAAATGCTGAAAACGGTAGAAATGAAATTAAAGATTTACTACCATTACTTTTAAAACTTGCTAAGGACCGACCAAATTCTATGGCCCTAAATGTTTTTTTTGCAGCTAAAAATGAAGAACTCATTCAATTATTTTCGAGGGCCTTACCCAACGAGAAGCAGAATATTATTCAAACATTATCTGATTGCGACCCTGGTAACAGTACAAAATATCAACAAATCGCGAAGAATAACTAAGTATTAATTTCTATTTTTTTCTCCATTATTTCCATTAATTTAGCATTGGAAATTGGTTGTGCTATGCTTAGGAAACTCATCATCAAAAATTTTGCAATAATTGACGAATTGGAGTTAGAACTTCATGAAGGATTCAATATCATGACTGGCGAAACTGGTGCTGGTAAATCTATTATATTAGGTGCGTTGGGATTATTACTGGGTCAACGTTTTGATTCTAAAAATTTAAAAAACAATCAGAAGAAATGTATTATTGAAGGTCATTTTAAATTAAATGGATTTTCACTTCAAAATTTCTTTGAAGAATCTGACTTAGACTATGATGATGCGTGTATTATTAGAAGAGAAATTTCTATTGATGGAAAATCGCGTGGATTTGTAAATGATACTCCTGTAAACATTCAAATGTTAAAACAACTTGGAGAACAATTGGTCGACATTCATTCTCAACATGAAACTCTTTCCTTAAATACATCGAGCTATCAGCTTCATGTTATAGATAGTGTTTGTAATCACAAGGAATTACTAAACAAATACAAACTGAATTTTTCTGTTTATCAAAAAAAACAAAAAGAATTAGCAGATTTAGAAACAGCCTACGAACAAGCCATTAAAGAGCAAGATTATATTAAATTCCAGTTTGATGAATTGAATCAAATTGGGTTGAAAGAAAATGAGCAACATACTCTAGAATCAGAGCAGCAACTCCTCTCCCATGCAGAAGAGATACAAACAAAACTATCTCAGATTGATTTGTTGTTACAAGGAGATGGAAATTCGATAGTCGATCAAATAAAAATTGTTAATCAACAACTCAGTTCATTAGAAAAAATAAATCCAAACATAGAAAGTATTTCT
>CALRIM020000189.1:0-5781 GCA_943360385.1 Rhizobium sp. Q54 | reverse complement strand
TTAATTTTTAAACTTTAAAACAAAAAACATGGAAAAAGCAAAAAAAGCACCAGCTAAGAAAAAAGCTGCTGCAAAAAAACCAGCTGCTAAAAAAGTAGCAAAAAAGGCAGCTCCTAAGAAAGCAGCTAAAAAAGCAGCTCCTAAGAAAGCAGTTAAAAAAGCAGCTCCTAAGAAAGTAGCTAAAAAAGCAGCTCCTAAAAAAGTAGCTAAAAAAGCAGCTCCTAAGAAAGCAGCTAAAAAAGCAGCTCCTAAAAAAGCAGCTAAAAAAGCAGCTCCTAAAAAAGCAGCAGCTAAAAAAGCAGCACCAAAAAAAAAAGTAGCTAAAAAAGCAACTGCTAAAAAAGCAGCTAAACCAGCTGCTTCAGGCGATATGAAATAATTATCGTTAAATATTCTTAAGTGTTTACAATAATTTAACACTTTAGTAACATTAAAAATAGCTCTGATTTAATTATCAGGGCTATTTTTGTTTTATACGTATATTGCAAAAATGCCTAAAAAAGTACTTTCGAAGGTTCCATTCATAAATAGAGAAATAAGTTGGTTGTTATTTAACGACCGTGTTTTGCAAGAAGCATACGACCCAAATGTCCCTTTGTTTGAAAGATTGCGCTTTATGGGCATCTTTTCTAATAACCTCGATGAGTTTTTTCGTGTTCGAGTGGCCTCTGTTACCAGAATGCTTTCTGTGGATAAAAAAGACAAAGACAGAATTAAATACAACCCAGAGAAAGTTCTAAAGCAAATCAAACAAATAGTTTTAAAGCAACAACAAAAGTTCGAATCGCTTTATAACGATGTATTATTAAAGAATTTGGCCGACGAAAAGGTTTTTATCATCAATGAAAACCAACTCAACGTATCCAGAGGTAAATTTGTTCGTAAGTACTTTAGAGATAAAATTCTACCAAGTTTAGTTCCCATTATGGTAGATAAGGATAAGCCTTTCCCTTATTTAAAGGACCGTTCCATCTATTTAGTGGTTAAACTTTTTAATCAATCCGAGCCAACCAAATACAAATTGTCGGTTATAGAACTACCTACCGATATTCATTCTAGATTTTTGGTACTCCCAGAAACCAATAATTTAAAGTATTTAATATTATTAGACGATGTAATTCGGTATTGCTTAGATGATATCTACCACATCTTTAATTTTAATAATTATGAAGCATATACCATCAAATTAACACGTGATGCTGAAATAGATTTCGATTTAAATGATTTGCAACTTAACCTCTTAGATGCATTTTCTAGAAGTTTAAAGCAACGTAAACGTGGTAAACCTGTACGTTTTGTATATGATCAGGCAATGCCAAAAGATATTTTGAGGTTTCTAAAATTAAAACAAAACCTTTCATTAGATAACCTTATACCCGGTGGGAGATACCATAATTTCAAGGATTTCATGTCGTTTCCTAAGCTTAATATGCCTAATTTGAATTATTCTGAAAATGTTCCGCTCGATATAGAATCATTCAATCAATCGAACAGCATATTTACCGCTATCACCAGGCAGGATAGAATTATCCATTTACCTTACCAGAAATTCGATTACATTATTCAGTTTCTAAGAGAAGCCGCAATAGATCCGAAAGTTGAAACAATTCAAATTACATTGTATAGAATTGCCGAAGAATCGATGATTGCGAATGCACTTATAAACGCTGCCAGAAATGGGAAGAAGGTTTTAGTGGTGTTGGAGTTAAAGGCAAGATTCGACGAAGAGAATAATATTTTTTGGACTCAAAAATTTTTAGAAGAAGGAGTAAAGGTATTGCATAGCGTACCGAATATGAAAATTCACTCCAAAATTTGTTTGATTTCTAGAAAAGATAAAGGTCAAACTACCTTATTTGCAAATATTGGTACAGGTAACTATAACGAAAAAACAGCTAGAGTATATGCCGATCATTCGTTGTTTACAGCCAATAAAAAAATTACACAGGAACTACAAAAAGTATTCGAACATCTTGAAAAAGGTACTATCTCGGGTAGTTACAAACATATATTAGTTTCTCCTGTGAACCTACGCTCACACTTAGAAAAGCTAATTAAAAGAGAAATTCACCATGCCAAACAAGGAAAAAAAGCAAGTATATTTCTTAAATTAAATAGCTTAGCCGACGAACAAATAATAACTTTACTATACGAAGCCTCCAATGCTGGAGTAAAAATTAAAATAATTATTCGAGGGATATGTTGTTTAGTACCCGGTAGAAAGAATTTTAGTGAGAATATAGAAGTTATTAGTATTATTGATAGATACCTCGAGCATGCAAGGGTTTTTTGTTTTGGTAATGCAGGGAAAGAAGTTGTGTATATTTCATCAGCAGATTTAATGTTGAGAAATCTTGATATGAGGGTAGAGGTAGCTGTTCCGATACTCGACCTAAAAGTTAAGAAGGAACTAAAAGAGATTTTAAATATTCAATGGAACGATAACGTGAAAGCGAGAATAATGAACAAGGAACAGAATAATGCTTATGTACGTAATAATGAGGTGGCACACAGGTCGCAGGCGGAAACGTATAATATGCTGATATGCTAATTAGCCAATGTGCCAATGTGGACAATTTGAACAATAATTTAATTTGAACAATTTGAACAATTTGAACAATTTGAACAATTTAATTTAGACTAAGGACAATGGACTTAGGACAATGGACTAAAAAAATAATATGTCTTTGGACGTTGGACTGAAGACTTTGGACAAAAGGAAAAAATTTACAATTAAAAAGGGATGAGATTTGCAGCAATAGATATAGGTTCGAACGCAGTACGTTTGTTAATAGCAAACATAATGGAAACGGAAGACGGGTTTACGTATAAAAAAGATACGCTTTTGAGAGTGCCATTGCGTTTGGGCGATGAAGCTTTTTTAAATCAGAAATTATCTGAAAAAAAAATAAAGGAGCTTTCTCAAACGATGATTGCTTTCCGGAATTTAATGGATGTATTCAAAGTGTCGGAATATCGCGCCTATGCCACCTCAGCGATGCGTGAAGCGAAGAACGGTCAGGATGTGATCAAACGTATCAAACAAGATGCAAACATCAAGATAGAGATTATAACAGGCAACAACGAAGCGAAGATGATTTACTCGTCGCATATCGAAGATACCTTGGATCATAAAGTAAATTACTTGTACATAGATGTAGGTGGAGGAAGTACAGAGCTATCTATATTCAGTAAAAACAAAGTAGTTGCATCGCACTCTTTTAACATCGGGACTATTCGTATGCTCGATAATAAAGATACAGAGCAGGAGTGGGAGAGTTTAAGAGATTGGATTAAAGAACACACCAAAACGTTAAAACCATTAGTGGGTATTGGTACAGGTGGAAACATAAACAAGCTACATCGTTTGTCTGAAGAAAAAGACGACCTCCCTTTATCATATGCCAAACTAAAATCGCTTTATAATTATTTAAATTCATTTTCTCTTAAAGAAAGAATTCAAATATTAGATTTAAATCAAGATCGTGCAGACGTTATTATTCCAGCTTCCGAAATATATTTATCGGTAATGAAATGGGCTGGTGTAAAATCTATTTACGTTCCAAAAGTAGGATTGGTGGATGGAATTATTGTGCACCTCATGGAAACGAAGCTTGTGTAATCGTGTGCTCGTGTGCTCGTTGTTCGTGTGCTCGTTGTTTGTGTGTTAATAATTGGCCTATGGTCATTAGTACATGCTACAAGTTACCCGATAGCTATCGGAATCGTGTGCTAGTGTGCTCGTGTTGATTAGTGCTGGGCTCGACGTCCACGTCGAGCTAAAAAAAAGCGCCACGTGGACGTGTCGCTCAGCATTATTAGTTTCTATTTCTGTAGTGTTAATCTGAAAATTAAAATCCGCTTTATCAATTCCGTTGGTAATTTCTCCGACAGTGGAAACTGAATGGTTCCTTTGGAAGTATTGTATTCATTGAGTTCTGGGAGGAATGTTTCTATGGTTTTTGCACCTGGGTACAAACCGATGTGTTCTTTGTATCCTGCAAAGTGGATGAGATTTTTCTTTTTTAGTTTGATGGTTGGAATTCTATAAGAAATGCATTCTTCACCATCGGGTACCAGTTTGTTGATGAGTTTTCGTACTTCTTGAAGTTTCTTTTGGGTGTCTTTGGGGAAGTTGAGAATATATTCGTCTATGTTATCGTATTTTTCCATACCCTAATTTAAACAATCGTTTTATACATTACAAAATTATCGTATGTATTTACTTCCATCTTAAAGAGGGCTTTACCAAGGGTTTTAAACCCATTCCTGTTGTAAAACTGGATAGCACGATCGTTTGAATCGAGTACCCATAACCATAGGTTTTGGGTGTTATTTTTGCGTAATAATTCCTCCGTAGATTTTAATAATTCTTTACCAACACCCTTCCCTGTAAACCATTCCAGAATGTATAGTTTACTTAATTCTGTACCAAACACCTCACCTACAGGCGATTTTTGATTAAATTCTAATTCGGCAACACCCACTAGATTGCTTTTATAATCGGCAACGATAAAACTATCGGGTTGTTCTTTTATTTTTTTTGAAATATTTTCTTCTGAAAATTTCACGGTAATAAAGTTTGCAAATTCATCCGAAACGCCTTCAAAACCGTAGGTTTGGATATATACTTGTTTTAAAAGGATGCTTAGTTTCTTAACATCTGATAAATTTGCAAATCGGTAATTTATAGAATTCACTAGTTAACTTTTTTAGAGATAAAATTTAAAAAATCAATAAAACTTTTCTTATCAGCTTCTTCATTATATGCAATTGGCATATCGAACTTTTGTCCAGTTGTAGTAGACATCGGATTGGTAAAGGCATGAGTAGAATTGTCGTAGTTTATAAACGTATAATCTGCATTATTAATTGCCATTTCTTTATTGAAATTTTCTATATCGGTTGTTGATACGAATTTATCATCAGCACCATTACAAACTAAAATAGCTGCTTTCAATTTTCCTTTTTCTAATACAGGGCCGCCTAAATTTCCATGAAAACTAACCACAGCATCTAGTGGAGCACCTTTTTTAGCAGCATTCAATACAATGTTTCCTCCGAAACAATAACCAATGGCAGCCATTTTTTCCATATTAACTCCTTTTATTTTTTTAGCTGCATTCATCCCAGCCATAAACCTGTTGTAAGCTATTTCTGGGCTAGCGTAACAAGTTCCTGCCAAAGTACCTGCATCTTTAGGATTGTCGGCTACAATACCTGTTCCATACATATCTAAACAAACGGCAATAAACCCTTCTTTTGCTAATTGAATTGCTCTTGTTTTTGGATATTCATTTAATCCCCACCATTCATGAACAATTAAGATGGTTTTAGTATCATTCTTTACCTCCAATGGCATCGCATAATAGCCTGTAAAAGATTTTCCATCTATTGTGTAGTTTAATGGTTTAAGCTCCTGAGCAATGGCATTTGCACCAATAACTAGGAGAATAAGGGTTAGTATTTTTTTCATTTTAGTTTTGTTTATCGCAAAGTAAATTACCACGAGCACACGAACCACGAGCACACGAACATGTAGCAATTGTGTAAAAACTTCCAATAGTTATATAACAAATTAGGTAACTAATGTACAAACTTTACCTTTTGAATTAAAACGTATAGAAATGGCTTCAAATAATAAGTTTCATAAGGTAGTAGAGGATTTAGTAAAATTAATTGATGAAAATAATTGGAAAGAAAGGTTTAATGAGGCGATTAAAGCGGCCAACCATAAGAATGTTCCATTAATTGAGCGAGTAACCAATTTAGATAGTTATT
>CALRIM020000188.1:0-5799 GCA_943360385.1 Rhizobium sp. Q54 | reverse complement strand
CTGGTTCAGTAATTACTTGGACAGGCGGTTTATTATCAGGACCACAAGTAGGTGGAACAATTACAACACCTGTTCATCCTAGTGTTGGTGCGTTTACTTACTATGCATCGTCAACAGACGGAGTATGTAACTATAAAGACACAATACTTGTAAATGTATTACCATTGCCAGTAGTTCATCTTGGTGGACCAACAAGTGTAATATGTGGTACTACTGCAAGAACATTAGATGCAGGTAACCCTGGTAGTTCATACTTATGGACATTAGATAATGTTCAGTATGGAAATACACAAACAATAAGTGCAACTACTGCTGGTACATATAAAGTAGTAGTAACTAATTTAGCTGGAGCAACAGCAACTGATACCATTAAATTAACAACTGCTCCTGCATTTGCATTCTCAGTACCAGATAAAACGTTATGTTCTGGTGGTACAATAACAGTTGACGCAGGTGCACAATCAGGTTATTTATGGTCAACAGGTGCTACAACACAAACAATACAAATAAGTGCAGTTGGTACATATACTGTTACTGTTGTTAGTACAACAGGTTGTATGGTAACTGACACATTCGTTGTAAGTCCTACTACCCCTCCTGCATTTACTTTAGGAGCAGATAGAACAGTTTGTGCAAACGGAACAATAACAATTGATGCAGGTAATCCAGGTTCAACCTATTTATGGAACACTGGTGCGACTACACAAACAATTACAGTTTCAACTGCAGGTAGTTACAATGTTAAAGTAACAAACACATCAGGTTGTATTTTGATGGATACTGTTGCAGTAACAACTACACCAGCTCCTGCTGTTTCATTAGGTGCAGACGTGCAAATTTGTACAGGAACAAGTACTGTTCTTGATGCAGGAAATGCAGGTGCTACTTATTTATGGAATACAGGTGCTACAACACAAACAATTACAGTATCTACAGCGGGTACATTTATTGTAACTGTTACTTCTGGAGGTTGTTCTACAAACGATACAATTGTTGTATCTCTTAAAGCAGCACCAGTGGTTGCATTAGGTGCAGATTTAAATATTTGTACTAGTGATACAGTTACATTAGATGCAGGAAATGCAGGTTCAACATACTTATGGAGTACTGGTGCAACAACCAGAACAATAAAAGTTAGTTTGGCTGGAACATATTCTGTGGTAGCAACAAATACTTTAGGATGTACAGGTACAGATGCAATTGTTGTAACAAACAAACCAGTTCCTGATGCGACATTTAGTGTTCAATCGGCAAATGGTCAATCGGTTACATTTGCTGCTACATCGGCACTTGGAAGTACATTATCATGGGATTTTGGTGACCCAACGAGCATTGGAAATACATCACAATTAACAACTCCAACACATAAGTTTTCGGCGCCAGGTGTCTATACAGTTACCTTAACCGCAACAAACTTAAGTACAGGTTGTAAATCAACAGTTACTCAACAAGTAACAGTAACAGGATTTGGTAATGACTTTGCTCAAATATTTAAATTAAATGCTGCACCTAACCCATTTGCTGGTCAAACTAAGATTAAATATGTATTGCCAGAAAATGCAAATAGTGTAAGTATTGAAGTTTACGATATGGTTGGTAGAAAAGTGGCTACTATATTAGATGGTGAAGCTCAATCTGCTAATACTTATGAGTTCGAATACAAAAACGAAGACCTACAAACTTCTTCTGGAGTTTACATGGTTAGATTAATTGTAGATGGTAAAATAGCTTTCACAAGAATAATTGATGTAGCTAAAAAATAATCTAGAATTATTAAATTATTAAAACAAAAAAGCCCTCGATTTTTCGGGGGCTTTTTTTATTTTGTATAGTCGAATTATTTTGTTTAATTTATACACAAAGAAAATATTATGCAGCAACACATTGATCGTATAGATGTAGAAATTTTAAGAATTTTACAGGTTGATTCTACTAAAGCAATAAAGGACATTGCTAAGGAAGTAGGACTTTCTGCAACCCCAACTTATGAGCGTATTAAACGATTAGAAAATGATGGTTTTATAAAAAAATATATTGCCGTTTTAGATGGAATTAAAATTGGTTTAGATATAGTTGTTTATTGTAACATTACATTAAAAGAACAAACAAAATCAGCACTCCAAGAATTTGAAAAAGCAGTATCTAGTTTACCTCAAGTATTAGAAGTTACGGGCTTATCTGGCAACTATGATTATATGTTAAAAATAGTATCACCCAATATTCATGCTTATAATGATTTCTTAATGAATATATTCTCTACGATACCAAATATTGCACAATTTCATAGTAGTATTGTGTTGGGTGATATTAAATCTAATAGCCCATATCCATTAGATCATTTGAGTAAAAAATAAAAAAATCATAATAAGTTAAGAAAGGCTATCGCTATTGATTAGCCTTTTTTTGTTTGTACACAAATATTTTATTCCCCATTTTTTCAAATTAGCAGGCACATCAAGCGTAGTAAATTACCCTGATTTATTTTCATTTTTTAGGTAAAAATCCCCGTTTTACGACATCTTTTGATAAATATTGTTGCTGTTTTTATACAGCAACCTCTCTAAATTGCACACAACCGTTTGATTATCAGCATAAAAAAAAATATTTTTTTTTTTGATAATAGGGTATGATTATTGTACTTTGAATCTCTCTAATTTAGTTATATGAAAACACAATTACGTTTCTTAAAAGCATTTTTAATTGTTTTGATTATTTCAGTATTTAATATTGAAAAATCGTCAGCACAATTTTCAATTACAATTGGTACTGGGGTTGCTGGAGGTAGTTATTTATATGCTCCTGTATATTCATTTGGAACTACAGCAGCTCGAACAGAAAGGATTGCATATGTGTATCCTAGTTCAGTATTAACAGGCCTAAATGCAGGTCAGATTATTAACTCTTTAGAGTTTAATAGATCTACTGCAACATTAGCTTATACAGCAGGTGCTAATTGGAAAATTTATGTTAAAAATATTAGTGCCGTAGATTGGGGATCTGGAACACTGGATTGGGCTACAGCTATAGTGGGAGCAACTAAAGTATTTGATGGCGATCCACAAGCTTTTGTTGGAAATGCTATTGGTTGGAGAAATATAACTTTTACCACACCATATACTTTTAATACCGCAAACGGTGCAAATCTTGCACTTTTGTTTGAATACAATCAGCCAGCGGGTACAGGTTCTGCTACTACCATTAATTTTTTATATGATAATGCAACAAACATCCCTGCATATACTACAAATTCAACAAAATATTCGACAGGAACAACAGCATTGCCTACTGGTATGGCTTCAAGTACAGCAAACCATCCGAACATGAAAATTAATTTTGGTCCAGCAGTTGGTATTGATGTTGGACTTATTAGCTTTCCTTCGTTAACAGGGCAAATTTCTCCTGGCGCGGTTTCTTTTACAACAAAAGCACAAAACATTGGAGGTACAACGATAACTGGTTTTGGAATAGATTGGACAATTAATGGAGTTGCACAAACATCAGCAACTTTTTCTGGAAGCTTACTCTCTACAAAAGACACAATATTGTCTCTTGGCTCTGTTAATTTAGCTTCTGGTACTTATGTTATTAAAGCATGGACAAAGAATCCTAACGGGGGATCAGATGGTAATAATTTAAACGATACCGTTACTAAAACAATTACTGTTTGTAATCCACTAGGTGGAACCTACACGTTAAATGCAAGTTTGCCTGCAAGTTCAACAAACTTTACAACTTTCGATTCATTTATAAGTAATTTAAGAGACTGTGGAATGAGTTCCGCTATTACCTTAAATGTTGATTCAAATACCTATACTGGAAAGGTTAGTATTAGTAACATTCCATGGATGACTGCTACAAATACATTAACCATTAATGGAAATAAATCTAAAATAACACATTTGTCTGATGCTGCAGATCCAACGGGATATGTTGTAGAATTAAACAATGTAAATTATGTTACCTTAAATAATTTCACATTAGAATTACAAGCGGCTTCTACAAAAGGCTCTCCTTTGTTTATAAATAATAGTAGTAATTGTATTATAGAAAACAATATTTTAAAAGGAGATGTAAGCAATACTGGTTCTACTTATATGGGATTGAATATTTCTGGAAGTAGTACAACTACTGCAACAGCAGCGACTGTATTAAATAATATTTTTAGGAATAATGATATATCTGGTGGTTATTATTGTGTTTACATATATGGTAACTCATCATCATCATCAAGCTGTAAAGGAAACTTTTTTGAAAACAATAAGATTCATGATTTCTACTATTATGGAATATATAATGCCTATGGAGATAGTACGTCAGTATTATATAACGAAATCCATAGATTAAACAGGGCAGCATTTTCTACAACAACCTATGGTATTAATTTTACAACTGGTTTTGGAGCAAATAGAATTGAAGGAAATAAAATTCATGATTTAACTTTTCAAGCAAAAACAGGAACAAATACTATTTATGGTATTTACAATTCAAATGATGCAACGGTTGCACGCCCTAATATTATTGCAAATAACAGTTTGTATAATTTAGAGACCAGCGGTGCACAGTATTGCCTATACAATGGAGGTGCGGATCATACAAAATACTATTACAATACAGTTGCAGTAATCAATCCCACAGCTTCGGCTGGTTTAGTATATGGATTGTATAATGCTACTGCAGCAGTAGGTCAAGAATATTTGAACAACAACGTCTATATAAACAAAGGTGGATCGGCTGCAAAATATGCGATTTATTTTTCGGTAACAACGAACCCAATAGTTACGAACTACAATAATATATATGTAGAAAACATCGGAACAGGATTGGTAAAAACAGGAAGATGGGGAACGGCAGACTTTGCTTTGTTATCGGATTGGAAAACAGCGAACTCAGCAGCATTTGATCAGAACTCAGTAAGTGTAGATCCAGTATTTGGACAGCTAGCTACAGGAAGTACCAAACCAAACTCACCAAATTTAAATGATGTGGGTATAATGGTGGCAACGGTTGCGAATGATATTACAGGACTAGCACGAAGTTCAACACCAGACATTGGGGCATACGAATTTACACCATCGAATGATGATGCGGGTATTACCAACATTGTTTCACCGGTAGGTGTTTGTCCTGGCGTAGGAGATGTAATTGTACGAGTGAAGAACTTTGGATTAAGTACCTTATCATCAGTTAATGTAAACTGGAGTATAAATGGTGTAACACAAACACCGTTTAGTTTCTTTGGAGGGGTACCATCAGGATCAGATACAGCCTTAACGATAGGTACGGTAAATTATGTGGTAAACACGAACTATAATTTTAAATTCTGGACAAGTAATCCGAACAACAATTTGGATGCGAATACAACGAATGATACCGTTGTAAAGAATAATTTAAGAACAGGATTAGACGGAACGATAACAGTTGGAGGAGTAGGAGCAACGTTTGCAACGTTAACAGATTTTGCAACAGAAATCAACTCGAATGGCATCTGTGGACCATTGGTGGTCAATGTAAATCCATCGGCAAGCCCATATTTAGAGCAAATGACGTTGAATACGATTATAGGCGCGAGTTCAACGAACACGGTTACGATTAATGGTAATGGATCTACGATACGATTTACTTCAACGAACTCAGCTAACAGAGCGGGTATCAGATTAAACGGAAGTAGTTATGTAACGATTGATAGTTTTATTATAGATGCTCAAGGAAGAGGAACGTCGCAGTACGGAACGGGTATAGAGTTAAACTCTGGCTCGAACTATAATGTGATAAAGAATTGTAAGATCTTTTTAGATGACT
>CALRIM020000187.1:0-5826 GCA_943360385.1 Rhizobium sp. Q54 | reverse complement strand
AATACGAGCATTCGGAAGTAATGATAGTATTGCACACTTTTTAAATTCCTCGCTTACAAAGGCTGATATTTTAAAAGTTAAAAGTGATGTGTTAAAAGGAGACACTAAATTACTTTACATTGCCCCAGAATCACTTGCTAAACAAGAGAATTTAGATTTTCTAAAATCTGCACAGGTTTCTTTTGTTGCAATTGACGAGGCACATTGTATTTCGGAATGGGGTCATGATTTTAGACCAGAATACAGAAAAATAAGATCAGTTATTAGTCAACTTGGAGAAAGAGTTCCAATTATTGCACTTACAGCAACAGCAACTCCCAAAGTTCAACAAGACATTATGAAGAACTTGCAAATGCAAGATGCTACTCTTTATAAATCGTCTTTTAATAGACCTAATCTTTATTATGATATCCGTCCTAAAAAGCAGGTTATCAAAGAAATTATTAAATACATTAAAGCTAATTCTGGTAAGTCGGGGATTATATACTGTTTGAGTAGAAAGAAAGTAGAGGAGATTGCAGAAAACCTGAACCTTAATGGAATTAAAGCATTACCATATCACGCAGGATTAGAGGCTAAAGAACGAGCAATGCATCAAGATATGTTCCTAATGGAAGATGTAGATGTTATTGTAGCTACCATCGCCTTTGGGATGGGTATTGACAAACCTGATGTTCGATTTGTTATTCATCATGATATGCCTAAAAGTTTAGAAGGGTATTATCAAGAAACCGGTAGAGCCGGAAGAGATGGCGGAGAAGGTAATTGTATTGCTTTCTATGCAGAGAGTGATATCATGAAGCTTGCTAAGTTTATGAAGGACAAACCAGTTGCTGAAAAGGAAATTGGAATGCAAATTCTAAATGAAGTGGTTGATTACGCTGAGTCTTCGGCATGTAGGAGAAAACAGATTTTATATTATTTTGGAGAAACGTTTAATGAAGCAGCATGTAACAACATGTGTGATAACTGTAGACATCCAAAAGAGCGTTTTGAAGCACAAGAATATTTGGTAACAGCATTAAAGGCTGTGAAAGAATTAAATGAGAAATTTAATGCCGAGCATGTTATAAGTGTAATTGTTGGAGAAGATAATAAGTCGATTCAGGATTTCGGACATACCAAAATGAAATGTTATGGTACAGGTAAAGACCAAAGCAGAAAACTTTGGGAGTCTGTTATTCGACAAGCACTCTTATCTGGTTTCTTACAAAAAGATATTGAAAATTATGGACTGTTAAAGTTCACAAAAAATGGAACAACATATCTAAGTAATCCTACTTCGTTGATGTTCAGTATGAACAAAGACTATGATAGTGATGAAACCTTAGATGATGAATCGCACACAGCAGTAGCTGCTTCGGATACAGTATTGTTTAATATGTTGAAAGACCTCTGTAAACAAATTGGAAAGAAAAACAATGTGCCACCATTTGTTGTTTTCCAAGAGCCTTCTTTACAAGAAATGTCGACTCATTATCCAATAGATATTGAAGAGTTGAAACAGATATCAGGAGTTGGAGCAGGAAAAGCACTTAAATTTGGAGCCCCGTTTGTAGCTCTAATAAAAAAATATGTTGAAGAAAATGATATAGACAGGCCAATGGATATGGTGGTGAAAACTACCGCTAATAAATCGGCAATAAAAGTGGCTATTATTCAAAACATAGATCGCAAGATTTCCTTAGAGGATATTGCAGATTCAAAAGGCATGAGCTATGAACAAATATTAGGTGAGGTGGAGTCTATTGTTTCTTCAGGTACTAAATTGAATTTAAATTATTATATCGATGAAGTAATTGATGAAGATAGACAAGACGAAGTGTATGATTACTTTAGAAATGCAGATACTGATTCGATAGACGATGCTCTTAAAGAATTAGGCAGTGATGATTACACGAGAGAAGAAATTCAATTAATGAGAATAAAATTTATGTCGGAACTAGGGAACTAATATGCTAATATGCTGATGTGCTAATATGCTGATATAATAATTAATTAATACCTAATACTTAATACATAATACATGTTACACAACTTACCCAAAATAAAAAACCTCGAAAGCAACAACTTCTTTTTAATGGCTGGGCCATGTGCAATAGAGAGTGAAGAAATGGCAATGAGAATTGCTGAAAGGATTATAACTATTACTGATAAATATAAAATACCATATATCTTTAAAGGTTCGTATCGTAAAGCAAATAGGTCTCGTTTAGATTCATTTACTGGTATAGGAGATGAAAAGGCTCTAAAAATTCTTGAAAAAATTGGTAGAGAATTTAACGTTCCAACTGTTACAGATATTCACGAGAGCCACGAAGCAGCAATGGCAGCTGCTTATGTAGACGTACTTCAAATACCAGCATTTTTATGCCGCCAAACAGAGTTGTTAGTTGCAGCTGCAAAAACAGGGAAATTTGTAAACGTTAAAAAAGGGCAATTTCTTTCGGGCTCTTCTATGAAACATGCAGTTCATAAAGTTACAGATTCTGGCAATCCCAATATTTTCTTAACAGATAGAGGTAACTCTTTTGGTTATCAGGACATGATTGTGGATTTTAGAAACATTACAGAAATGAAAACCTTTGGTGTGCCGGTAGTAATGGATTGCACTCACTCACTTCAACAACCTAACCAGGAAAGTGGTGTAACTGGTGGGAAGCCAGAACTAATAGAAACAATTGCAAAGGCTGCTATTGCTGTAGGTGCCGATGGTTTATTCATAGAAACTCATCCTGATCCTAAAAATGCAAAATCAGATGGTGCGAATATGTTGCATTTAGATCACTTAGATGGACTTATGAATAAGTTAGTCTTAATAAGACAAGCAACGATTTAAATATTCCTAAGATTTTACTTTTATTTACGTCGAATTAAATATTCGACGTTTTTTTTGTTTTAAAGTTTCTTAACAACAGCTAACAACAACATTTTTTGCCAAAAAAATGTTATGCTATGAAACAGTTTATTAAAAGAACAATCGTGATATTACTATGTAATTCTAGTTTATATTTTGTTCAAGCGGGAGTGGTTACAATAGGTAGTTTTGAAAATACAAGGGTAGATTCTGCCAAATTAGCTAAGTCATCAAAACAAATTGTAATTCGAAATAACCAAGTAATAAATAGGAGTATATATTTAGCAAATACCTCTAATGATCATAATCCTGATTTAATTATTTCGGCATTTGTAATTTATGAAGTTACCCAAGATACAGATATACTAAAGTATCCTATTACAAGAGAAGCTAAAAAAGTGGAATTTAACGTTACCCCTATGGCATTTCTAAAAATCAACAAATTTGGTACGATGACAATAGAAAATCATGCGCAATTGCATTTATTGCCATGTGCTACTTTAGAAATTTCAGACAGTGCTTTGATTTATTTATCGAACGGAAGTAATTTAGTAATAGATTCCGGAGCTGTATTAATTATTAAGGGTGAGGGGGAGCTGCAATTATCCAATGAATCAAAAATTTATCTTAGCCCATATTCTAACTTAATTCTTCAACATAAAAATTCAACCATTATGGTGGGAAAAGGATGTGAAATAATTACAGAAAAAGAGTTTAAAGTTTCCTATATAGGAACTGGAAAGATATATACTGAAAAATGATTCAGAACAGAAGTGAAAATTATTCAATAATCTTTACTTCTGTTCTTCTATTTTTTGCCTTTCCAGCCTCAGTTGTATTTACATCTATAGGTTGTGTTTTTCCATAACCTTTATAAATTAATCTTTTAGGATCTATTCCTAATTTAATAATGTAATCATAAACTGCCTTAGCACGATTAGTAGATAATGTTTGATTAGTAGCATCAACCCCAACGTTATCAGTATGTCCAGATATTTCTATTCGAACAGAAGGGTTACCTTTAAGGAATTCATTTAATTTTAATAACTCATACTTCGATTCGTTTTTGAGTTTAAAACTATTGCTCTCGAAGAAAATATTTCGAAGAGAAATTTTTGCACCAATAGAAATAGGAGAGAGCGGAACGGGTAGTTTAAATGCCTCGATTTGTTTTTTATTTTCTAACGCAAATTGATCAGAGTAAAATAAATAACCTTCTCTATATACATTAAATGCATAAGTTTTGCCAGCTGGTAAGCTCGCTAAAAATTGTCCACTAATTTCATTCGAAGAGGTTTGTGCCACAGTATCTCCAGTTGCTACATCAATTATTTCTACAATTGAAAATAATTTCTGCGAGGTATTTTTATCAAAAACAGTACCCTTTACAAAGGTTACAAAGTTTGGACGAGCAGCCTCATAAAGCTCAAAAGAATACAAATCTAAACCACCAAAACCTTGTAAACTATTGGAAGCGAAATAAGCTTTTTTACCATCATTTGAAATAAATAAACTGCTTTCTTCTTGTGAGGTATTTATTGGGTAGCCAATATTTTTTGGCTTTTCAGAGAATCCAGTTTTCGTTTTTTTAGCATAGAAGATATCATTCTGACCAAACCCAGGCCAGCCATCTGAAGAAAAATATAAGGTTTGATTATCAGCATGAATAAAAGGCGACAACTCGGAGCCAGCGGTATTAATATTTGGACCTAAGTTAACAGGGTTAGACCATTTACCAGAACCCAAATATCTTGAAAGGTAGACATCATAAGAGCCATAACCACCTTTGCGATCGCTTACAAAATATAAACTTTTACCATCGGCAGATAAAGAAGGTTGAGATTCCCAATACGGTGTATTAATGGGTGCCCCAATATTTTGTGGTTTACTCCAAGTATTACCCACAAGTTTAGAATAATAAATATCACATTTCCCTAAACCATCTTCTCTTCCACAGCCTGCAAAATAAAGGTATTGTCCGTCTGGTGAAATACATTGTGCCCCTTCATTTCCAGTAGTATTGATGGTATTACTTAAACTTAATGCTTTGTTCCAATTATTATCTGAATTACGTGTACTGATGAAAAAATCTTCTTGGTTTGTTCTTCTCGTGAATATGATAGTACTATCATCTGCTGTTACTGTTGGAAGATATTCTTGATTGGTAGTATTAATTCCAGCCCCTAAATTTTTGGGTTCATAGGCAATTTTCAGTTTAATTGCCTCCACACTAAATCGAGTATTAATTAAATATTTATCTAAAACTTTTTTACGATTCTCCGATAAATCTGGTGTTTGTTGATAGTTTTCGAAATAGGTTAGAGCAGAATCATAAACATGTAAATTGAAGTAGCATTCAGCAATTTCGAAACCTAAATGTTTGGATATAGTAGGGTTTGTAGATTCTACATATTGATATTGAGACAATGATTTTCTGTACTCACTTAGCTTTTTGTACACATCGCCTAAACGATAATGAGCTTCAATAAAATTCGGATCAAAACGAAGCGCCTCCTCTAAATCACGAATAGCGGTGTTATACATTTTTTGCCCAATGGATAAATTAGAGCGACTATAGGCAGACAATGCACGAGTATTATTACTACTTAATTTATCTTGAGCGATTGAAAGAATTGGTAAAAAGAAAATTGAAAATAGGATGATGGTTTTCTTCATAAAAAATAGATTAAAATTACGAATTACGCCCCTCAACTACGCTTCGCTACGTTCGGGTAACGGTTCTGAATTTACTTAATATAAAACAGTTACTAGCTACCAACTACCAATTACCAGCTACTAGTTTAAGGTATGTTCATGTACTTATGAGTCTGCAAAGAAACTTCCCATCTTGGATGATCTTTTACATACTCAATAATTAATGGAGTCATTTGTTCTGCTTTACTCCATTCTGGTTGTAAATATAATTTACAATTTTCGGAAACCAAATCCGCATGTTCTTCTGCCCAATG
>CALRIM020000186.1:0-5868 GCA_943360385.1 Rhizobium sp. Q54 | reverse complement strand
ACGAAATGATAAGAGCTTACGGAACATTTTTAAATAAAGGAATAAAAACAGAGCCATTATTGGTTACTAGAATTACCGACCATGATGGTAAATTAATTAAGGAATTTAAAGTAGAACAAGAGCAAGTAATTTCCGAAGAAACAGCATGGTTAATGCTCTATATGTTTAAAGGAGGAATGGAAGAACCAGGAGGAACCTCACAAGCGTTATGGGAATATGATTTGTGGCAAAAAGGAAATGAAATTGGTGGAAAAACAGGCACTACCTCTAACCACTCCGACGGATGGTATATGGGCATATCTAAAGATTTGGTAACAGGTGTTTGGGTTGGTGCAGATGAGCGCTCTGTGCACTTTAAAACATCGGCCTACGGCGAAGGTTCTAAAACTGCCTTACCAATTTATGGTAAATTCATGGAGAAACTTTACAAAGACCCTAAGTCGGGTATAACGTTTGGTAAACTGCCGAAACCTTGGGTGAAGATAGAAAAGGATTATTACTGCCCTACACCAAGGCAACCAAGAGCAGATACTAGTGTGGTGGATAGTACTGGAATTACAGATTCAGTAAGCCTTGCCCCTTAACCCTCAACTTGCTATCTTATAGTGCACGAAATTGTTTCACCCCTCAACTGCGCTACGCTTCGTTCGGGGACCAGTTTTTTTATACCATTGGATAAAACGAGGAAAGGTTTTTGTTAAACAAAAACCTTTCCTCGTTTATGAAAAAATGAACGTCATCGGTCCCCGAACGAAGCGTAGCGTAGTTGAGGGGAATTCACAACTCATTAAAGTTTCTGCAAGAACACTTCCGATTTCACTTTCGTTAGATCTCCTAAATAAGACCAACGAATTCCGGTAAGGTATTTCTTTACTACTGCATTTACTTCTTTTGCTGGTACCTTGTTAATGTTGTTTATAAATTCAACATAGTTTTTCCAAGTACCTTTTACTTCTGCATTACCTAAACCTGCAGATTGTGCTGCATTGGTTTCTAATCCCATGTAATAAGTAGTTACATAAGAACTTTTCTGATTTTTAATTTCATCATCAGTAAAACCTACTGTTTTTACTTTCTTGATTTCATCTATAATCACTTGAACAGCTTGTGCAGGATCTGTGGTAGTTACATAAACGTTTGTACAAGGATTAATATTCGTTTGAAAGTATGCTTGAGGTGCATAAGATAAACTACGTTTTGTTCTAATTTCATCAAACAATCTATCTGCAACAATTGCAAAAGCAATTTGCATTGCATACGATTCTTCTGTACCATAAGCAGGTCCATTCATTACACCACGAATGTAATTGGTTGCCATTTTACGATCTTCTGGATTTAAAGTAGAGGTGTTAATTGTTAATAGAGTTCCTTTTGCAGGGGTATAATTACCTTCTGGTAAAGAACGAACCATTTTCTTAACTTTCTCTATAAGTTGAGCTCTGTCTATATTTCCTACTACTACTAAAAATGTTTGCTTTTTGTTCATCACTTTTTTGTAGTGTGATTTTACATCTTCAAGCGTTAGTTTGTTTAGGCTTTCTTCAGAACCAAATGTTTTTTTATCGTAATTTAAATTAGCAAATGCATCATTCATGGCCATGTCATTTAGGTAAGTATCAGGATCCGATTTACCTTGTTGAACATTAGAAACCATTGCATCTCTTTGTTTTTTAAATTCTTCTTCTTCAAATAAAGACGAAGTGATTACATCTTCGAAAATTGCCCAAGTAGCGTCGAAATTTCTAGAAACACAAGACATTGCGATGTTGGCATTATCTAAACCAGAAACTCCTGAAATGCTGCTTCCCATTCTATCTAACTGACGATTCAATTCAGATTTTGAGTATTTAGAAGTACCTCCGTTGGTAGCAATTTCTAGTGCTAAGTTCTCTACACCTTCTTTATCTTTGGTGTAGTTTGCTGTTCCACCTTTTATAAATAATCTAACACTTACAATTTTATTTGGAGCTGGTTTATAAATCACTTTATACCCATCTACCATAATTTCCTCGGTAGTGTTTTTAGATTGTGCACTCGCTGTGTTAGTCCATAACAAAACAGCTGCACTTAGGAATGATATTATTGTTTTTTTCATTTTCTTAAGTCTATTGGTTATGGAATTATTTTTTAACAATATTAAATGTTACTTTTCTATTAGCTGCTTTCATTTCTTCTGTATCAGCTTTAACTTTCTTCACTTGGAAAGCTTTATTCATAGTTCCAATAATTCTCGTTTCGCCAATACCAGCTGCTTTTAATGCCGCTAATACTGCTTCATATCTTTCGCTTCCAACTGTTTTCTTTTCTCCATCAACCATGTAAGCCTCTAAAGAAATATTTGCAGAAGGGTTAATTTTTAACCATTGAATTAAACTATTTAGTTTTTCAGCATTTTTTTCTTCGGTTAAGTTTAATTCATTGTTGTTAAACATCAGTGAATACTCGTCCATACTCATGGTTGGTGCAAAGAAATTATCGGTATTCATCGATTTTTTCATACCATCTCTAAGCATTACACCCATTACATATGGCTTGCCTTTAATGTATTTACGAACGTAATTTTTGATGTCTTCACGTGTTACTTTTTGCAAATTAGCCTCATAGTTTGTGTAATAAGGAATAGTTGCAGAGCACCACCAATAGGTTACTGTATGTATATAGTTTGATGGTTTTTCTTTGCCAAATTCTTCTTGAACAGAAAGTAAATCTTTAGCAGTTTGTAACTGTTCGTCGCTAAAGTAATCGTCGCTATCCCACTCGTTTATATTTTTCCAAAGCACTTCATATGCTTCTTTTATTTTACGAGGACTAGGAACCATAATAATTTGAATTGGACCAACATATTTAGCTGTTTGGTATCCTACGTTTATTTGGAAAGCCAAGCCTGTTTCTACTAATTCTTTGTAAAGTTTTGCATTTTTTTGTTGAAGAATATAAGAGAATACATCGGCTGCATACGTTGCATTTAAATCATTACGAGTATCCGGACCGTGGTAAGTAAGCATAAACAAAGGCACTTGAGCATTTGGAGATTCAATTACCACTTGTTTAGAGTATTCTATAGGCTTGAATTCTGGTATCGGCCATTTTTGGAAAGGATCGAATCCAGATGGAGCCCAATCGCCATAAATACGTTCAATTTCAGCAAACATTTTTACGTGATCTACATCTCCACATACTGCTAAAAGAGAGTTGTTTGGGAAATAATATTTGTTTTTAATTACATTCATTTTTTCTGCAGTTGCAGTGTAAATGATATTGTAATCACCGATAGGGTTTTTTCTGCTGTAGTTATCTTGCCATACTTCTTTGTTCATTCTATCGAACAAACCAAAAAATGGATTCGACTCTGCACGTTGAAATTCACCTGCAACAACCGGATTTTCTTTACGCATTTCGGTCGTATCGAACAATGGGTAACGGATGGCACTGTTAATAAAATCAAGACCTTGAGATACTTTGTCTTTACTTAAAGTAACAAAATAATTTACACGCTCATCGGAAGTTGTTCCATTAAAAGAAATTCCTAATTCGTTTACACGATCTAAAAATGCTTTTTGAGAAGGATACGATTTGTTCGCTTTAAAGAACATGTGTTCATATAAATGCGATAATCCATTGTAATCTTTGTCTTCTGTGTAAGCCCCATTTTTAACAACAATTTCTATTGTTGCCAAAGGAACGTTTGCATCCTCAATTACTAGAATTTCTAGTCCATTGTTTAGTTTCTTCATGAAAAAGTTATCGGGTAACTTTTCTTGAGCCATAGCAGGGATGGTTAGGGCTGCTGCTCCAATGAAAATGATTAGTTTTTTTAACATTTTGTTAGATTTAATATGAGTAAATATAAGTGCTATTGGTATAAATATTATTATGTAAGAAAGCTTTTACACGAAACTTTTAGTCCATAAAATCGATTATAGCAGTTACACATTCATTTTCAGCTTCAAAGGGTAGAAAATGTCCTTTTTTAGGGAACGTCACCAGTGTAGAATCTTTTATGAGTTTATGTGCATTCTTGGCTATTTCAATGGTTTTGGTTCTTTTGGTAACCGGATTTGGGATCATCCTATCTGCTTCTCCGAATATAATTAACGTTGGTATGGTAATGCTTTTAAGAAATTCATCCACTGGCTCTTTTAACATGGCAATGATGGATTTTTTAATCGTTTCAAAATATAGTTTATAAGAGAAGTTGGGCTGATTACCTAGGTACTTCAAATAAGAATTTAACTTTTCTGAATTATTGTTAAACCACGAATAGTTTAAAAGGGTCTTCATTTGCTCCTCGTTGTTAAAGAAAGGGAAAATAGAGGTACTGGCTTCTATAATGGAACGTTCACGTTTACTATAACTCTCTACCCCTGCTGGGGCTAATAATATGAGTGATTGAAAGAAGGTTGGGAATCGGATAGCCAAAATAATGGAAATCTGTGCTCCCATAGAATGTGCAATGAGATGTAAATTAGAATGCTGAAGATTCTTTTCGACAATAAAATCGTGGATGATATCAACAAATTCCGAAAGAGTATACTTCTTTAATTTCAGGTTAGTAGCTCCGTGTTCTGGTAAATCTATGCAAATGCACTTGTAGGTTTTACTCAGTTTTGCAATCATTCCATTCCATATAGAGGAGTCGCAACCCATACCGTGTATAAAAAGGATTACCTTATTACTGTTGCCAGTTTCGGTATAGGCAATAGCGTTTTTAGCAAACAGTTTGGACATTTCTAAAAGTACAAAAAAAAAGTCCCTGCGAAATTTCGGAGGGACTTTTCATTATAAAATAACTAAGTTTATTTTACTGCATCAACCACAGCTTTAAAAGCTTCAGGATTGTTCATCGCTAAATCTGCTAATACTTTACGGTTTAAGCCGATGTTTTTAGCGTTTAATTTACCCATAAATACTGAGTACGATATTCCTTGTTGACGAGTACCTGCATTAATACGTTGAATCCATAATGCACGGAATTCTCTTTTCTTAACTTTTCTATCGCGATATGCATATTGCATACCTTTTTCTAGTGTGTTTTTAGCAATTGTAAAAACTTTACTTCTAGAACCCCAATAGCCTCTTGCAGCTCTAAGGATTTTTTTTCTTCTGCGGCGGGCCGCAACAACGTTAACCGATCTTGGCATTTCTTTACGTTTTTTGGATATCGGTGTCTTCTTAAGATCTTTGTACCGATTACCTGGTTTAAATTAATTGATTAATTGGTGTCGTCTTTCCGAACTGTCTTGGCTTTACTTGCCCATGCATAGCATTCTTTCAACATTGCCTCTATCGGCATCAGTCACGTAAGCTGTTCCAGATAAACCTCTTTTTTGTTTAGTGGTTTTTTTGGTCAAGATGTGACGTTTGAAAGCGCTTTTACGTGCAATTTTACCGGTTCCAGTGAGCTTAAAACGCTTCTTAGCACTGGAATTAGTTTTCATTTTTGGCATCGCTTTTTTATTTAATTGTTAAATTATTTTTTTGATTTTGAAGCAATAAAGATGAACATTCTTTTACCTTCTAACTTAGGTAATTGTTCTACTTTACCGTACTCTTCTAACGCTTGAGCAAATCTTAATAATAAAATCTCCCCTTGCTCCTTGTAAACAATTGCTCTTCCTTTGAAATGTACAAAGGCTTTCACTTTTGCTCCATCTTCCAAAAAGTTAATGGCATGTTTCAATTTAAATTCGAAATCATGGTCATCTGTATTTGGACCGAATCTTATTTCTTTAATAACGGTTTTCGCAGCTTTCGCTTTGATTTCCTTCATTTTCTTTTTTTGCTCGTATATAAACTTATTATAGTCTATAATCTTGCAAACGGGTGGAACAGCATTAGGAGAAATTTCAACAAGATCCAATCCTTCTT
>CALRIM020000185.1:0-5923 GCA_943360385.1 Rhizobium sp. Q54 | reverse complement strand
ATAGGTTTTATCCATATTTTAGAAATAAAGATAAAAATGATCATGGGTTTCAATTTTGGATATTTTTTGTACCCTTAATTGGTATAGTAATATTCAGTATTATCTTCATTTTTTTAAGGCCTTTATTTGTATTATCCTTTCAAAAAAATTCACCACTAGTATTGGATTACTATTGGTATTTTATTCCTTTCACTATCATTTATGTTTATTTAAATGTGACAGAACAATACTGTAGTACACAAATGCGTATTGTTGTGCCTAAAATGATAAGAGATGTTTATTTAAGAGCTGTTACTTCTGTATTTTTGATGCTTTGTTATTATAAATATATTGACTTTGAAACGTTAATGGTGTTCCTCACCTTAGCTTATGCATTCGGTCTGATAATAAACATATTATATATTCATAAGCTCTTTGGAATAAATTTAACATACGATTACACAGTACTTCAAAACTCAAAGTTTAGAAAAGAAATATTTTATTTCCTAGGATTCATTATCATTGTAGGTATAGGCTCTACCATTGTAAATAAAATAGATGGTTACATGATTAGTTCTTTGATTAACTTATCAAGCTATAGTATTTATTCAACAGCACTTTTCATTGCAACAGTTATCGAAATGCCTTATCGTTCTATTAGTCAAATTACCACTCCTATTGTGTCCGAAGCTATTAAAAACAACAATATGGATAAGGTGGAAGAGTTGTATAAAAAATCTTCTATTAATCAATCCATCATAGGTGTTTTAATTTTTCTGGCGATTTGGATCAATGCTGATAGTATTTTTGAAATGATGCCTAATGGAGAAATATTTAAACAAGGTAAATACGTAATTTTATTCATAGGCTTAAGTAAAATATTCGACCTACTTACGGGTATCAATTCAGTAATTATGGGGAATTCAAAGTTTTATTATTTTGGAGTTTACTTTATGTTTTTCTTAGCAGGGATTGCAATTTTTCTTAATTGGCTTTTGATTCCAATATATGGAATTGTAGGTGTGGGTATTGCTACTGCGGTTTCTATTTTAATTTATAGTAGTTCCATAACTTATTTTGTTAAAATTAAAACGGGCCTTCATCCTTTCAGCATCAAAACAACATATTTATTATTACTTGGAGCATTGTTTTTTAGTCTAAACCTTTTCTTACCATCATTAGATAATTGGATATTTGACATTATCTATAGAAGTGCAATTATCATTGGCGGCTTTGTTACGGCTGTCTATTATTTTAGAATTTCAGGCGAAATAAACGATTTGCTTAGGTCTATTGCAAGTAAATTTGTTTTTTAGCGATTTATTTGCTATATCGTTCTTATGAAGCCCTTAAGAATTTTATGTTTTTTACTCTTTTGTAGTATTACTGTTCTCGGACAAACAGATCTAAGGTTGGTAGCACACCTACCATTCGATGCAGAGAGGACTAGGATCGGAAGTTTTTCAAGTATTGACACCACATCAGATATTACTGGTCATGGGCATTATGGAGAAGTTTTTGGTGCTATGAAAATTCCAGATCGTTTTGGAAAACCAAATTGTGCTTATGAGTTTGATGGTAATTCATATATAAACGTAAATAATCCAGATTCTCTTTTATTAAATAATTTCACAATCACTTATTGGGTTAAGCCATATCAAATTACACCTTCAGGACAATATCATTATACAATATCTATGGGTGGTTTTGGCGGTGATAATTCTATGTCGATAAATAATAATGGTTACTACGGATTTGTGGCTGGAGCATATAATTTGACCGCTCCAATAAGTATTGCGAGTAATGGTCTACAAATTGTTCCAAACCGATGGTATTTTGTGGGATTTTCTAGAAGTGCAAATAAATTGTCATTATATATCGATGGGAATTTAGCTGCAGAAGATGTGATATTAAACGGAAGTTTGCCTAATTACGGCAATAATCAAAAAGTAACCATGGGTGTAAGGTGTACACGTAGTTCGGGTTCCTATTTAACTGGAGCACTTGACGATGTAAGGTTTTACCGCACAGTGTTGTCTATTGATGAAATAACATCTTTATTCAGTGTAAGTTCAATTGAAACTACAAAAGTTAGTGATATAGAATTTTATCCAAATCCTACAACTAGTATAATAAATATAAAGTCAGATACAAGTATTGAAAAATATTTAGAGTTTACCATCAATGACATGCTAGGAAGAACTGTACAAAGAGGGAAATTAACAGAGAGCAAAGTTCTACTTAATGAAGAACTCACTGAAGGTATTTATTTATTAAAATTGCATGATGCAAATGGTTCTAGCATTATAAAAAAGATCATCAAAAAATGATAATCTTTTTTATAAGTAGTTCGTTGCAATAATTTGCGATACTATCCTCTCCGCCGTTTTCCCATCCCACAATGGTGGAATTGCACCTTTTTTCCAATCACCAGCAAACAATTTTTCTAAATAGGGTTGCAAATCTTTTGGATTAGTGCCAATCAACTCGTTGGTCCCTATACTGCAAGTCTCTGGTCGTTCAGTACTGTTTCTCAAGGTAAAACATGGAATCCCCATCACCGTGGTTTCTTCGGTGATCCCTCCAGAGTCGGTAATAACCGCAAAGGAATTTTTTACCAAATAATTAAACTCTAAATATCCCAAAGGTTCTGAAAGCACTATTCTTTCATTTTTAAAATTGATGGTGTCTAACATTTTTCTTGTACGTGGATGTACTGGGAAAACAATTTGATAATCTTGGGTGTGTTTAAATATTTCGTTCAACAACGTCTCTAGCTGTAATGCATCATCAACGTTTGATGGCCTATGAAGTGTAATAACAAAATATTTTTTTGTCTGAAGTTGATGATCATCCCACAAAGATGGTTTACGAAAATTCTCCATCTGTTTAAGCAAGGTATCAATCATGGTGTTCCCCACGAAAAATATTTGTTCTTCTTTAATTCCTGATGCACGTAAATTGTTATTCGCTACGTCTGATGTAGTGAAAAAATAATCACTTATGGAATCTGTAACAATTCTATTGACTTCTTCGGGCATACTCATGTCTCCTGAGCGTATACCTCCTTCAACATGTGCAACTTTAATATTGAGCTTCTTTGCAGCAATAGAACATGCCATAGTAGAGGTAACATCACCAACCACTATACATAAATCACAAGGAGACTCCATAAGTAAAGCTTCATACTTTGTCATTATTTTTGCTGTTTGTTCAGCTTGTGTGCCTGAACCTACTTCTAAATTTACATCGGGTTGTGGAATGCCTAATTGCTTAAAAAAATCTCCACTCATCTTTTCATCATAATGTTGTCCAGTATGTACCAAACGATATTTTATTTTCGTTCCATCATTCGACGATTTTTTTATTGCATCAATAATGGGAGCAATTTTCATGAAATTTGGACGAGCACCCGCAATAATATCAACTTTAAACATTATTCTCTTTTTTCTTGGCCAAACTCAAAAATACATTTAATCCTATAAGCAATACCAATGCAATTGAACTTGCTAAAGATACTTTCTCTCCAAAATAATATTTTTTGGGTTCGAATCTATACTCAATGGTATGTTTACCTGAAGGAACTTTCATGCCTCTTAATAGATAATTTACACGAAGGTGATTTGTTAAAACTCCATCTATATATGCATTCCAGCCATGCTCATAATAGATGTCTGAAAAAACAACAAATTTATCTGAGTTTGCATTGTACTCATAAGTCAATGTGTCTGGCGAATAGTACGTAAGATTGATGCTTGATAAACTATCTTTTACTAATTCTATATTGCCTACGTTTTCTTTGAATCGTTGATCAATGATCACGGTATTCTTAGGATTAAAATTCGTCAATGCCAGCATTTCCGAATCTGCATTTGCCACATATTTAATCTCATTGATAAACCAAGCATTACCACAAGCATTTTTATTTTCCTGAACACCTTGCTGACCTTTTTGATCTGCTACGATGAAATATTTTGTGTTTAACATATCCAACACATTGAGGTTTCCTTTTGCTAAGTGGTTTTCAATAATTTCCTGATATCTTTTCATTTTCGCTGCATGATATCCACCTACAGATTTATGGAATATAGAAGTGTTTGCATCGGTAAATGGGTTTCCTGTTAAATTGTAAACTCTATAATACTTGTTGGTATCTTGCATAATTTGCAAATCAACATTGGTTGGAGCTACTTTTTCGATCTTCTTAGCTTTAACAAAACGGTCATTGTTTAAATAACGTTTGTCAACATTCCACATATCAATCAATATTAAACCCGCTATACATAATATAAGTAGATGTGATTTAATTTTACCTCTACTATACAAGAATAATAAAGTAGCAGTTAACAAAATAAATACAAATGACCTAAAGGCATCCGCTCTCAACAACGACTCTCTATCAGATGCAAATGCAGAGATGATTTGATCATAGGCTGTGCCAAATACATTTTTATCTTTTGCCTCATTGATAAAGTCACCCGCTAGTCCTGGAATTAAAGTCAATGCAAGTGTAAGGCCACCTACTATGATAAAACTATTGCTCAATGCTTTTAAAAATTCAGCTTTACTAATTTTGTCTTCTATTATTTCTTTCAATGCTAAACAGGCCAACAATGGAACCAATAAACTGGTTACTGTCATAATTGAGGAAACAGCCCTGAATTTGTTATACATTGGGAAGTAGTCGAAAAATAAATAAGATAAACTTTCAAAATTTCTACCCCATGATAACATTATAGTCAATGCAACTGTAATTAATATCCACCATTTTTCTTTTGTTTTTACAACAAATAATCCTAATATAAATAGGAAAATAACGATGGCTCCAAAATATACAGGACCTGCTGTGGAGAGTTGATTGCCCCAATAAAGTGGAAGCTGTTTGATAATTAAATTCGCGTTGGGAACTCCATTTTTTTGCAGGTACTTAAAAGTTTCCGAATCTTTACTGAGTTCACCAACAGAAGCACCCCCTTGAATATTTGGTATTAGTAAGGACATGGATTCTTTGATTCCATAACTATACTCAAAAGCATAGTCCTTACTTAGACCATTATTGCTTGCCGTTGAATCTAGCGTTAATTCAGTATTGCCACGTATAGTTGAGTGCGCGTATTCTTCGGTTAGCATTATTGGAGTTAAGTTTACACCTATAGCAAGTATAGCTGCAGCTGCCAAAGCCATTGATGACTTCAAGTAGTCGACAATTTTTTTATCTTTTATTGCATACACCAATTCTATAATAATATAGATGAAAATGGCAATAGCTAAATAATAACTCATTTGATAATGGTTTGCCTTCAATTGTAAAGCAAGTGCCAAGGCAGTTAGTGTAGCGCCCTGAATAATTTTACCCCGATAGGCCATTAGTACACCAGCTATAGTTGGTGCAAATAAGCCGATCACGATGGCTTTGTTTGTATGACCTGCTGAAATGATAATGAAGTTATAGGACGAAAATGCAAAGGCGATCGCCCCCAACAGACTTATCCAAACATTCATTTTCAAGGCACGTAGTAGGATGAAAAACCCAATAAGGTATAAAAATACTGTGTTTATAGGGTTTGGTAATATTCTATTGTATGCGTTTAAGATATGACCCGCAATATTTGATGGATAACCTAACCACATCTGATAAGTCGGCATACCTCCAAACATTGCATTGCTCCATAAAGCATATCTACCAGTTTCTTCTTTATACTTGCGTATTTCAGAAAAGCCACCTTTTAGGGACTCAACGTCATCTTGCCTAATGGTTTTTCCTTCTAGTATTGGACTGAAATACACAAAGCACATTGCTAGAAATATTAAAATAGCGAGTATAACGTATTGATTACGTTTAATGAATGATTGTTTTTCCATTATATTTTTAAAGTTGCAAACCAAAAGTAATAAATTGATATCGGTATTTTCAATATATTTATCCTAGAATTCTACTATGATA